>JACQRC010000011.1 GCA_016206665.1 Candidatus Omnitrophota bacterium | reverse complement strand
TTTTCAAACAGGTCAAAAAAGGCCGTTTCCTTCGGCATCAACCGGAACATCGTTTCACCTGCCTCTCTTAGTGCTGAGTGCTGAGTGCTTAGTGCCCCTGCTTCTCAGTCACGTGTAACACGAGTTTCCCAAAATGATTGCGGCTCGCCATCATCCGTTGGGCCGCGGCCGCCTGCCGCAGAGGAAAGACGCGGTCCACGACGGGCTTGACCGCTCCCGTCTCGATGAGGCGCAGGACGGCTCGCAGCTCCCGGACGCTGCCCATGTAACAGCCGGCGATGGTTACCTCACGCGCAAACAGGTAGCGCAGCCCCATGGTGATGTCGGGTCCGCTGGTCGCTCCGCAGGTGACGATCCGCCCGCCCTTGCGGACGGACGAAAGACTCCCCTGCCACGTCGCCGGGCCGATGTGCTCGAACACGAGGTCTACGCCGCGGCCCTGGGTCAGCCGCCGGACCGCCTTCGCAAAATCGGCCGTCCGATAATTGATCACGTGGTCGGCGCCCAGCCGCCTGGCCTTGGCGATCTTGGCGGTGCTGCCCACGGTCGTGATGACCCGCGCCCCGCGCCACTTGGCCAGTTGGATGGCGATGCTGCCGATGCCGGAGCCTGCCGCATGGATGAGGACGGTTTCCCCGCGCTGCAGCTTGCCGCGAGTGAGCAGCATGTGGTAGGCCGTGAGCGAGACGAGCGGCACGCTCGCCCACTCCACAGGGCTGAGCTGGGATGAGACCGGAATGAGATTGCGGGCCGGCACGACGACGTACTCGGCATAGCCCCCCTGCCGCTGCAGACCCAGGATGTCGAAGGAGGCGCAGAGACTGTCACGGTCCTGCCGGCAAAATTCGCACCACCCGCAGGCAATCCCCGGGGCCGCCACGACGCGCATGCCCCGTCGCACCCCCCGCACGCGCGCGCCGAGACGCTCCACGGTGCCGCAGACGTCGCTCCCCGAAATATGCGGCAGCGGCATGGGAATCCCTGGCAACCCCTGCCGGACCCAGAGGTCGAGGTGGTTGAGCGCGCAGGCCTCCACCCTGATGAGGACTTCCCCGGCGCGGGGTCGAGGCGTCGGCACATCGCGGTGCCGCAAGACACCGAGACCGCCGTAATGATCAAAGACGACGGCCTTCATGCGGCGCTACGTGCTGGCACGGCCGCCGGTTGATGCCGTTTCGCCCAGTCGCGCCAATCGATAGATTCTGCCGTTACATCCTTGGCTTGGGCGCTGGCGAGATAGACGAAGAGACTTGCCACCTCGTCGGGAATGGGCAGCGTCAGGGGATCTTCCTCCGGGTAGGCCTTGGCGCGCATGGCGGTTTGGACCCCGCCTGGATTGATGGCATTGACGCGGATGTGGTAGGGCCTGAGCTCTTCCGCGACGACTTTGGTCAGGCCCTCCACGCCGAATTTGGAGACGGCATACGCCCCCCACAAGGGCGCGGCCCGCTTGCCGGCGCCGGAGGAGACGTTGATGATGCAGCCGGATTGTTTCTTGAGCATGATGGGCAGCACCGCCTGGATGCAGAGAAACGGCCCGCGCAGATTGACCGCCATCGTTTGCTCCCAATCGGTGATCTTGATGCTCTGAATGGGGCCCTTGGGAGTGAGGATACCGGCGTTGTTGACGAGAATATCCGCGGTGCCGAAGAGCTCGAGGGTGCGCACGATGAGCCGGTCCACATCGCGCTCCTGCGAGACATCGGCCCGCACCGCGGCCGCCTCGCCGCCCGCTTGCCGGATCTCCTTCGCGACCGCCTCCAGTTCCATGATGGTGCGGGACACCAGGATGACCTTGGCGCCCTCGTAGGCGAAGGCCTTGGCGACTGCCTTGCCGAGGCCGCGCCCTGCGCCGGTGACGATCGCCACCTGGTTTTTCAGGCGTGAAGGCATCGGATCACTGGATGGCTGGGTGGGTCGAATGATGAGTCACGTTATTGTAGCGTAAAGGGTCCTGCATTACAATAGGGGTATGGCTGAAACGCCCGCTCAGCGGAAGAGCCGTTCGGGCCGGCGCGTCGGCCAAGCCAGCTCCGGCCCCACGACCTCGTTGCTTGGAACTTGACAACCGCCAGAGGCATGGTATCATAGATTATGAGTCTATGAAACTCGGAGATACCTGATGTTGCAAACCAAAAAACTGGTGAGGGTGACGACGAACAACCAGGTAGCCATTCCGATGGCCATCTGCCGGCGGCTGCATCTGGCCAAGGGCAGTCTGTTGGAAGCCGATCTTAGAAACAACCGGGTGGTCTTCACCCCCAAGCGGGTCGTGGATGAGGACTACCGGACCTACGCCCGGCAGATTCGGCGAGGCCAGGCGCAAATGCGGCGCGGTGAAACGGCGTCCTGGGAACAGGTCAAGGCGGAGCTGGCAAGCCAGCGAGCGCGGCGGGCGAAGCGCATGGGATGACGCCGCTTCGCATCGTCTTGGCCAACGATGCTCGCAAGCGTCTGCTGAAGATTGACCAGTCTCTCCCGGCCATCGGGCGAAAGATCGAACACCTCCTCCGCAAACTCCCCGACCAGCCTTATTGTGGCAACAAGCTGCAAGGCACAAGTGAAGAGATCCGCCGCATCCGGGTTGGTGACTACCGTATCATTTACCAGCTGTTTGTCTCCGAGGGCCTGATTCACGTCTTGTATATCGGCCCGCGTGGCGGAGCGTATAAATAATTTGCCCCCGGTCATCGCTGCTGACGAGGACCGGGGGATGGTTTGACACTGCCCACAACTCTCGGTTGGTTTAGTGTGACCCCCTCACTGTGGCTTGATACTCTGCCTGCTGCGCCCGCATGTTGTCCTGAATCGGTATCGGCTTGACTTCGATGAGGTTGTCCGTGACCTCGACGTTCAACTGCTTCGCCACCGGCTCCGGCAACTTGCCGCCGTTGGCCGCCGCTTCGAGGCCCGCATAGAGCGCGGTCGCAGCCGAGACGATTTGGCCGTCGGTGGTGTTGGCCTCATCGAGTTCAACCATGACGTCGGGCTGTGCGTACGCTGCCTCATAGAGCAGCCATGGGCCTGGACCAATAGCGACGGCGATGGGTTCTGACGGAACATCCGTCACGATCGTAAACCATGAGGGATCGAGCTGCATTGCAGCAGCGGTGTTGATGGCAGCCAACAGCCGCTGCACACGCCCCTCGGCCCCTGCCTGGGCCTGCGGTGTTACATAGATGTACAGTTTGATCGCGCTCGATGTCGCCGCCTCCCGCAGAGTCTCGAAGCCGAGCCGCTGCAGGAACCGCTCGAGGGCGATGGCGCCATCCGGCCCGTAGCGGAAGAAGTCTTCGTGCAGCAGGACAATCTTGGGATGCGCCGTGGCGTTGGCCATCCGCATGACCTCGCGGCTCGGCAGATAGTTGATGGCCGGGAACTGCTCAGCCCAAGGCACCGGTTTATCCAGCTCGGCCCGCTTCCCGCCACCCTTGGTTTGCAAGTCAATCTCTGACTCCGTCAGCCCCGCCGCCTTGAGCGCCGAGACCTGCTGGCCGCGGTTGGGCAGAGCGGCAATCTTGATCCGCGTCGGCTCATCTAACTGACTGAAGTTATTGTTCAGATACTCCCGCGTCATGGGGGGTGCTAACCGCCCCTGCCGCGCGGCTTGCACCTCGAGGGCGGTGGCGCGCATCGCGGCTTGGCCGGCCTCGAAGTTGGCGTCTTGACCGGCCCAGGCCTTGAGGGCCTTCGCCTGTAAGCCCCGGCCGAAGGAGTAGGAGAGCTGCCAGGGGGCTTGGGTCAGAGCGCGGACGGCCGCCGCGCGGGCGGCGTTGCCTTCCGCTTCCAGCTCGCTGGCCGCGGCATCCCGGGCTTCGGTAAAGCGCGTCTGGGCGGCGCGGTTGACCGCATCGAGATTGGCGGTCGCCTGGTCATCGGCCTGGCCGCCGGAGAGGAAGACGATGGCCGGGACCTCGGCGGGCACGGTTTTAAGCAGGCCTTTGAGTGTTGCGACGCCGACCGTCTCGGGGTCAGTCTGCGCCGGGGCTTTCTTGCCGGCGAGGATCATGCTGGTCTTGAGGACCACGCCCTGGAGGGCCACCCCCTCCTGGGCCAACGCCTCGAAGACGCCGTCCAGGACCCGGGTCGTGGTGGTGTAGCTGGTGGCCAGATCGTGCGTGGCCGGGCTGCCATCACTGCCGTCAAAGATGACCTCTGGTTCGACGATGGGCACGAGGCCGGCGGCTTGAGCGAGCTTCGCCTGCTTCGCCTGCACCTGGGCGTTGAGCCGCAGGTTGGCGTCGGGTGGGTCATTGGCGCGGCTGGTCGTGCGATACTTGGTGAAGCCCAAGCCGAGTTCCTGAGCTCGCTGCAAGAGCGCGGGGAGTTTCGTCAGCGCCTGGTCCTTGGGCCGCTTCACGCCCTTCTCGCCAGCAGCGTCCGGATCATCCTCCAGCCCTTCATCGGTCTTGAGACCCGGGATGATGCCGTGCGCGAGCAGGTACTGGATGAGGGTTTGGCGCCCATCGGGGGTCGTGTTGGTCAGGGTATCCCGGTCCAGGATGACGCCGCTGATGCCCGCGTCCTTGAGGCCGGGCGTCGTCAGCAGGACCTGGCGCATCTGTTGTCGATGCTCGGCGGTGTTCTCCAACCCGACCGACTGCAAGCGCTTCGCGGCGGTGCCCACGCTCTCATCCGCGGCGAGGATGCCGCCGGTGGGCGGGGCCAGCTGAGTGGCGGTGGTGTGGAGGAGACGCTGGGCATATTCCTGTACAAAGGCAGCGACTTCCTCGCCTACGAGGTCTCGGTCGGTGGCCGTCGCCGGCCCTTCGACTGCGCTCAGGGCAGGCGGGCCGGTCGGCGGCGCAGCCGGCTGGGCTGCGCGGCGCGCCTCCTCCGCCCGTCTGAAGGAAGGCTCAGCTTCTGCGGCGAGTTGTACGGCGAGCCCCGGCTCCTGCCTGGCGCCGGTCGCGGACGCCTTGCCCTTAGCCAAACCGTTGCGCACGGCGGTCACCCACGACTGCGCCAGCCAGCCGTCCACCCCTGCTGCTCCAAGTTGGTCGATCAACGTCTGATTGGCAGGCGGTGTCTGCTCGTCAAGTTGGGCGAGGACGTCGCGAACCGTGGCGATGTCGAGCGGGATGCTCGGGTAGGTGATTTCCGTGTCAATGACCTTGCGGGCCTCCTGGCTCAGCGCGGCATAGCGGGGGCTGGCTGCCGCGGCAGGCAGGGCGGCGGTCAGCTTAGGCGCCTTCGCCGGTTTCTCGGCGTCGGCCAAGCGGGTCTTGACGAAGTTGACCACGCCACCCGCCTCACCCTCGGTCATGCCGGTGACTTTCAACTGCGCAATCAGTACCTGCTCGGCCGGCGGCGTGTCCGTGGCCAGCTGCGCCAGGATGGCGCGCCGAAGCGGCACCCTGGCTTGTCGTTCCGGTGACACGGGAACCGCAGCCACCCCGAGTTCCGATGATACGGGGACGTCCGTCTGACCCGCCCCAATAGCCGCATCAATGATCCGCTTGGCCGCGTCCGGCGACGCATCGTAGAGGATGGTATCCTTCGGCAATGACACGCTCGGCCCCGGCGCAGCCGGTCGCTCGATGCGCACGGGCGGGGTGCGGGGGGACGCCAGACTGGCGGCGGTGTGCTCCAGTTCCTCGTCGCTCATTCCCTCGGCGCGCCGCTCATCGGACGTGGTCGGCCCTTCGACACTCGCTGCGCTCGCAGACGGAGCGCCGTCGTCGTCAAGGCGAGACAGGTCGTCCCCCTCCGGTGCCGCCCTTCGACTCGGCTCGCTGCGCTCGCCTCGCTCAGTACTCGCTACGCTCGCCTGAGCGCGGACCAGAGCCTGCTGGAGGTATGCCGTCTTGCTCAAGCGGCGAAGAATCTCGGCTTTCTTTTCCTGGGCGGGAATTCCGGGTAGCACCGCGGCCGTCAGCAGCCTGTCCAACTGGGCCGCGGTCGTTGGCAGATTCCCGATGCCATTGAGGTTCTCGTGCGAAAGCTCCTCATTCGTAAACGTGATCAGGAGGGCCGTCTTGAGACCCTCCGGCGTCATCGCAGTCAGGATGGCGTTCTCGATGGCCGCCAGGTTGATCGAGACGTCCGGCGTGGCGGGCCCATTGGCGATCGGCGGCGCGTCTTGATCTTCGATGCGGAGGCTACCCGCCGGCAGATGCGCGGTGATGTAAGCTCTCAGCGCCGGCTGCAAGGGGTTCTCCTGGCCGAAGAGCTTGCGCTGGAGGCCGCGCACGACGGCTTGATGGGCCTCATAGGAGTCCTCGCCGACGGCGGCCACGTAGCCCTCGTGGAAGAGGAGCTCATCAAGATAAGCGAAGAGGTCATGGTTGAAGGCCGCTGACAGAAGGGCGAGGCGGTTGGCATCGGCAAAGGCGAGGAGGTAGTCTTCGGGACCGCGGACGATGGCGTTAAAGGTCACAATCGCTCCGCGAGCGAAGAAGGCCTCCAACTGGGCCAACACCTGGCTCGCCTGCGTCTGCTCCTCCTTGGTGAGCTGAGCGGCCTCGACTTTCCGTACGAGCTCATCGAACTTGCGCCGGGCCAGGGTGACCTGGGCGGGCTCCAGCCGTGTGAGCTGCACCCGATTCCACTCCGCCACGGCGCTCCCCTTCCCGATGGCGCCCTCTTCGGTTCGGAACGGCGCTGCTGGACTATGTTGCTGGAGCCAGGTGTCGAGGACTGCGGTAAAGTCGCTCGTCTGTTGTCTCCATGGCACCGGCTGCTCTCCCTGCGGCGCCTGATATCGCCATCCCTTATCTTTATCATTCCAGACGATGTCCAGATCGGCACTGAAGATTCCCCGAATCCGCGCACGAATGATAGCCAAGACGGAACGCAGATCGCGGGGTCCGCTGTAAGAGTTAGCAAAGATGGTTTTGATCTCGCGTTTTAAGTCCTGGAGTTCTTTCACGTCCTGTTCAAGAAAGGCCAGGCCCCCTGGCTGGTTGAGCGCGCGCTCGACGATCCCCCGGATAACCCCCCAGGCGAGCGGTGCCTGCGGCCGGTCACTGCCGTCCACGTTGATCGGCAACCCGCCGCCGAAGTCTTTTGGCCCTGGTCCGGAATGAGCCAGCGGACCACCGGGTTTCAGGTTGGTGATAGACGGGCCGGCCGGCGCGGCCGCGGCCGGCTTCGGCTCCAACACGACCACGTCGTCGGTCTTGAGCTGCATCTCGGGCGTCGCGTCCACCAACTCCCCTGCGCCGCCTCGCTGGACCTTCAGGGTGAACTGGCCGGGACTCGTGTCTGGAAACAGCTCCCAGGCCTTGGCGGCGATCAAGTATCCGTAGACCACATGCTTCAGCGGGGCCGCCGGGTTGGCCTTGGAGGCCGCGTTGAATATCTGATATGCGACGGCAGGGGACAGCCCCAGACCCGTCAGATTTTCGATGAACCGACGCTCCCGGTCAAAGGGGTTGTCGTGGATGCGCGTGATGATGCTTTGGAAAGCATTCCGGACCTGTTTATCGACCTCGGTACCCTTCGGGAAGCGCGCAGCCACGGCCTCCTTGATGATGAGATCAATGCGATTGCGAACCTCTTGCCCGGCTTCAAGGTACACAACGCTCACATCACGGCCTGTCAGCGCAATCCCCAGCACCTGATCTGCCACGTCGAATGCCCGCTGCTGGTCCATCTCGTGGACGGTCACCAGCAATTGCACGACGGGTGCGCGGGGCTTGCGCGTCTGGGGGTCCCTCACTTGCTCGGTATAGAGCCGCGCCAAGGCTTCGGTGACGGGCCGACGCTTCGACTCTCGCACAGCCGGCTCAAAGGAGGCCAGCGCCCACTCAATTTTTGGATCGAGCAGGACGCGGTCGCGAGGCTCAAGTTGGTTGTACGCCGGTTCGAAGCCGCGCGCCTCCTCTCGCTCGACCACAACCGCTTCCTCAAACTGGCTCTGCGTCCCTTCGGCCGACGCAGCGCTGAGGCCCCCGGCCAGCGCTTCGATGAGATCCGCCTCTTTCGTGCCCATGGCCGTGTTGGCATTGACGAAAGGATCGCCCAATCGCACTTGTTCCAATTGGGCCTCCGCGTACGCCGCCATGCCTTTCTCCTCCCCATACATCGCCTTGAACAGTTTTTGCATAGAGAGGGAATCCAGCTCACCAGCGCCGTACGTGATGAAAGCGAACTGCACATCGGCTTCCGTGGCCAAGCGCTTATGAAACTCCCGGATCTTCTTCAGCTGTTCCGCTATTTCGGCGTCCGTCGTGTCGGGCTTCAGCTTGAGCCACATGAACGAGGGCGACACGTTGTACGCGAAGAACTTGTCCGGGAAGGCCGCCCGGACGTGCTTGGTGATGAACTTGATCTGTTCAATGTCCGGATGGTGGGTCTCCGCCCAGAGAATCTCCACCCGTGGCGCTGCGGCCCGCATGGCCACCACAGCGGCCGTGTCGCTGCCCGCGTACTGGAACATGCCGGTCTCGTCTCTGGCGACGTAATGATTCCAGAATATTTTCCCACCCAGTTGTCCCGCGGCCGAGAGCCTCCGCCAAGCCCGCAGATCCGTCACCACATCCACCCCCATGAGCTCGGCCAAGGCTTTCATATCATCCACGTGGAAGCCCTGCAGCTTGAACGGATCATTGACGGTCTGCCAGATGCGCAACCGCTGATTCCGCTCCCAGGCCGGCAACTTAGCGGTGCGAATGGCATCCGCCACCGCCGACACGTAGGCCTTCACGGTTTCCTCCGCGGCCGAGACCTCGCGGCCGACGAGGAGTTTGGCCAGCGTCTTGACCCGTCCCAGGCCGCCCGCGTCCTCCCCGCCTTCCAGCTCTTTGGAGAGGCCGTACAGCGGATTGGTGGCGTGGCTCCAGAGGTCAGGCAGCGCTTCCTGGTTCGGTCCCGCGAATTGGGCGAGGGCTTGAGCCACGGCCTCCGTCAGGGTCATCAGGTTGGCGGCTCTCATCCATTGTTCTCCCGCCTGCTTCGCCTGAGCGGGCTCGCCGGATCGCGCGCCCTCATTGATGGCGTCATACAAGGTCCTGTCCATGGGCGCCGTCGCGCCTTTGATGAAGACGTGGTCCAGGGGCGACGTCTCCCCGTGGAGCTTGACCGCATCCGCCCGGTCGGTTCGGCCACACAGGAGCTGGCGGGAGCCAATCGTCAGCATCGTGTTGCGGGCCGCGTTGTACCGGGTCTGGACGACATCCATGGACTCCGCCCCCTTGCCGCCCATATGACCGCAGACCTTCTTGTACAGGTCCTCGATATGGATCACGGCAGCCCCGGCCCGGGCCAGGTTGATGACGTTCCGAATGACGGCGTGCAGCGTGCCGTACCCATGGTCCCCGTCCACAAAGAAGGGTCGCAGGTACCGGACCTCCGGCCTCAAGACCCTTTGCACGAAGCTGATGTCGTTGCGGCGGATCTGCTGAATCTGGTCCTGCCATTTCTGGCCATTCACGAACCGGGGGAGCGTGCCCGCAATGCCATCCGGCCCGTACAGGGCGTAGTCAGGTCCCGAGAACAAATCCAGCGCGGCCGAAAACCACCATCCGCCGAAGTAGTTGGCGAGGGGCCCTCCCGTGCGAGACATGGACTGCTCGCCGGTGGGCGTCGCCGGGCCTGTGGTGAGAATGAGGGACCTGGCCTGCTTGAGCTTTGCCATGAAGACCCAAAAGACATCCGCCATCCGGTTGGTGTAGCTGAGATCCTCCTGGATGGTGCCCCGCAGCCGCACCGCCCGCTCCGCCGAGATGGCGGGAACGAGGCCCCGATACCGGGGGCTGGCCAAGAGCTGCTCCAGTTCCCGAATTTGGCGTTCCCGGTTTCGCGCCGCGAGATCTTCCCTGCGCGCGCGGCGGACGAAGTCCGCCCGCTTTCCGCCAGTTGTGTTGAGCGATTTGACATATTCGGCCAGCGCCTCGCGGACGATATCGTCCGGCTCCTCCAGGAGCGCGATATCCAGCAGATCCCTCAGGGAAGGCCTGACGACTTGGCTCTCGCCGGCGAGATATGCCTCCAAGACCGCTCGGACGCGTGACTGCTCCTGACGAAAGCCCAGTTGCTGGAACTCCTCCTGGATCATCTTGCCAAGCCGTTCGCTCGTGACGGGGTGTCCGTCGTCACTCAAGACCGCGCTTGCGTGCAGCTGCTCCCAGAGGAAGCGCGTCTGCTCCATCGCTCCTTGTCGGGTCTGCGCCAACCGGAGCTTGGCTGTGCCGAAGGCCTGGACCGCGGCGTTTTCACCTGCCAGATAGCGATGGATATAGGACAGGACGCGGCGGATGAGAGGTCGAAGCTCTGCCTCGGCAGGCTGGGACGTGGCTACAGCCGGAGGAAGCGTGTACACCTTGACCGTGCCGGCCGCCAAGCCCAGGCGCGTTTCCAGCCAGGCAATCACGTCGCCCCACAACCTGGCTTCCTCTGCCGAGTAGATGAAGGGAAGAAGCACAGCGGGCGCCGAACCGTTGCGCACCAACTCTGCGGCGTTGTTGGCGAGGTATAGGGCCAGGTCCGCGAACGCTCCGGCGACAGGCTCCCCATCGGCCGTGAAGAATTCCCGGGAGTCGTAGGCGAGCTCCACGGGTCGGAACATGATCCGGGGGATCCCCAGCCCCCTCGCGGCCCCTTCGCCACGGACCGCCTGGGTGACTGCCCGCAAGCTGGAGAGCATACTGTCTTCCTTGTGAGAGACCCCCTCCCCGTGGTCCACGAACCAGTACTTGGAATTTGGATCCGAAAGAGACAGCGGCGTCTCCGGCGACTGGAGATGGGCATTGACGATCCACGTCCTGCCGAACACCTCGTCGTCGGTCCATCCCTCACCCTGGTTGTCGCGGATCTTGTACGGTCCCGGCTCGATGGATTCGGGCTGTGCCAAGAGCGCTTCTCGGCGGTTACCGAACTTGAGCTCCAGCTCCAGGAGCAGCTCCTGGGCCTGTCGGGAAAGCACGTCCCCGTATTGGTTGGCCGCTTTCCCGGTGATGGTCAGCCCCACCACCTTGGGCGCCCGGCCAATCGGAGCAACCGGTGGCGTGACCGGCGTGCTGGGTGCACCAGGTGGAGCCGCCGGAGCCGAGGTCAGACCCCCTTCAGGAACGATGTCATAGACGTAGTCGTGGGCGGCGAGCGCGTACTGGGGTAGTACCCCTGACGCGACCGCCTGAACCAGATTAGCGCGGGAGGGGTGCCCCGCCGCATCCCGGAAGAGAGGCGTGTCGCGCTCGTCCACGTAGAAGATGGCATTGAGGATGTGGGTGCGCTCGGCAGGGGTCTTGTCCGCAACTTCAAAGAGGACCCGGGCAGAGTGCTGGAGCCATTGAGAGGAGAGCAGCTGCCGCTTCAAGATATCCATGACGACGGGCGCCTCGGAGCGGTCAAAGCGCGGGGCTGCCGCTTGGATCTCGGCGAGGGCAGCCGATGACGCAATGCCGAAGAGCTTCGCCGTTTGCTCGGCCGCCTCCTGCAAGGAGAGCGCTGTCTTGTAGGCGGGCCCTTGGCCGTAGGCCCGCGATAGCATCTGTGCGACGGCGGGCACCTGCTGGAGCATCGCCAATTCGTCCTGCACGGCGGTGGGTTCAATGCCGATGACTCGCGCCACCCGCGCGGCGGTCGCCTCAGGGGTGAGCTGCTGCATCAGGCTCGTCACGAGGGCTTGGACCACATAGAGGATCCGCTCCTCCCGCTGCAATGGTGCGAGCTCCCTGCCCCCGTGCCGATCCACCATCGTCGCCGCAACCAGGCGGATCGCCGCCAGACGATCCTGTTCCTTAAAGAACGCCTCGGTCCACTCGTTGTGGAGCGTCCACAACTGTTGGAAGACCTGGGGAGTGATGATCGTCCCGGCTTTGAGCTCAATCGCGTTCTCGCCAGGAATCACGCCATCCGCGGTGAGCTTCGGTTTTTTGAGCCAGCCGCCTTTGGTGACGCGAGCCCCGAGGTGTAACACCGTCCACGGCCAGCCCACGAAGATGCGGTAGGTGGCCAAATCGTTCATGAACCGCGCGGGGCGCGGCGAGAGGATGCCATAATCGTCAATGGCTGCGGCGAGGTTGCCGTTCAAAATCTGAAAGCCATATTGGGCGTCCATATAGAAGGCTTCCTGCACGTTCTCAATGGTGATCTCCCCTTTGGGGATGTCG
>JACQRC010000104.1 GCA_016206665.1 Candidatus Omnitrophota bacterium | reverse complement strand
GGGCAAGCCGCTCGACAAGAACACCTACGAGCTGGCTCCGGAGGAGCAGGCGAAGATCGCCACCGTCCCCGGCTCGCTCGAGGAGTCCTTGAATGCCCTGGAGCGCGACCACGACTACCTGCTGAAAGGCGACGTCTTCACCAAGGACGTCATCGAGGTATGGCTCGAGTACAAGCGGCAGGAGATCCCGAAGGTCAATCTCCGCCCGCATCCCTACGAGTTCTACCTCTACTTCGACGTGTAATCGGTCGTCACACCGACGACATCACGCAGACGCGGTAGCCTCGCGAGGGGCTGCCGCGTTTTTTGCTCTCGACAAACTATTCGGTGATTACGGTGATGAAAACTGTGATTCCGGTGATAAAGCCGGTTTTATCACCGGCATCACGGCTTTTATCACCGAAATCGCCGAACCGTAATCACCGAGAAGAAAGGGTATGTCTATGCCAACGCTAACGAAACCTAAACCTGCCCGTCGGTCAGCGCCCGCCGTCCGCAAGGACAAGGAGTATGTTCTGCGGATGGCGAAGGAGCACGACGTCCGGTTCATCCGGCTCTGGTTTACCGACATCCTGGGGATGCTCAAGAGCGTCGCCATCACGATCGATGAGCTGGAAGGGGCGCTGGAGGAGGGGATGGGGTTTGACGGTTCCTCGATCGAGGGCTTCACGCGCATCGATGAGTCGGACATGGTCGCCCTGCCCGACCCGAACACCTTCGCGCTCTTACCCTGGCGGCCGAAGGAAAATGCGGTGGCCCGGATGTTCTGTGACATCGTGCGGCCCGGTGGCAAACCCTTCGAAGGCGACCCGCGGTACGTCCTGAAGCAGAACCTCGCGCGCGCCGCGAAGTTAGGCTACACCTACTACGTCGGGGCGGAGTTGGAGTTCTTGGTCTTCAAGTCGTCTTATGCGCCGCCGATCCCGATCGACGCGGGCGTCTACTTCGACTTGACACCCCTCGACGTGGCCACCGACCTGCGCCGCGACATCATCCTCGCCGTCGAGGAAATGGGCATCGGGATCGAGTACTCCCACCACGAGGCGGCGCCCTCCCAGCACGAGATCGATTTCCGGTACACCGACGCGCTCACGATGGCCGACCACGTGATGACCTACCGGCTCGTGGTCAAGGAGATCGCCATGCGCCACGGCGCGTACGCCACCTTCATGCCCAAGCCGATGGCGCACACCAACGGCTCCGGCATGCACATCAACATCTCGCTCTTCCGCGGCGAGCGCAACGCCTTCTTCGACAGCAGGGACCGGCACCATCTCTCATCAGTGGCGAAGCACTTTCTGGCCGGGCTGCTGCGCCATGCGCGGGAGCTGACGCTGGTCACTAACCAGTGGGTCAATTCCTACAAGCGGCTGATCCCCGGCTATGAGGCGCCGGTCTACCTCACCTGGGCCGCGCGCAGCCGGTCGGATCTGGTGCGCATTCCGGCCTACAAACCGGGCAAGGAGTCGGCGACCCGCGTCGAATTGCGGTCACCGGATCCCGCCTGCAATCCCTATCTCGCGTTCAGCGCGGTGTTGGCGGCAGGGTTGGACGGGATCGAGCGCCAATACGAATTGCCGCCATCGGCGGAGGGCAACGTCGTGCAATGGTCGGAGGAGGAACGGAAGCGCCGGGGGATTGAATCGTTGCCAGGCAGTTTGATTGAAGCGATCGAACTCTCCGAGAAGAGCGTGCTGCTGCGCCGGGTACTCGGGGAGCACGTGCTGCAGTCGCTCATCGCCAACAAACGGCTCGAGTGGGAGCGGTACCGCTCCCACGTCACCGACTTCGAGCTGAAAGAGTACCTACCGCTGCTGTAGCCACCGCAGCACGCCTGCCGCGGCGCGGTCAGAAGCACCCGGAGGCCCCAGTGCCTCACGGATCTTCGCAAACTCCCGCCGCTGCGCATCGCGCAACCCCGCATCCTGGAGCAACCGTTCCGCCTCCTGCGTCAGCCGATCGGGTGTCGCGGCCGCTTGGATCAGCTCAGGCACGACCACCTGCCCGGCGATCACATTGACCAAACTGATGTACGGCAATTGCACCACCCGCCGGCCGATCCACCAGGTCAACCCCGCCGTCTGATAGACCACCACCATCGGACAATTGAGCAGCGCCGTTTCCAGTGTGGCGGTGCCTGAGGCAACCAGCGCGAGATCCGAAGCCGCCAGACAGTCGTAGGCGCTGCCAGTGACGGTACGCAGGGGCAGTTCCGCGTAGCGCGGGTCGCGGACAAACTGTGTTTGGTCGAGCGCCGGCGCCTGGGCGAGCAGGAATTGCGTCGTTGGATGGTGGGTGCGCAGCCGCTGGGCGGCCTCGAGCATCAGCGGCAGATGGCGCTGAACCTCGGACGCGCGCGAGCCGGGCAGCAGGGCCACCGTTGGGCACTGGCCATCGAGGCCGAGGTCGTGGAGGAAGTGCGCGCGGTCCTTCGTGGCGCGGGCTTCGTCCACGAGCGGATGGCCCACCCATTCCACGTCGATGCCGTGCTGCCGGTAGAAGGCCTGCTCGAAGGGCAAAAGGACGAAGAGGCGATCGACGTATCGCTGGATCAGTCGCACGCGGCGCTCGCCCCACGCCCAGAACTGCGGGCTGACGTAGTACAGGACGGTGAGGCCCCGCCGCTTCAGTGGCTGGGCCAGCCGCAGGTTGAAACCCGGAGCATCGACGAGAATGACGGCGTCGGGACGGGTCTGCTCGACGTGACGGAGGCTTTGTTGGAAGATGCGCCGAAAGACGGGGTAGGCTTTGAGGACGTCGGTGATACCCAGCGCGGCATGCTCGACGAGATTGGCGATGAGCGAGACACCGGCGGCCTGCATCGCTGGCCCGCCGGCGCCCTCGCAGACCAGGGACGGATCGCGCCGGCGCAAGGCCTCGACGAGCTTGGCTGCGCGCTGGTCTCCCGACGATTCTCCGGCAACGAGAAACAGGCGCACGGCCGCGGCTTAGCCGTACCGGCGGCGCAACTGCGCTTCGATGCGCAGCGCCAGGGCCAACGCCGCGCGCGCTTCGCGGCCGGTCACCAGCGGCCGTCGCCGGTGCAGGACGGCGTCCACGAAGTGCGACAACTCCTCCTGGAGCGGCTGGTGTCTGGTGATGGCCAGCTTGGCCCGGTGGATCGCGTGGCCGTCGCGGCGCGCCATCTCGGCGGTCTGCGCCACGAAGTCGAGGGAGAAGTAGGCGTCCTCCTGGAAGACGCGGAATTTGCGCACCGACTCGTCGCTCACCCGGCTGGCCGTGAGGTTCGCGACCGCCCCGTTGGCAAATTCCAGCCGGACGTTGGCGAGATCGGGTAGCTTCGAGAGGACCGGAATGCCCACGGCTTGGATGCGGCGTACGGCTCCGGGCACGAGCGCCAGCACGAGATCGAGGTCGTGGATCATGACATCGAGGACCACGCTGACATCGGTGCCCCGGTACGGGTAGGGGCTGATGCGGGCGGCCTCCAGATAGCGCACCCGGCCGTGCCGGGAGACCACCGCCTGCCAGGCAGGGTTGAACCGTTCGACATGGCCGACCTGCAGCATCAGCTTCCGCCGGCGGGCCAGCGCCACCAGCCGGTCGGCCTGGGGCAGGTGCGTGGCCAGGGGTTTTTCCATCAAGACGTGCAGGCCATGGCGGAGGCAGTCGCTGCCCACCGCGTAGTGGCGGCCGGCCGGCACGGCAATGCTGACCGCCTCGGCCAGGCCCCGGAGCCTTCGGTAATCGGTCAGGGCCGTGGTGTGGAGCTCGGCGGCGACCGCCTCGGCCCGGGACCGGTCGGTGTCACAGACCGCCACTAACTCGGCCCTGGGCAGTTGATGATAGAGTTTGGCGTGCAGGGCGCCGGCGCGTCCCACGCCGACCACGGCGACGCGTAACCGCTTGTCCGACATAGAGCTACACTATAGCAAAAGGCCTTGTCGCTCGTCAATGGGCGTGGTAGGATACCCACCATCCCATGAAGACCTACCTCCGGCTCCTCCAATTCATCCGGCCGCACCTCGGCGTCCTGCTGTTGGGTGTTGGATGCATGGTGCTCTCGACCGCCTTCCACGGCGTCTCGCTGACCGCGATCATCCCACTGGCGGACAAGGTCTTTACGAGCCAGCGCATCGTGCTCCACACGCCTCTGCCGGGCTGGCTGTCACACCTGGTGGAGGTGATCAATGCCGCCTCGCCGCTGGCGTTGCTGACGACGATTGCCCTGTTCCTGCCCGGCCTCATCTTCCTCAAGGGCCTCTTCGAATTCTTCCAGAGCTACCTGATGAATGACGCGGCCACCCGGATCATCCGGGACATCCGCGGGCAGCTCTTCGGCAAGTTCACCACGCTCTCGTTGGACTTCTTTACCCGCCAGTCCACCGGCGCGCTCGTCTCGCGCATCATCTATGATGTCGGGGTGGTCCAGAACTCGATCACCGAGGGGATTGCCGACGGCATCTACCAGCTGCTGCAGGTGGCGCTGTGCGCTGGGCTGGCCTTCGCCATCAACTGGAAGATGGCGCTGTGGGCGCTGGTCCTGCTGCCGTGCATTGCGCTGCCCATCGCGCGCGTGGGGCGGATGATCAAGAAGCTCTCCGTCCGCACCCAGGAGACGATGGGCCAGCTCAGCACGACGCTGTACGAGGCCATCGCCGGCATGCAGGTGGTGCAGGGCTTCGGGCAGGAGCAGGCCGAGCGGGACCGGTTCCAGCGGCACAATCAGCAGATCTACAAACTTTCGATGAAGTCGATGAAACGGATGAACGTGCTAGCGCCGCTCACCGAGCTGGTCGGAGCCGTCGGCGGGGCCTGCTTCTTGTGGATCGGCGGCCGCGGCGTCATCGCCGGCGAGTATTCCCTCGGCGTCTTCCTCGTCTTTCTGGGGTCGCTGCTGTCCCTCATCCACCCCTTCAAGCGGCTCAGCCAGCTCAATGCCATCAACCAGCAGGCCCTCGCTGCCGCCGAGCGCATCTTTCAGATGCTCGACGCCCAGTCGAAGATTGTCGAGCCGCCTCAGGCGGCCGAGTTGCCGGCGCTGCGCGAGGCCATCACCTTTGACCACGTCTGGTTCAGTTACCAGGACGCGCCGGTCCTCCACGACATCACGCTCACCGTCCGGCGCGGGGAACGCGTCGCGTTCGTGGGCCAAAGCGGCGTGGGCAAGACGACCCTGGTGAACCTGCTCCCGCGTTTCTATGATCCCACGCGGGGCGAGGTGCGCATCGACGGCACCGACATCCGCGGCGTGACCGTCCGCTCGTTGCGCGCCCAGATCGCCATCGTCCCCCAGGAGGTCATGCTCTTCAACGATACGGTGCGCGCCAACATCGCCTATGGCCGGCCCGAGGCCTCGCTGGAGGAGGTGACGGCGGCCGCCCGCCAGGCGAACGCCCACGAGTTCATCGCCCGGCTGCCCCGCGGCTATGACACGCCGGTCGGCGAGCAGGGAGCCCTCTTCTCCGGCGGGGAGCGCCAGCGTCTCGCCATCGCCCGGGCGTTGCTGACCCAGGCCCCCATCCTCATTCTCGATGAAGCGACCAGTCAGCTCGACGCGGCTGCGGAGCGGTTAGTGGCCGAGGCGGTCGAACGGCTCATGGAGGGCCGGACGGTGCTCATGATCGCCCACCGGCTCTCGACGATCCGCCACGCCAGCCGGATTGTGGTGCTGCACCAGGGGCGGATCGCCGAGTTCGGCGATCACGAGGCCCTGCTGGCCCAGAGCGGGTTGTACCGGAAGCTCTACGAGCTCCAAGTGGCTTTCCAATGACACCTGATCATAGCAATCAGCAATCAGCTATCAGCAATCAGCCTACACGGTGTTTGCTGACTGCTGACTGCTGGCTGCTGATTGCTATTATCTGGGGTGGCGTTACCGGAAATAAGGTATTGGCAGGTCGTTAAAGTATGTTATAATCACCACTCTTACGAGAGGAGGTCGTAGTCCTTCGTGGTCACGAGCGCCCTAGTGAAACAACTCCTCGAAGCCGGCGTCCATTTTGGTCATCAAACGAAGCGGTGGAACCCGAAGATGCGGCGCTTTATCTTCGGGGAGCGCAGCGGCATCTACATCATTGACCTGGAGCAGACCCAGAGCCGCCTCGCCCAGGCCCAGCAATTTGCCCGCGAGCTGACCGCCAAGGGCGGGCTGCTCCTCTTCATCGCAACCAAAAAACAGGCCCAGATGGTCGTGCGCGAGGAGGCGAAGCGATGCGGGATGCCCTACATCGTCAACCGCTGGCTGGGCGGATTGCTCACCAACTTCCAGACGATCCGCAAGAGCGCCGCGCGCCTCCAGCACATCCGTGACCTGCGGGACAGCGGCACCCTGGCGACCCTCTCCAAGAAAGAATCGGCCCGCCTCGGCAAGGAGATGGCGCGCCTCGAGTGGAATCTGGAGGGGATCGCCGACCTCGCTCATCTGCCCCAGGCCCTCTTCGTCATCGACACCAAGCGCGAAGAGATCGCCGTCCACGAGGCCAACCGCCTCGGCATTCCCGTAGTCGCCGTGTGCGACACGAACAGCGACCCGGACCGGATCACCGTGCCGATTCCCGGCAACGATGATGCGATCCGCGCCGTGCGGCTCATCGCCTCGATGATCGCCGACGCCTGCCTGGAGGGTCGCCGCGAGTTCGCGGAGTCCCAGCCCCCGGGCGTGGTCCTGCTGCCGCAGGTCGAGGAGGCGGCTCCTGAGGCCGCCGCGGCCGCCGAAGGGCCGGTCCCGCCGGACGCGTCAGCCGCCACGGCCGCCGAGACCCTGCCGCCCGAGGTGGCGGTGGTCGAGGAAGAAGTCCTCAAGGCCAAGCCCCGCAGCGGCAAGCGGATCGTGAAGCCGACACCCGCCGACGAGAAACGCCCCGAGTAACAGCCGATGACCCCACCACCTCCTGCCACCCGCGGCTTTAAATGCACACGCTGTGGCGCCGCGGGTGGGCGGCGTGCCGCCGGGCCGCCGGAGGCGGCCCATCAGGAGGTGGTGGGGTGAAGGTTGACCTCGCCGTTCTGAAAACCCTGCGCGAGCAAACCGACGCGCCCATCGGCGAATGCCGCCAGGCGCTGGAGCACGCGCAGGGCAACCTCCAGCGTGCCCTCGAGTACCTGCGCCAGAACAGCGCGGCCATCGCCCAGCAGAAGGCGACGCGCGCCGCCTCAGAAGGCAGCATCGGCACCTACCTCCACCACGACGGCCAGCTGGCCGCTCTCGTTGAGATCAACTGCGAGACTGATTTTGTGGCTAAGACCGGCGAGTTTCAGCAGTTCTGCCGGAACATCGCCAAGCACATCGCCGCGATGCGCCCCCGGTATCTCCGGCGGGAGGAGGTTCCGCCCGCCACCCTCGAGGCGGAGACCGATCAGGGGACGCTCGACACCTTCGTCCGCGAGCACTGCCTGCTGGACCAGCCCTTCGTGCTGGATCAGGCGCAGACGGTCGGTCAGTGCCTCGAACTGCTGATCGGCAAACTGCGCGAGAACATCATCATCCGCCGCTTCGTGCGGATGCAGGTGGGCGAGTAAGACGACCTGAGTCGTCACATGCCGTCGAAACCCAAGTACCAGCGCGTCGTCCTCAAGCTCAGCGGTGAGGCCCTCCAGGGGCCCCACGCCTACGGCATCGACCCGGCCGCCACCGTCAACCTCGCCAAAGAGATCCGGGAAGTCCACCGCCTCGGCGTCGGCATCGCGATCGTCGTCGGCGGCGGCAACATCTACCGGGGCATCGCCAAGTCTTCCAGTGATGGCATCGACCGGGCCACCGCCGACTACATGGGCATGCTGGCGACCGTCATCAACGGACTCGCCCTGCAGGACGCCCTCGAGAAACTCGGCGTCCAAACCCGCGTGCAGACCGCCATCGACATCCACAAGATCGCCGAGCCCTACATCCGCCGGCGCGCGATCCGCCATCTCGAAAAGAAGCGGGTCGTGATCCTCGTCGGCGGGACCGGCAACCCCTACTTCACCACCGACACGGCCGCGGCCCTGCGCGCCACCGAGATCGATGCGCAGGTGCTGCTCAAGGGCACGAAGGTCGACGGCGTCTACACCGCCGACCCGCACCGGCACAAGCGGGCGAAGCGGTTCACCCGGCTGGGCTTTTTGGATGTGCTGCAGCGCCGTCTCGAGGTGATGGACGCGACGGCGATCAGCCTGTGCATGGCGAACAATCTGCCGATCCTCGTCTTCAATGTGCTGAAAGCCGGCAACATCCGCCGGGCGGTCTTGGGCGAGACGATCGGCACCGTCGTCGGGGGGAGGAACGCGACATGACCCAGCTCGAGACGATCTTGCATGACGCCGAGGACAAGATGAAGAAGGCGGCCGGCAATGTCTCGCGCGCCTTCAATGAGCTGCGCGGGGGGCGGGCCTCCACGAGCCTGGTCGAGTCGGTCAAGGTCGACTATTACGGCACGCCGACGCCCATCAAGCAGCTGGCGACCCTCTCCACGCCGGAGCCGCGACTGCTCGTGATCCAGCCCTGGGACGCGAATCTCGTCTCCGCGGTCGTTCAGGCGATCCAGAAATCCGACTTGGGGGTGACCCCGCAGGCCGACGGTAAGTTAGTGCGCGTGCCGGTGCCGGCGCTCACCAAGGAGCGGCGCGATGAGCTCGACCATCTGGCGCGCAAGATGGCGGAGGATGGCCGCATCGCCATCCGCACCGTGCGCCGCGACGCCAATGAGGCCGTGAAGAAACTCGAGAAGGACAAGCTGGCGAGCCGGGACGAGGCCTTCAAGGCGCAGGAGCGGGTCCAGAAGTTGACCGATCAACACATTCATTCCATCGATGAGCATCTCCAGGCCAAGGAGCAGGAACTGCTGGCGGTCTAATGATCACGGAGGAACAGCCATGAATCGAACCCGGTTACTGTGGGGCGTGGGCGTGGTGGCCGCGGGACTGTGGTGTCTCGGTGGGCCGGTGCAGGCGCATCAGAACCGCCACGACGCGGACCAGTTCGTCGAGCAGCTCGAGAAGAAACTGCATCTGACGCCGGACCAGACCACCGAGGCCCAGGAGATCGCCGAGCAGACCGCCAAGCAGCGCCGCGCGCTCTACGACCAGTGCAACACCCAGCTGCAACAGCTCCAGCGCTCCAAGTTCGACCGCATCGAGGCCCTCCTCACGCCGGACCAGCGCCCCGAGTTCTCCAAGATCCGCGCCAAACACGAAGCCAAACAGCAAGAGAAAGCGGCGACACGCGCCAAAAAACAGCGCTAACGCTGCGCCCGCCGCCACGTCCCCAGTTCTTGCGCGGGCCTTGGCGTGTGTGTTACCATGTCCCCACGCGGGGCGCTAGCTCATCTGGCAGAGCAACGGGCTTTTAACCCGTGGGTGCCGGGTTCGAGACCCGGGCGCCCCACCAACTTTTCCATGCCGGCGCCGGGGACGAGAACGCGATGGCACACCCACCACACACTACTCGTCAAGTTCCGACGGCGCTCCTGTTTGCCACCGGGCTGCTCCTGCTCAGCCTCGCCGTGCGGGGCGGCTGGTGGCAGGCCTGCGACTATTGGGCCACGCAGCAGGCCCAGCGCATCGGCACCCGGCCGCTCGACTACGCGCTGTTTTCGTTCACCTTGCTGGGCTCGGTTGAGCTCACGCTCATCGGCTGGGCGCTCATCGGCTGGTATTTGGCGCGTCGTTCGCGACGGGCCGCGGTGTGGTTTCTGGGCAGCTTCGTGGCGGCGACCCTCGTGGAGCTGGCGCTGAAATACCGCATTCCCCAGGCGCCGATTCCCGCGATCTTCGACCGGAATCCCTGGCATCTCCATCAGCACATCAGCACGCCCTACTCGTTCCCCAGCGGCCATACCTTGCGCACCTTTTATCTCGGGACCACGCTCGCCTGGTTGGCGGGGCGCGGTCAACCTGTGGCCGCGCGCCGCCGGCTCATGACCGGCCTGGTGGTGGTGCTGGGTCTGGTCGCCTTCAGCCGCGTCTACCTGGGCGACCACTGGGCCAGCGACGTCATCGGCGGCGCGCTCCTGGCCGGCGTGGCGCTGAGCTGGCTGCGCCCGCATTTGGACCTGCTGCCCTCCGGCGGCGAGACAGCCTGACGGGAACTGTTCATGGCCGAGGCACCGTACGAATATTTCGAGCACACCGCCGACGTGGGGCTGCGCGTGCGCGGCTCGACGCTGGAGGAGCTCTTCGCCAACGCGGCGCACGGGATGTATGGACTCCTGGTCGAGTCGCCGCCGCGCGCGCTCGCGGAGCGGCGCACCGTTACGGTCGAGGCCGGCACGGTCGCGGAGCTCTTCGTGGCGTGGCTGAAGGAATTGCTGTTTCACGCCGCCACCGACCGGTTCATCGGCGCGCAGTTTGCGTTTCAGACCTGCACCGAGCAACGGCTCCAGGCCACCGTCGCCGGCGGACGGTTTGATCCGGCGCGCCACCGGCTGGGCAAGGAGATCAAGGCGGTCACCTACCATGCGCTGCAGGTGGAGCCGCACGCCGGCGGCTGGACGGCGCAGGTGATCTTTGACGTATAGCAATCAGCAGCCAGCGATCAGCAATCAGCTGGTTGCTGACCCCTCGACTCGCTTCGCTCGCTCAGGGTCAGTGCTGAGCGAGAGTCGAAGCACTGACTGCTGATAGCTGATTGCTCGTGCATGGGGCGAACTCGCATGGTTGAGCGCACCACACATATCCGATTAGAGAAAATCGACGACTACCGGTGGCGGATTCCCAAGGACAGCGTCCCGGGCATGCGCGTCGACGGCCTCATCATCGCCGATGAGAAGCTCCTGCAGGATGTGGCGAAAGACCAGGCGGTCCAGCAGGTGGCCAACGTCGCCTGTCTGCCAGGCATCGTCAAGTATTCGCTGGCGATGCCGGACATCCACTGGGGCTACGGCTTCTGCATCGGCGGGGTGGCGGCGATGGACTCCAAGGCGGGCGGGGTCATCTCGCCCGGCGGCGTCGGCTACGACATCAACTGCGGGGTGCGGCTGGTCCGCACCCGGCTCACCGTTGACGAGGTGCGTCCAAAACTGAAGACGCTGGTGGCAACACTCTTCAATGAGGTGCCCTGCGGCGTGGGGGTGAGCGGCGACATTCGTGTGAGCCCCCAAGATGAGCGGCGGGTCATGGTGCAGGGCCCGCGCTGGGCCGTCGAACACGGTTATGGCGCGCCGGAAGATGTGACCCACACCGAGGCGCAGGGTTGTCTCGAGGGTGCCGACCCTGACGCGGTGTCAGAACGCGCGATGCAGCGCGGCAAGAACCAGCTTGGCACCCTGGGCTCCGGCAACCATTTCCTCGAAGTGCAGATGGTGGAGGAGATCTTCGACGACGAGGCCGCGCGCGTCTTCGGACTGGAGCCGGGTCAGGTGACGGTGATGATCCATTCCGGCTCGCGCGGTTTCGGGTACCAGGTCTGCGACGATTCGCTGGCCCTGATGGGCCGCGCGATGGCGAAGCATGGGATCAGCGTGCCGGACCGGCAGCTCGCCTGCGCGCCGATTGAGTCGGAAGAGGGTCAGGCTTATCTGGGAGCGATGCGCTGCGCGGCCAACTACGCGTGGACGAACCGGCAACTCCTCATGCATCTGGGGCGGCAAAGTTTTGAGCGGGTCTTCCAACGGAGCTGGCAGGAGTTGGGCATGGAGCTCGTGTACGACGTCGCGCACAACATCGCCAAATTTGAGCCGTACGACGTGGACGGCCAGCAGCGGCTGCTCTGCATCCACCGCAAGGGGGCCACGCGCGCCTTTCCGGCCGGCCATCCGGAGCTGCCGGAGGATTACCGTGCGGTCGGCCAGCCGGTCATCATTCCCGGCGACATGGGCCGCAACTCCTATGTCCTGGCCGGCAGCGACGGCGCGATGCTGGAAACCTTCGGCACAGTCTGCCATGGGGCCGGCCGGGTCATGTCCCGCACCCAGGCGGTCAAGGAGGCGGCCGGCCGTTCGATTGAGCGCGAGTTAGAGGAAACCCGCGGAGTCATCGTCATGGGCCGGGGCTTTCGCGGGGTGGCCGAGGAGCAGCCGAAAGCCTACAAGGACGTCAACGACGTCGTCCACGTGGTCCACCAGGCCGGCCTGGCCCGGAAGGTGGCCAAGCTGCGCCCGCTGGGAGTGATCAAGGGGTAACGCGCATGCTGGATCTCAAGTTTCTCCGCGAGAATCTGCCGGCCGTCAAGCAGGCTCTCCACCACAGGAACTCGAAGCTGGATCTCTCAGGCTTTGCAGCCCTGGATGCCGAGCGCCGTAAACTGCTAACCGAGGCCGAGGAGCTGAAACATCAGAAAAACACTGCCTCGGAGGAGATCGCGAGGCTGTTAGGTCAGAAACAGGATGCCTCCAAGCGTATCGCTGAGATGAAAACGCTATCCCAAAAAATTAAGTCTTTTGATGCTAAAGTGGGTGAAATAGATGTAAAAATGGCTCGAATATTAGAGCAAATACCAAATTTAGCCCATTCCAGCGTTCCGGTAGGCTCAAATACGGCTAACAAGATCGTGAAGGAGTGGGGCAAGCGGCCGCAGATCGTCTTTCAGCCAAAGACTCACTTAGAGTTAGGAGAGGCGCTCGACATCCTGGATTTTCCCAGGGCGGCCAAGATGACCGGGAGCAACTTCCCCCTCTACAAGGGGGGCGCAGCACGGCTGGAGCGGGCGCTCTGGAGTTGGATGTTAGATGTCCATACGCAAGAGCACGGCTATAGGGAGATTTTCCCACCATTCCTGGTCAACCGGGCCTCGATGTTCGGGACCGGACAGTTGCCGCGCTTCGAGGAGGATATGTATCGGCTGAAGGATGACGACCTCTTCCTGGTGCCCACGGCCGAGGTGCCGGTGACCAACCTCCACCGGGATGAGGTGTTAGACGAAGCACAGCTGCCGATTAAGTACACCGCCTACACCGCCTGCTTCCGCCGCGAGGCGGGCTCCTACGGCAAGGAGACGAAGGGGCTCATCCGGGTCCACCAGTTCGACAAGGTGGAGTTAGTGAAATTCACCACGCCAGAGACCTCCTACCAGGAGCACGAGTCGCTCCTCCAGAACGCGGAGACGATTCTACAGCGACTCGGTCTCCAATACCGGGTGGTCTTGTTAGCGACGGGAGACTTGGGCTTCGCCGCGGCGAAATGTTACGACCTCGAAGCGTACGCGCCGGGTCTGGACATGTGGTTGGAGGTGTCCAGCTGCAGCAACTTTGAGGCCTTCCAGGCGCGGCGCGCGAATATCCGGTACCGGCCCAAGGGCTCGACGAAGACGGCCTATGTTCACACCCTCAACGGCTCCGGCGTGGCGCTGGCCCGAACGATGGTTTGTCTACTCGAAACCTACCAGGAAGCCGACGGACGCATCCGCATGCCTGACGTGCTCCAGCCCTACCTGCATGGCCAAACCCACCTCGACGGTTAAGACCGCCGTCGTCACGACGCTGAAGTGGCTCTCCGGGGTGGCCCTGCTGCCGGCGACGGCCGGCTGGGTCGTGGCGCTGCTCGTCATGCTGCGCGAGCCGACGCTCCCCCTCGACGCGGCGGCGCAGGCCTTTGGCATCGGCGTGGCGGCGTACCTGGTGGCGCATCTCGCCTTCTACCAGCCGAAGGGGCTCTATCATCTGGGCCATCGGACGATCCAAATCATCACCGCCTTTCTGCTGGCCGGCAAGGTGGCTCCATCGGGTGCTGGTGGCGGCGGGAAGGGGAAGGGGAAAGGCAAGGCGGAATCACGCGGGGGCGGCAACGGCGACGGCGGCGGCCCATCGCCGGTCATGATGACGGTGAGCCCGCTCTTAATTCCCAGCAGCACGATCGTCCTCGCCCTGCTCCTCAAAGGCCTCACCGTGGCGTTCGACCTGACGCCGTGGCTGGCCTGGGTCGTCGGACTGTTAGGCGCGAGCGCCGCCTTCCAGTGGGCGATGGCGGTGGGCACGCTGCAGGCCGGCCAGGAGCGAATCAGCTCGTCAGGGTATCTCATGTCGGTCAACCTCATCTGCTTGGCGCATCTGACGGTGACGGCGGCCTGCCTGGCCTTCCTCTTCAGCGACGTCTCCTTTCCAGCGTATCTGCGCCAGGCCCTCGCCGCGACGAGCCACCTCTATAGCCGCCTCACGGAGCAACTGTTTTTCTGACGACGATGACACCCTACGTGTGCTATAGTGAACGCCAGTGGAGAGATGGCTGAGCGGATAGTGTCATACCGGAGGGTTTCGGGAATTGGCACCCGGGCGGTCTTGAAAACCGTTGCCCCGCAAGGGGTTGGGGGTTCGAGTCCCTCACCCTCCGCCATTTTTTTAAGGTAACTTTCATGGCGCGTTTACAACTCGCGATAGGTCAGCAACGAGCATTTCTAAACCAGATCATCGCCAACGGCATGAGGGTGCGCGACATCGCCAAGGCGACCCAAGTCTGTGAGCGGACCGTGCGTGATTGGCGGCGCGAAAAACACCGGATGTTCTACGAAGCGGCCACCAAACTCGCGCAGGCAACGCAGATCGCTTTGCCCGACGGTGCCATGGTACTCCCGGAGTTTTGGCATGTGAGGCGGGCAGCAAGTCTTGGTGCCAGACGGCGATTGGCGTTGCACGGTCCGTTGGGTACGCGTGAAAGCCGTCGCAAGGGCGGTCTGGCTGCAGCAAGAAAATTTCGAGAACATCCCGAATGGGCACGACGCATCGGTTGGACGCGGCGCAAGCCCATTCACGCCCCACGACTGGGTCCGGAGCTTGCGGAGTTTATCGGGATCATGCTCGGTGACGGCTGTCTTGGGAGTCGTTACCAAGTCAGCGTCTATTTTGACGCGGAGACTGACCGGGAGCACGCGACGTATATCCAGGGACTCATCGAGCGACTCTTTGGCGTGAAGGCCGTTCGCAGTTGCCGACCAGGGACCCGCGGGGGCGCCCTCGTGGTCTCCAACCGCAACCTCGTCGAGTTTCTTGAAGTGATCGGTCTGCGGCGGGGAGATAAAGTGCAGCATCAAGTGGATGTGCCTTCGTGGATCTGGGAGCAACGCGAGTACCAAGTGTCTTGTCTGAGGGGTCTGATGGATACCGACGGCTCTGTCTACCTGTACGATCATCGGGTCAACGGGTCTCAATATCGACATTTGGCGCTAAGTTTTTCGAACCGATCGCAACCATTGCTGGCGTCAGTGCGAACGATACTGCAAACGTTGGGGTTTGCCCCGACGAGCAGATCCTATCAAGTCAACTTGCAGCGGCAGCTCGAGATCGACCTGTACTTTCAGAGCGTTGGGAGCCACAATCCCAAATTCCTTCGCAAGGTAGGTATGATATAGTATCCATCCGGGAGAGGTGTCGGAGTGGACGAACGAGATCGCCCCGAAAGCGATTAGGGTCCTAAAGGCCCTCCTGGGTTCGAATCCCAGCCTCTCCGCCAGTTTTTAGGTGAACCCTCCCGACGAGAGCTGTAGTTCGTTATGGCTCTCGTAGAAGGGGATTCGAACTTTTTAAGGAGGGTCGAGATGAATTATCCCCACATTATAGTTTTTCCAGGAAGCGCACATCAGCTCCAAGAAACTGTCAATGCGGTCCTTAAGAGTTCAGACTATAAAAGAGCCGAATTGACTGATATTCAGCGAGAGTGGATTCATGGGCTGACAAAATCCGGACGAGTTAGCTTTCGTATTGGCTCTATTGATTCCGAAAAAGGCAAAGATCTGGCCACATGGAAAATATTTTCTGTTTTAGAAAAAACTGAGAATTATGTTTATTTAATGCCTTTTCATGTGGCAAGGGATATTGATAATTACTTCGGATCTGACGTTGCAGAGTTGTCGAAATATACAGACAAGGAAATTTATTACTTCTGGCGAGAATATGCTAGTGTGGGATATGAAAAGTTTCAGAACGGTAAAGCAACGAAGAGCATTGTTGAAGATACGCATGGCCCAAGAGTCGCGGTTGATGGTGAGCTTGTGTTCGAGTCTTTGGGGCCAGGTGGATTAAAGATTGGAACTGGTCTTATTGATGGCAAACCTATAGATGTTAAAGAAATCAAGGTTCAGAGTAAGATGGGTGAGGGCATTTCGTATACTTATAACTATTCCTATGGCTACAAGAATGAACCACAATTCTTTCTGCCTGATGCGTTTAATAGGGTTAAAAGTATTTTAGAGTCACATAAAGGCCCTTGGGAGTTACCTGCTCAATCTGACAACATAATTTTGGTTTGGAAGGGAATATCCTCCGTAGACGAATACATGCGGAAGAAGGATAAAGAACTTCGGTTAAATAAGATCAGGACTCAGGGATGTCTGCTTATTCCTCTAATTTTGATTGCAATAGTGCTCTTATTGAAGTTTTTTAAGAGGTAGGCGTGAGTTTTGATTGAGAGGGTTTTATTAAATAACGTAGTCGTAATAGGGTGTCGAGTCATCGGGCTCTTTGGTCTTCGTAGGTTTATTGAAGATGGGTGCGTCTAGGGCGATTAGCCAACCGATACCGCGTTTGCGATGAATTTTTACAAGTAGTGGTATTTCAATGGGTTGTAGGGTTCGACTTTCGTCCACGACTACCCGCCAGCTTGTCATCAGGCGAGCGCACTCAGCACGAGGAGAGGTGTGAGAGCGGCTGAATCAGCACGCTTGGAAAGCGTGCAGGCCCGCAAGGGTCTCCTGGGTTCGAATCCCAGCCTCTCCGTTTTTTGCTTCGCAAAAAACGGAGAAGTCTCGCCCGCCAAATTTGCTTTACAAATTTGGCGAGGCGGACTCTCCGCCATGCAGAACACATGTATCACGTTTACATTCTTCTGAATGAGGCAAAAACGAGGACGTATACCGGCGTTGCTGATGACGTTAATAAACGCTTAGCAAATCATAATGCGGGCAGAGTTAAGTCTTCACGTCCATACCGTCCTTATCGAGTGATCCACACCGAATCATTTGTAACGTTGGGTGAGGCGCGGCAGAGGGAGAAATTTTATAAATCAACAACGGGACGACGAAGATTAAAGGACTTATTTTTCAACAAGACCTGAGCGACCAGCTGCGCTGGTCGCCACAGAAGCGCGCGCCTGTAGCTCAATTGGATAGAGCGTCAGCCTGCGGAGCTGAAGGTTAGCAGTTCGATCCTGCTCAGGCGCACCATTTCCTATGGCCAAACTGCTCGACGAACAATTCATGCGCGAGGCGCTGCGCGAGGCGACGAAGGCGCTCGAGGCCGGGGAGCTGCCGAGCGGAGCGGTCATCGTCCACGCCGGCAAGATGATCGGCCGAGCGCACACGCAGGTGAGACTCCTGAAGGATCCCACCGCCCACGCGGTGATGATCGCCTTGACCCAGGCGGCGACGGCGCTGGAGTCGCCCCTCTTGCGCAAGACGGTGCTCTACGCGACCATTGAGCCGTGCGCCATGTGCGTGGGCGCGATGCTGGCGGCGCAGGTGGACCACCTCATCTTCGGGACACCCGATGCGCGCCACGGGGCGTGCGGTTCGGTCGTCAACCTGGCAGGCAATGAACGGTTGAACCGCCGCCTCGAGATCACGCGCGGCGTCCTCGCGAAAGAGTGCGAGGAGGTGCTCCAGGACTATGTGGATGGACACAAACGATGACGCGCTGGAGGGGTACCCAAGAGGCCGACGGGGGCGGTTTGCTAAACCGCTGTACTGGGGTATTCCTGGTACCGAGGGTTCGAATCCCTCCCCCTCCGCCAAAATTTGCCAGAGTTCAACTTGAGGCAAATTTTGGCGAGATCTCGCCCACCCGCCAGCTCTGCTGGCGGGTGAGGCGGATCCGTATACTGTCTGCTTCGCAGCAACTGCGGTTCTGCTGCGCGAATGAGTAACAGACCATGAGTGACAAACCGTACCTTCCCTTCGCCCGACGCTACCGGCCGCAGAGCTTTGATGAGGTCATCGGGCAGGAGGCGGTGACGACGACGCTGAA
Source organism: Candidatus Omnitrophota bacterium (assembly GCA_016206665.1). Lineage (GTDB taxonomy): Bacteria > Omnitrophota > Gorgyraeia > Aquiviventales > JACQRC01 > JACQRC01. The sequence goes on along the minus strand of JACQRC010000104.1, from coordinate 235 downwards.
GCACGCCATCGCAGCGAAGCGCGTGGCGCAGGCATACCTGTTCGCCGGGCCGCGCGGGGTGGGGAAGACCTCGATGGCGCGGATTCTCGCCAAGGCGCTGAACTGTGAACACGGTCCCACGCCGAAGCCCTGCCAGCGCTGCACCGTCTGCCAGGAGATCACGGCCGGCACCTCGCTGGATGTCCTCGAGATCGACGGCGCCTCGAACCGCGGCATCGATGACATCCGCACCCTC
>JACQRC010000103.1 GCA_016206665.1 Candidatus Omnitrophota bacterium | reverse complement strand
GCCCCCAGCTGCTCGCAGGCCTGGAGGATGGTCGTCCCATCGGGGACGGTGATGTCCTTGCCGTTAATGGTGAGCTTCGGCATAGGCAGGCTCTGCGGCTATCTCGCAGCGCTTTTCACGGATGTGATACTCGAACTCGCTCTTGAACTTCCCCACGTAGCTCTGGACCGGCCAGGCGGCGGCGTCGGCGAAGACGCAGATGGTGCGGCCTTCCATGTTCGTGGCGATCCCGACGAGGTGGTCGAGGTCCTGTGGCCGGCCTTCGCCGTGTAAGATGCGCGTCACAATCTTGTGCACCCAGCCGGTCCCCTCGCGGCAGGGCGAGCACTGGCCGCAGGATTCGTGGCTGAAGAACTTGGTCGCGACGTGCAGGGCGCGCACCATGCAGACCGTCTCGTCCATCACGACGACGCCGGCCGAGCCGGCCATCGTCCCGGCCGCGAGCAGCGCATCGAAGTCCATCTGGACGTCAATCTCATTCGCGGTCAGAATCTTCGCCGACATCCCGCCGGGAATCACGGCCTTGAGCTCGTGGCCCTTGCGCACACCGCCGGCTGATGCAATGAGCTCGCGCAGGGTGATGCTGTGCGGCGCCTCGTAGATGCCGGGAAAACGCACGTGCCCGCTGACGCTAAAGAGGCGCGTGCCGCCGGAGCGCGGCGTCCCGCCCAACTTGGCGAACCACTCGGCGCCTTTCGTGATGATCGTCGGCACGTGGGCCAGCGTCTCGACATTGTTGACGATGGTCGGGCAGCCGAAGAGCCCGGCAATCGCCGGAAACGGCGGCTTGAGCCGCGGAAAACCCTTTCCCCCCTCCAGCGACGACAGCAGCGCCGTTTCCTCCCCACAGATGTAGGCCCCGGCGCCACGGTGGATGACGATCTCGACGTTATAGTCGCTGCCGAAGATCTTCTTGCCCACGAAGCCGTACTTGCGCGCCTCCGCGACCGCCTCGGCAAAGATCCGGCACGGCCGTCCATATTCGCCGCGGATGTAGATGTAGGCCTTGTGGGAGCCGATGGCGTAGGCGGCGATGAGCATGCCTTCGATGACGGCGTGCGGGTCGCGCTCGAGCAGAAAACGGTCCTTGAAGGTCCCCGGCTCCCCCTCGTCGGCGTTGACCACGAGGTACTTGGGCTTGGATGACGGTTTCGGGATGAAGCTCCACTTCTTGCCGGTCGGAAAGCCCGCTCCGCCTAAGCCGCGCAGGTTGGATTTGGCGACCTCGGCGATGACCTCTTCCGGCTTCATCGAGGTCACGACCTTGCGGGCCGCCTGATAGCCGTCATCGCGGACGTAGGTTTCGATTTTTTGAGAATGCTCGGTGTTGAACCGGCGCGTCAGGAGAAACGGGGGCTTGCCGGCCGGCGCCATCGGCGCGAGGCGCAGCCTGACCGTGTCCGGAATCGCGAGCACGGTGTCGAGCACCTCCGGACCGATCGGTCCGACGTGGTCCTCGTTGATCTGCAGCATGGGTGCCGCCTCGCAGGCGCAGAGACATTCGACCGTCGAGAGGGTAAATTTGCCGTCGGGGGTGGTGTGCCCGGGCTGGATGCCCAGCTTCTCGGTCAGCGCCTTCAGGCACGCATCCGCGCCGGCCAGGACGCACGAGATATTCGTGCAGAGCTGGAGGTGATATTTGCCGACGGGTTGACGATTGAACTGGGTGTAAAACGTCACGACTTCATGGATGTGCGCGGGCGTGGTACCCACGAGGCCGGCCACCCATTCCTCGGCTTCAGGCGTGACGTAGCCCTGCTGCTCCTGGCAGAGCCGCAGCAGGGGCAGGGTCGCTGCTCGGGGTTGCTCGTACTGGGCGAGGATTTCCTTGGCTTGGGGTTGCAGGTCGATCAGGCTCACCGATCCAGCTCTCCACCAATCATATTCACCGACCCGAAGGTGGGCACCACATCCGCCATCATGTCGCCGATCAAGAGCTGCGGCAGCGCCGCCATGATGGCAAAGCACGGCGGCCGGACCCGAACCCGGTAGGGCCGCTCGGAGCCATCGCTGACGAGGTAGAAGCCCAGCTCGCCGTTGGCCCCCTCGACCGGCACGTAGACCTCTCCCGCAGGAGGGCGAATCCCGTGGCCCATCATGACCAGCTTGAAATGGTGCATCAATCCTTCGATGTCACCGTAGACATCCTCCTTGGGCGGCAGAGCCGCCCGCTTCTCGGGCGCGTAGATCATCGCGTGGAAGCGGCGCGTGCTGCCCTCGAGGGTGGGGTCGGTCTCGACCTCGACCTCTTTGAAACCCTCGGTGCGGCCCATTTTGGCCTCGTCGACCATCGTCGCGGCCTGCAGCGCCTCCTCGTCCATGCCTTCGCGCTGAATCGGCCCGCCGGGCAGCCGGGCCAGCGCCTGCTCGACGATGCGCATGCTCTGCTCCATCTCCTCCATCCGGCAGAGGTACCGGTCGAGGTTGTCGCCGTGCTCGCCTAAGGGCACGTCGAAGGAGAGCCGGTCATAGACGAGGTAGGGATGGGCCTTGCGCACGTCGTAGTCCACCCCGGAGCCGCGGCCGAAGGGACCGACGATGCCGTAGGCGATGGCATCCTCCTTGGAGAGGACGCCGACATCCTTCATCCGGTCCACGAAGATGCGGTTGCGGGTCAAGAGCTTGTCGCACTCAATCAGGACCTTGCGGACCTCGTGGATGGCCTTCCTGGTCCGCTCGGCGAAACCCTCGGGCAGATCGGCCTTCACCCCGCCGACCCGGCCGTAGGAGATGGTGAGCCGCGCGCCGGTCACCACCTCGATCAGTTCCCAGACAAACTCCCGCGCCTTGATCATGTAGAGAAAGACGGTGAAGGCCCCCAACTCCATGGCAGTCGCCCCCACGCACGTGAGGTGGTCCGTGATGCGGGAAATCTCCGAGAGGATGACCCGTACGTAGTGGCAGCGCTCCGGAACCGAGATCCCCAGGAGCTTCTCCACGGCCATGCAG
>JACQRC010000102.1 GCA_016206665.1 Candidatus Omnitrophota bacterium | reverse complement strand
GACGCGCTGTGGCATGAGGTCTTCGCTCAGGTGCTGCAAACCTTCCCGCTTCGAGGCAGCGACTACTATCGGCAACTGGCGCTAAGCCGATTCCATGTCGGCGCGCAGGCTGATGCCCGGGTGCTCGTGGAGGAGCTCGTGTATTCCTTGCAGGAGACGCCTGGAGATCTTCCGGCGCTCGCGGACTGGTTCGAGCAACGAGGCGCGCCCGAGCTTGCCGGCGTGATCTATCAGCAGGAGCAGGTTTGGCCGTCAGACGCAGACAATGAGAGCAGCTCCGGTGCGCACTACTTCTCAGGGTTTGGCGCGCGCGCGGTGGCGGCGTTGGATCGGTTCTTGGGCCGATTCGTCCGCGCGGTCTGGCGCCGCCTCACGTTCGGTGTCGAGCCGATGGAGTTAGGGAAGCGCGTCGTTGAGGTCGGGCCAGGGCGGGGAAGAGTGACCGAGCGACTCGTCCACGCCTATCCGGATGCCCACTTCTGGGTCTTTGAGCGGAACGCGCTGGTCCACACGGAGCTCTGGCACCGGCTCGGCGGGGCCTCGAACGTCACGGTCGTGCCGGACTCGATTCAATTCTCGGAGGATCGGCTTCCACTTGAGGGGACAATTGACACCGTGCTCGTGCTGTTTCCGTTCTACCGAGAACTCGGGGCGCAGGAGGAGGCTCTCGCTCAGACGATCACACGCCTCCTGAAGCCCGGCGGTCAGCTCATGCTGGTGACTGAGCATGGCTGGTGGTCACCGCTGTTCTTTTGGGATCATGACTGGTGGGTAGTCCAACGCTTCAAGCGGCTCCTCCGGGCGGAGGGGCTCATCGCCGAGTTCCAGACTCGGGCCCGGTGGACACTCGCGAGGCAGATCCCTGGCTTCACGCAGTCCCGGTTCTCGCGCTTTCCGGTCTTCTCAGTGCTGACTGCCCATAAGCCGCTGCCGGCAATCGCCGGCGGCTCCGGCGAAGAGGAGGCGGGCCGCTCGCGCCAGCGGCCGAAGGAAGGCAAGACGTTCTCCGCCGACGCGGAGCGGCTGACTGCGGAGTTGGTGGATCGATTCCTGGCGGGCGAGAATTTGGACGCGGACTCTGCGCTCGTGAGCAGAGCGAATCAAGTTGGGCTTGACGACTGGCTCGAGATTCTCCGGGCGGCGCGCGCCAAACAACTTGCCCGCGGGCTGTCGGGGGGGCGCCGGGTCTGGCGTGAGCGCGCGGCTCGGCGACCAGTGCACGAGATCGAATCTCGTCAACCGACGAGGGACGAAGAGGCCGCAGTGACCGCGGCCGTCTCGTCCGATTTGTTCACGAAAACGGACACGAGCCGCAAGCCGAGGCGATTGCTCACCCAGCAGGAGGAGCGCCGGTTGATTCGTCTGGCACAAGCCGGCAACCCTGCGGCGCGGCATCTCCTCATCACCGCGAACGAAAAACTCATTGACTATATCGTGAGCCGGGTGATCAGGCGCGTGGGAGACATGCGTGAACGCCTCTTTGAGCGGGAGGATCTCTTCGCCGCGGGTGTCACGGGGCTGCTGGCCGCGATCGACAGCTTCAACGTGCGCCGGTCCTCTCGGCTGGCGGCCTATGCGGGAACGATCATTCGCAGTCATATCACGGAGGAGATCGCGCATTGGCTGCCGATCACGCAGCGGCTGTGGGGCGACGTCGCCGAATTGAGGCACTTGGGAGAGACTCTGGGCAGGCAACCCACCGAGGATGAGCTCATGGGCGTCCTCGGCTGGGGCCGGGATCGGGCGAAGAGCACCTTGGCCCTTGATGCGCTGCGAGAGTATTCTTTGAATCGCCCCTTCCGCTCGCCCGAGTCGTTCGCGAGCCTGCCGCGCGATCCGGAAGATGTCGAGGCGCAACGGGCGCTGGAGGGCGTCCAAATCGCGCAGATGGCGGAGGAGTTGGCATGGTTCCGCGCGTATCTGCGCAGGAAGCGGATTTCCGTCAGGGATCAGAACGCCTGGCTGCTGCAGCGTCTCGGGACTGTGACGTTCGAGCAGGTGGGTCAGCTCTACGGTTTCACGCGAGAGCGGGCTCGACAATTGGCGAGCCGGGTGGACAAGGTACTCAACACCCCGGAAGTGTGGCGCCATCTGCGTATCTCGGTCCTCCCTGCGCTACAGAGTTCGGCAGAGCCTGATGATCTGCAGGATGCGTCCGAGCCCGGCCAGCCCGAGGGCTACCACACGCTCAACGGCGAGGGACACCTCGTGCCGGGCACGTGGGATGGGGCCCCAGCGACTGAGCACCATCCCTCACTCTTCGAGCGGCTCGGGCTGACGGCGCCGCCCATCACCATGGACCAGCGGGCAGGGAAGGATGGCGGCGATTTCTCTCCGGCCGCGGCGGGGGATGGAGTGGATCGCCAGAATGCGAACGCGCAACGGCTGCGGCGGATCACCAACCGAGGGCTGATCCAGGAACTGCTGTCCTCGCCTGCAGGAACCCATCGTGTCGCCGTGCAGCAGGAAGTACACCGGCGCGTCCGCGAGGAAGCACAGCCACTCGTCAACATATTGGTCGGATACGGGTTGAGGAGTGCGGACAAAGAACTCCAAATGTTCGTTTCAGATGAGTTGATGGTCGCAGCGATGCAGGTGCCTGGTCTGGTGGTTGGGGCCCTCGTCGGGGGACTGCCGGATGCGGAGAATCGGGCGATTCGCCTCCACACGTTACGCCACATCAGCGCCATCGACTCCGAGCGCGCGAAAGTGGTCTCTGATGCGCTGGTGGGCGCACTCGCCGACCCCAATCCTGAAGTCGTCACGGTGGCGAAGACGCTCCTCTCGGAGGTGCTCGGGAAGGAAGCCGAACAGGTGATCGCCTCGCTGGTGGGAGGTCTCCGCGGGCGGACGCGTGGCCCTGAGCCCTCGAAGGAGCAGCTTGAGCGCAAACAAGAAGCGATTCACGCCCTCCTTGAGGAAGCCATGGCGACGAAGCCCGATCCTGTCATCGACACGCTCATTAACGCTCTTGAGATTCGGGGAGACGCTGATCGAGTTGCCGCCGAGCGTGCCTCAGCCATCCTGATCGCCTTCGTTCAGGAGCACGGGGAGCGCGTGAGGCGTCGGCTGGTCGATGCGATTCGGGATGACCCGACGAAGGAGGAGTTTGGGGCGAAGGTGCTCAGTGCGATGGTGGCCGGCGGCTCCAGGAAACATCCGACGGGGGATGAGGACTTCATCAAGGAGCATCAGCAGGACGATGCCTCGGCTGCGGCGGGGGAGGGCGGTGAGGAGGACGTCGCGATCCGGGAGCTCCTAGAGCGGCTCACGCGGTACCACTACATCTCGCACCCGCGCTATGGGGTAGGCCGTCGGCCGTACGGCATTGACGCCCGTAAGGGACGCGTTGAGGTGGAGTTTCTGAAAGGGGGGAAGCGGTCGGTCCAGGTGAGCCAGCTGACGACCATCACCCGCCGGCAATATGAGGACGAACGCCGACGGCTGGACACCCAGCGTGCCGAGCCCACTCCCGATGAGGTCGACCCGCACGATCGACCCGTCGCCGGCGGCTCCGGGACGGCCGTGCCGCAGATCGTGCGGCTGCAGCCGCAGGACGTGACGCCGGAACTCCTCCAGTCGCTCGCGCAACTCGAGGCCAAGGCGATGCCCGGCGAACCCCAGGAAGCCGCCGATACCGCCGCGGCGGTCCGACAAAAGGCGGACAGCGAGCACTTTAAGCGGTACTTCACCTCGGTCAACCAGATCGTCCTGCTCCTGCGGGATGGGCCGGTGGTGGTCGGCTACGCCGTCGGCGGACCGCTGGAGCGCTATGCCGATGAGCTGCGATTGGCCCAGCGCGTGATGGATGGGCACGCTGGCCGAAACGATACCGTCTACCTCTCGTATGTGCTGGTTCATCCGGCGTACCGCCAGCAAGGCTGGGGATCGCGGCTCATCGACGCCTTCGCCACGGACGCGGTGCTCAGCGGGGCTCGCTATCTGACAGCGATCGCCTCGTCACGCCGAGTGCGACAGTACCTGGAACACCTCGGGGCTGAAGAGGTCCCTCAGAAGGGCCGTCTGGACGCGCCCTACCTGCGGCTCTCGCTCGTGGCGAGCGACCGGCCTCACGTCATCGCCATGGAGTTCGGCAGTCCGGTCCATGGCGACGACGCCCCGGCCGCGGCCGAGCCCCCTGCTGTGAGCTCATCGGTCGAGACAGGTCGCAGCCCGGCCCCTGGTGACCTGTGGCGTCTGTGGATCGGATGGGCCATTCTCCAGGGGGCTCGGGATGCGGAGATGGTCTTTGTGCTGTTCACCGCCTCACCGCAGAAGATCCCGCGATTGATGGAGGAGTCCCTTCGGGACACCCTGGAAGCGGTTGGCGCGACGCTGGACGCCGTGCGAGCTCCCCGAGGGCGCGGGGGCCCCAGCCTCTTGACGCTCTTGCTGGTGCCGTTGTGGTCCGCGGCGATCCTGGCGTCGGCGCTGCTCGGTGGCACGACGGACCGGCACCTGGACGATGCCGTGCTTCCCTCGCAACAGACTTCCGTGAGCCTAGCGGCCAAAAGCACGAAGCGACCGAAGAAACAGCCGGGGTCAGACCCCGTACCTGACCCCACTCCGGCGGCCGCGGCGGGGCAGGAGGGCGAGCACAGGAAAAATGGGGACGTTTCTATTTCGGAGGCTGGGAGACGCGAAGATGAAATGTCGCCGATCAAGGTCAGATTCGGCCTGCCTAGCCTGCTACCGCGCCGATTCGGCATCGATCGGTGGCTGCGGTCGGAGGTGATGCGGCCGCGGCACTACAAGTGGCCGACACGGAAGGAGCACGAGGCGTTCCTGGAGTGGTTGCGGGCGAGCGGGGGCATCAAGCACGTACGCGAGGTCGTCATGCCATCGTCGGACCTCTTCCCCAACACGAAGCGCCTCGTGTTTCTGACGCTTGAGCATGCGCATGCGCCGCCAGGCGACGTCCTGGTCATCTATGAGAACGGCACCGTTGCGGCGGTGGCGGTGGAGAAGAACCGGCTCCGTCCGGGCCGGGTGCGCTACGCGCCGCATGAGTGGGCGGTCTTCCACGAACTGCCGCCCGGCAGCCAGGCGGCGCGGATGATTCTGAGCTGGCTCGATGCGCTCCCCCAGGCATCCGCCGAGGTGCCGCGGGAGCGGGTTGAAGCGAACGAGTTCGGCGAGTTCGCCTTCCAAGACTCCGAGGGCCGTGAGCCGCGGGATCTCGTGCTGTTTTCGCCGCTCACGACGCCGCAGGACGCCGCGCGGGTGGAGTGGCTGCTCGATGCGGATCCGGTCACCCGGCACTTGATGACGATGATCGCGGAGGAGCATCGCGG
>JACQRC010000101.1 GCA_016206665.1 Candidatus Omnitrophota bacterium | reverse complement strand
GTCGAAGGTGTCGAACCCGTTCGACTGCGCTCAGGGTTCGACACTGAGCGAGCGCAGCGAGTCGAAGGTGTCGAAGGGCCGGCCGCCCCCGGCTCGCCTCCGACTCGGGTGCAGGCCATCCTACAGCAGGAATTGGGCAGCGGCGAGGTTCCGCAGGTCGAGGGGGTACCTGGCTTCGACAACCTCCGGGCGGCCGCCGTGTGGATCTACTACGGCGTGTATTTGGCTGAACGAGACCCATCGCGAGCCCTATCGGAGGAGCAGAAACCGGTAGCATTCCTGGAGGCAATGAACAAACACATCACCGATCTGTTCCTGCACCGGCAAACCGACCTGAAACTGGGCGAGGATGGCCAGACTTGGATCTATGGCCCTAAGAACACGCCTGTTTCGGCGATGGCTGAGGTCGCGCAGTTCCGACGGCGGATTGAGGAGCGGCTGGCCCAGTACCACTTCCTGGAACCCGCCGCCGTGAATCCGGCGATCATCCGGGAGGTGGCCGACTTCATCGCCGCCGAGCCACCGCAGACTATTCTCGTGCATCAGAGCGTGGTCGGCCAGACGAAGGGGCTGTTCCAACTGTGGGCGGCCGCGCGAGCAGCGCTGGGACAGGAGCCCGGTGAACGCTCCAACCTCGGAACCCTGCTCATCCAGGTGAACCCGGTCATCGTGGACACGCTTGAACATCGAGATGAAGAAGATGAGCCGCCCCAGCGATTTCCCCGCGCACAGCTCGTCGTGTGGCGCGGCACGGGTCGCCGCGGCTACGAAGATGCCCTGGCCTTGGCTCAGCGGGTGGGCAACGACATCTGGGTTGCCGAACACACGGCCGTGCAGGTCACCAGCCAGGAGCCGGCGGCCGAGCCAGGCCAGGTAGCCCTGGGCTTCCTCGGAGGCAACGCGGTGGATGTGGCATGGGCGGCATTGCGCAATTACCCGGAGCTGGCCCAGCGCGTGCGAACGGAGATCAGCCGGCGCCTCGCCGAGACAGTCAATCGGCATCTCGAGGCGGACGAGCCGCGGCTGGAGCCCTCCATGTTCGAGGTCGCAACCGAGCCGCCGGCCACACCACCTGCGCTCGTCATCGGGCCGGAGGCCTGGCTGGAGACGCTCACGTGGGACGGCGCAGCCCAGCCGCTGCGCATTCAGTTTGAGGAACCCACCGATGCGGAGCATGTCCGCCCCAGCCCCGACGCCCTCGCGTTAGGCCTGCGGACCCTCAAGCAGCCTGACCACCGACCGCGGCCCCAAGATCTGCAGGAGTTCCACGCGCGCCTCACGCCGGCTGGGCAAATCGAACTGAACCAACAGGAGATTCCGCCACGCTGGCGGGCCGAGGTACAGGCGTACCAAGCCGACAGCGCGGCCTTCGAACGCGGGTCGCATTAAACCAAGAATCGGGAGTCGGGAGTTCAGAATTCGGAGTTGGGAGTTCGGAGTGGGATGACGAAGGGAGTTTAGCTTCTGGGCACGAGTTCGACGAGACGGGCACGGTGCTTGAAGGTGATGGCGTCGAACAGCTCGAAGAAGCCGTGGCGGCCCAATAACCCTGTATCGGTGCGGTCAAGGGCGGCCATGAAGCCGACGGTGCAGGTGAAGTGATAGACCTTGCCGGCCAGCTGCACATAGACCGTGATCCGGTGAAAATAGGCCACGTCCTCGCCAATCCCAATGGCGGAGTACGCCTCGCCTCGCCGAACAGAAATGCCGACGGCCTCACCGAACCGAGCGGGAAAGACGCAGTGATCGGCGCCGGAATCGATGAGGCTGGGGAAACTACCGCGCAACAACCGCTCGCAATAGACGAACTGTGTTTTGACCTCTGGACGGGCCACGAAGATCTGCCGCGGCGATGTCGCCATCGGTTGCACGACGCGCAGCGTATAGGGAATGACAATCGTGGGAGGTGGAGGGGGCAAGCGGTGGCGTTAGACGAAGAAATAGCCCGCGGCCTCGGGGACGTACCTGATCATAGGCGTCCCCTCGCTAAACGGCTTGGCCTGCCGGGGCAACGGCACACCGGCGAGGGCCTCGTCAAGCGTTTTGCCATGACCGAGGACCCGCTTTTCGTCCTGGGAGAGCGCCACCCACTCTCCGGCATAGGGTCGGAGGATCTCGGTCAAGTCAATCGGCTGCGGAAGTGTTACCTTCATGCAGCCAGCATACCTCATGGCCGCATGGCGAGTCAAGGGAATTTCCAGTCCTGCGGCACTGGGGCGGTGAAGCTCTGAATCACTGATTAACTTTTACAAAGTCTGATATACAGTAATCAAAATTAAATTTTTTCTTGACAATGTCCGCAAGGCGTGGTATGGTTGGTAGCGCTAACAAGGAAGCGCTTGCTTTCCCGCCTGGCGGCTGAGATTGATCAGTGGTCCCGGCTCTTCAGCGGGACCCCCCGAACTGATCCCTGACAATGAGGCACTCCTGAACCATCGGAGCACTGCTGTCGGCATGGTAGGTCAACACAGGGGAAGTCGTCGTCTCGTGAGGGCCTGGGGGGCCAAGATCCTCAGCGCCCTGCTCACCGTTTCCCTCGCGGCCCCCTGGCCGATGGTCGTTGAGGCCACCCAGGCCTCCGACGCCCGCACCGCCGGTGTCTCCTCCGTCCGCCCCGCGATTCGTGGGGCGGACCTTTTTGTGCCCGCCGAATACGGCCGCATCGTGGATATCGTCGAGCCGGCCGGTCAGCAACCAGCAATCAGCAATCAGCAATCTGCTTCCAGTCAACCGCTCCTCATCCAGATCCAAGACGCCCACACCAATTTCAGCGCCCAGAAGAATATCGCAGCACTGCTTGAGCATCTGGTCAAGTCGTACCGCCTCAAGCTGATCTTTTTGGAAGGCGGGGAAGGGGACGTCAGCATGGCCGACCTGCGCGCGGCCCCCCTGGCCAAGCGCAAGACCGTCGCCGCCGAGTTCCTGCGGGACGGCAAGATTACCGGCGCCGAGTACTTTGAGATTGCCACTGATGGGCCCACCATCCTGTGGGGGGCCGAATCGAAACCCCTCTATAAAGAGAACGTCCAGGCCTACCTGGCCGCTGAGCAGGCGCGGGTCAAGATTGACGGGACCCTGAAGAAACTGCGCGGCCTGGTGGACGAGTTGGCTCCGCGCGCCTCCAACGCAAATCTGCGGGCTTTGCGCGAAGCCGCCGGTCGGTTTGCCCAGGACCAGGACCTCGTGGCCTACGCCAAGATGCTGGCCAACGCCGCCAAGGCCCAGGCCCTGCCACCCGGATCGTATCCCAACCTGTCGCGGCTGCTCTTGACGACCGAACAGGAGCAGACCCTCTCGGCCCAGCAAGCGCAGGCGGAGGAGGCCAAACTCCTCGAGCGGCTCACGAAGGTCGCGCACCCCTGGGAGCGGCACAGCGTGGAGAGCCGGCGCCAGCAGTTTGCCGCAGGCCAACTGACCGCCGGCGCCTACTACGCCTCATTGGAACAGCTCGCCAAGCAGTCCCGCGTGGACCTCACGAAGTATCCCAGTCTCAACCGGTACATCCAATTCGCCAAGCTCCAGGACCGGCTGCGCATCCAGGAGCTCCTCGACGAAGCCGACGCCCTGAGCCGGGAGCTGCGCACGCGGCTCGCGACGACCGCCGTGGAGCGCCGCTGGGTCGCCATCGAGGAGCAACTGATACTCCTCGAGCGGCTCGCGAGTCTCGAGTTGACCCCGCAGGAATATGTCCGTTACCAGTCGCTCACTTCTCACCTCACACCTCTCACCTCGTGGCACGCCTTCCTCAAGGACCAGATCACCAGTCTGAAAGGTCGTGCCACGCCGGTCTCGGCCAGCGCGCTGGAGGCCCTCAGTGCCACGGTACCCACCTTCGAGCGCTACTACGACCTGGCCCTGCAGCGCGACCAGGAGATCCGCAGCCGCGTCCTCGCCAAGCTCGACGAAACGGGCGAACCGCTCGCCGTCCTCATCACCGGCGGCTTCCACACGCGGCACCTGACCCAGCTCTTCCGTGAGGCAGGCCTGCCCAGCGTCATCGTCACCCCCAAGATCACGCAGGCCACCGACAAAGCCCGCTACGCCGCCATCCTCAAATACAAGCAGGGCCTGACCGACCGATTACCCGCTTCTACCGCAGCCGCCTCCCGCTTGCAGGAAGGTGCGTCTGAGGCAGGCCGCGTACACGACGAACTGCGCGGGCGATTGGACATACCACCGGCCGCCCCGGCGACATCCCCTTCAGCCTATGCCCGTTTGAGTGATGCCGACCGCGTGCTCATTGATCGCGTTGCCGCTCACGTTGCTGACACCTACGCGCAAACAGTCTTGCTCACGCGCGACTGGTCTACCCGGGATCAGGAACATCGCCAGCTCTCCCAAGCAGAATATCAGCGCTACGTGCAGGAAGAAAATAGCCAGCGGCGGGAAGGACGCGTGCGTCGCGTGCAGGATCAGGCGCAAGCAATTCTCGCGCAGGTCTATCTTGGGGAACTGGCTCCTGATGCGGCTGTTGCTCGGCTTGAAAGCCTCAACATTGATCGACCATTGGCCGAGGCCTATGTGCGCCAGGCCTCCGAACCCACCGCGATGGCGGGCTCCCGCCGCGGCACCCCGGCCGGGGCAGGTGATGCAAGCGCCGTGTCTGTCGAAGCGCTGGTCCAACAGATCACAACTGATATCGAGCCAGCCATCGCGGCCATCCGGAGGCAGTACCCGAAGCTGCGTCCGGATGTGCCGGTCAGACTTACGCGATTGCTCTACTACGATCCGACCACCGGCGCAATTCTCCATCTCTTGCCGGAGCGGCTCGGGTTGTCTAAGGAGCAAGGCCTTGCAGTTGAGACACTGACCCAACAACTGATACGGGACAGAATACCGGTTGTTAGTCTGGTGGCCACGGGCCAACCGGACGGGACGATCGACGTTGTGGTCTATGGCAGCCTGGGCGCCGTGCCCCAACCGCTCCTCGCGGAAGCGCTCAAGCGACTGCGTCACTACACCCCCACCGCCAGCGGGGCGGCGACGACGAGGGCTGACGATATCCTTAGCGGCGCCTACCCTGACACCTTCGAATGGTCGGCGAAGCTTCGCGACCGCCTTGCCGGATCCTACGATCGCCTGCGGTCCGGGGAACAAGCCTGGATTGACAGGCAGACGACCCAGGCTTTGACGACGAGCATTAAGGCGAATCCCGAGGCGCACCGCACAGCCGTACGCGACCTCCTGGCTGCCGTGCGGCAGGGTCAGCTCACGGGGGACGCGGCGACACTAGAGCTCCTGCGTGAATACGGTGTGCGGTCGGATGTCGCGCAGACCGCGGTGCGCGAAGCGTCCAAGGTCATCAACATGGTCGCGTCGGACGATGCCAGCACCCCACCCACCTCCCGCCGCGGTACCCCGCCAGACTCAGACGACGGCGGCATCGCCCGCTTACAGCCAGTCACCGGCCTCCTGCCCGGCCAGGGGGTGACGGCCCAGGGTCGTCCATCCACCACCCAGGTGAGCCGGACGCCATCGGAGTCGTCGCCCTCCATCGCGCGTCCCGATGGCGCGATGCGGCCCGTCAAACTGCTCCCGGAGATTTTGCCAGGCGACGAAGGCTACGTGCGTATCGATCCCGCTGGCCTGCCCGGCCATGGCGTGACGCCCGAGGGCGGCGCATCCGCCTCCCCCACCCCACAGAAGCCCCTCAACAACCCCGGCCCAGCCGCGCCGTCGTCACCACGCAACGGACTGCTCCTGCGCTTCGTGGCGGAGGGCGCCTCCGCTCACCAGGATGGCAGGGACATCAAGGTGACGTTCGCTGCCCGAGGCCGCTCCCACACATTGACGATCGCGTACGATGATACAGGCGAGCAGATTACAGGCGTGCGCTTGCAACCGTCGGCCGGCCGCCGCGGCGGCGTCACCGAAAACCTCATCCTCTATGATGGCACGCCCGTGCGCGCCGTGCTCATCCTCTATGATGGCACGCCCGTGCGCGCCGTGCAGGACGTGGCCATCGTCCCTGCCACGCAGGAGCGCCCGGCTACGGTGCGCCTGGTCGCCTCGGCCTCGTCGGCGCTACGACTGCAGCGGAGCCTGAACGACATCAAGACTCAGCTGGGGGTTCGTGGCCTGGCCGGCGAAGTGGTGGCCGGGCAGGACATCAGTCCGTCCTTTATCGGAAAGATGAAGCTCCCGGCCCTGGAGAAGAACTTCTTGAATCACGGCACGGTGGACCGCGCCTTCCTGCAGACGTTGCTACCGCTCGACGGGGCTATTAGGGTCCAAAAATTGCTGGAGCGCGGCGTGTCCCCATCGGTGCTGCGCGATGTTCAGGGCGGCAAGTTTGTGGAAGTGGACGGTCAGGCCAAGGTGAGCGAGGAGGTCGCCAGAGCATTTCCGAAGCTCTTCGGCACCAAGACGGTCAACGGCCGACCCCTGAACGTCCTGCAGGTGATTGCCGACCTGACAAGGGAGCTGGGGCCGGAGGTTGCCAACGCGCTGGAGGCCCGCCGGCGGCTCCTGGAGTCACCGGCGCCGGTCCGGGAGAAATACGCCTTTCCGAAGTGGGGGGAGACGTTTCCGGATGCCTTTGGTAACGTCCGGACGTTTTCCCAAATCGTCCTTGGCCAGATCCACAATTTTCTTGGCATCGACAGCGAGTGGAGCTGGCGGCTCAATGACGACGTACCGATTCCCGATGACGCATTCCAGCTGAAGAATCCAGGCCTCGAGCTCACGGGGCCCTGGGCGCCGCTGGATATGGCGCTTAAGCAGATCAACGCGGATGTCGCCGCGACGATGGGACCCGATGATGAAGATGCCGCACCGCCGAATTATGTGCCCGCAGGAGCACCTGCCGGGCAACCGGTGGGGCTGTTTGTCTCACGGGAGAATGAGCGACGGCTGTTAGCAGGTGAAGTGAGTGAGTCTACCGTGACCAAGAAAGGCCAAAAGGTCACCTATCGGGCCGAGAAGCCCCTCAGCCAGCGGCCGGCAAGTTTCCATCGGGTGCCAAGCCTCCACTTGCTGGACTCCCATGTCACGGTGGATGGGAAGCCCGCGCCCGCCATGCTGGTTGACTACGTCATGCACGCCCTCAACAATTTTGGCTCACTGCAGCAGATCGGCAAGAAACTCTACGTCTACCAGCCCAAAATCCAGCACCCCTCGGAAGCCCTCATCGTGGCGAAGCTGGCATGGAAGCTCGAGCAACTCATGGGGGCGACCCAGCCCGGGCAGTTCATCAAGATGAAGCTTCTCTATGAGGAAGGCCGTGCCGGGTTGTACCTGCCGGTCATCATGTGGGTCCTGCGGCCGTGGCTCATGGGGACCAACGTCGGCCGCTGGGACTACACCGGCGCCCTCATTGAGATGTGGAAGGGGGAGCGGGTCTTGCCGGATCCGCAGAACGGACGGCTGATGGGCATGATTTCCACCCACATGATCGGTTATCAGCGGGTGAACGCCCTCTGGAACGTCATGGCCGGGATGAAAGACGGGAAGCTGACCAACGGAGCTCCCATCGGCGGCATGGCGGCGGTGATGCTCTATCCCCCGACCGACCCCTACGGCCGCCACCGGTATAATCCGGTCGCGCTCAGAGGCATGAGGAATGACAAAATGCGCGAGCGGCTGCTTGGCCTGATGTTCGTACCGGCTGAGCCGTTGCCGAAGGACGCTCAACCGACGCTCCAGGAGATCCTCGCCGGCCGCATCAAGGGTAGATTCATTGATGCGTACCGGCAAAGTTGGGTCGCAACGCCGGACAAGGACTATGTGGCCGCCGGCAATGGGCCGCTGCGGGCGCAGGTCGAAGAGCTCCAGGCCATGCTCGATGCAGCGGAGGCGTATACAGCAGTTGACGGCGAACGCATGGCCCCGACGGTCACCAGCGGGCTCACGGAGGCCGAGCGGGCGCAACTACAGAATCTGGGCCTGTTGAACGAGCAGGGCCAGATCACACCCTGGGTGCTGCCGAAGGCGGCCCTCGAATCGCCGGAGGCGTTATTCTCCTCGAAAGAGCTCTGGGGAGGCAAGAACCTCTGGGACGCCCTCTACGACATCCCCAAAGGGGAGATCACCATTG
>JACQRC010000096.1 GCA_016206665.1 Candidatus Omnitrophota bacterium | reverse complement strand
GCCGAGCTCGGGGTCGAATGGATGCGGGCGATGATGACCCGCACCCCGCCGTGGCTGCCTGATCGCGCGGTCCAGCTGTACCCCTCGCCGTCGCCGCTGCCCAGACCGCCGTTGCCCCAACCGGTGGCTGAGGGTGATGCCCCTCCCAGCCTGGAGGTCGTGCCGCCGGCAGCGCTGACCGGCCTCCCCGGGGTGACGTTGCAGCGGCTGACCCTCCAGCCCTATCCGTTGATTCCGGAGGCCTATCAGATCATCGCGAGCACCGTCGGTCCCCGCAATCTCGCCCGACAGACGACCATCGTCGCCCGGGTGGAGCGGTTCAACGATTTTGCCTACTTCATCGGCTACACCGGCGACGCCGACCCGGGCCCCGACGACACCCGCGCCCACGTCTGGCTCCAGACCGGCCAGGTCTTCGGCGGCGACGTGCACTCGAACGACTGGCTCTACATCAAGGGGTCCCCCGAATTCCACGGCACCCTCTCCACGGCCAAATCGCAGCTCCTCTACTGGGAGTCCGGCGCCGATGGATCGCCCTGGACGACCGCCGCCGTCGGGCCGGATCCCAACAGCTCCGGCACCAACGACGATGGGATCACGCCCACCTATCCGGCGGATGCCAATCCCGTGAATGAAATTGGCGAGCCGTTGTCCCAGGTCATCACGTTCGGATCCGCGGTCCCCTTTCCCGACCCGGACGCTGCGATGCAGCGGCTGTTGGCCGCGGCCCAGACCGGCGGCTACTATTTCACCGGCACCACGACCGTGCGGTTCAAGACCGTCACGGAAAACGGTGAACAGGTGGGCAAGCTCATCGTCAAGAATGCCGCGGCGACCGGCAACGTTGACGAAGAGCGGCCCCTGCCGGCCAACGGCATCCTGTGCGTCAACAATGGCAATCTGGAACTCCAGGCGGCGCCCGCGGTAGAGGAAAACTACCTGAAGGGCGTCCTGACGCTCTGCGCGGCCCAAGGCACAACCTGGTGGGGCGGCAATGTGGGCCTTCATACCCACCTGCGGTACGCCTCAGAGCTCGACCCGGCGACGGCCGTCCCGCGCGATGAGTCCGGCCGCATCATCGGGCCACCGCCCACAACGGCCACCGACATGTTGGCCATCGTCGCGGAAAGAGATATTGTCGTTCGGGAGGGCATCGTCAACATGGCTTGGGCCATCGCCGCCCCAAGCAACTTGGAGGTGTTTGGCACCCTCATGGCTCTGGGGGATTCGCTGCGGGCGACCATCGACCCGGTTGTCCTACTGAACTCCTCCGACCACGGCACCTTGACCTTGGTGGGTAGCCTCATCGAAAATCGGCCGGAACCCTTGGGGACGACCACAGAGGATGGGACCTTCGTCGGCTACCGTCCCCACTTCAGGTACGACCCGCGGGTGCGGTCGATGCCCATGCCCTACATTCCCATGACCGGCCGGGTCGAGATTCTGGATACCTGGACCACCCCGCCGGAGACGATCGTGGCGGCTCGGAACTGGCAGGCGCAGCCGCCGCCGCCTCCGTGGAGGGTTGCGAGACCACGGGTTCCCCCAAGGGCCGATCCGCCGCCCGGCCCAGGACCGGGCCCAGGCCCGGGCCGCCGCCAGGAACCCGCCCCAGGCCCCATCGAGCCGCTGGAGGGGAGCCTCTAAATGACCCATGACTGCTCCCACCCCCAGCTGTCGCTGCCGGCCGGCCGCCAGGGCTTTACCCTGACGGAGATCATGATGGTGACCTCCATCTTCAGCGTCGTCAGCCTTGTGGTCATGGGCGCCCTCGCCGCCTCGAACGACTTTTGGAAGTACGGCAACGCCACCTTGGATGCCAACGCCCGGGCCGCCCGGGGCCTACAGCGGATGGTGGGCGAGCTGCGCAACACGCTGGGGAGCGGGGTGTCCTTGAACATGTACGTCTCGTGGGACAACTATCAATATTTTGGCTTCTGCCCCCTGACCGACCTCGACGGAGATGGCACCGTCTACAACGCGACGACCGGAGCCTTGGAATATGATCGGGGTTACGAAGTGGCCTATCTCTGGACGAGTGAGCCGGGTGGGACGGGCGAACTCCGGCGGCAGACCTACCGGTGGACGCCAAACCCCCCGCACTACTATTACACGCCGGCGGAGACGAATGAGCTGGTGGCGACCGGCATTTCCCGGCTGCGGTTCATCGCCGATGGCCTGCCGTATTTCGATCCCAATACCGGCCAGGGATGGGGCTGCTGGTTCGGGAATATCTTCGGCGATTGTCCCGCAATCAAGAATGTCCGAATCGAGGTGGAGAGCACCCAACAGGTCTTCGACAAGGGTGGCTATCGGCCCATCACGAAGACCGCCACGACCACCTTGACGCTCATCCATGAGAACGTGCCGCCCACCATTCCGTTGACGTACAATGTCGCTCTCACGAGCCAGGCGACCGCACAGGAGAGCGTCTACACTCAGTTCACAGCGGAGAGCGTTCCCCAGTGAGGTGATCAGCATGAGCCTGAGACCATGGAGCAGGATCCAACCGACCAGCGGCCGACGGGTGACCGGCAACGAGCGCGGCTGGACGATGCTGATGACCTACAGCACGATGACCGTGCTGCTCATCTTAGTGGGCACCCTCATCAACCGCAGCCTCACCGACATCCGGGCCACCCAGCAGTACGGGCGGCTGCGGCTGAGTTACTACGCGGCCCAAGGGTTAGCCGAGCTCGGGGTCGAATGGATGCGGGCGATGATGACCCGCACCCCGCCCTGGCTGCCTAATAGCGCGGTCGAGCTGTATCCCGTGCCATCACCGGAACTGGCGGGTGGCGGTGGGGGCGGTG
>JACQRC010000100.1 GCA_016206665.1 Candidatus Omnitrophota bacterium | reverse complement strand
TCCCACACGCGGCTGCCCTGGGCGCGTTGCAGGTATTTTGGAGCCACCCCACCCACATATTGTGTCGGCCCCTTGCTCATGGTCTGTGTGCCGGCAGGAATGATGCGGGCCGCACGCTGCCAGAGTTCCTCGGAGCGCGCCAACGGATGCCGCCGCGGCAAGCCGGACGGTCGCTCGCGCTTCCAGGACTGCAATAAACCGTCGTTGCGTGCGATATGGCCGTTGAGCGCCTGGATGGAGGGGTCTGCCGCCAACAGCCGCAGGATATCCTCCGTGGTGAACCGGTGGCCCTGGGCAGGATACAGGGCTTCATAGATGCGGCGTATCGCCTCCAGATCGTCCGGCTCGTCCACGACCCAGCGGTGCGCAGCCAGATCTCGTCCGGCGCTGAGCCGGTGCGTCCGAAACCGTCCCGTGCTGTTCATGTAGAGGGCCACGTGCTCGCGCTCCGAGGGTTTCGCCGCCTCCCTCCAGGCCCGCTCCAACGCTTCCATGGTGAAGACTTCCACGTCAAGGCCATCGGGGAAATCCCAACCGGTGCCGACGTAATCCACCGCATGGGTTTGCGCATATTCGACGACCGTATCAATCACGGTGGGATCAATCAGCGGGCAGTCACCCGTCAGGCGGACGATTAACTCCGCTGCGTGTTTGGTGGCGGCCTGGTAATACCGGTCGAGGACGTCCTCACTCGAGCCGAGGAAGACGGGAATACCGGCCGTCTTTGCCAGGGCTGCCAGTGGCTGGTCCTCGGGCTGCGCCGTGGTCGCCAAGACCAGCTCATCGATACGCCGCGCGAGCTTGATGCGCTGCATCTGGTGCCACAACATCGGCTGTCCGCAAATATCGGCCAGCACCTTGCCCGGCAGCCGTGTGGACCCGACACGGGCCTGCAAAATTGCCACCACTTTCCTGGTCGCGGCCTGGGCCTTCATGGGCGCACGGCCGAGCCGGTATCGAGAGAGGATTGTACGGCGAGCGCCAGGTGCAGCGCCTGCCGCGCTTCGTGAAGATCCTGCATTGGCTGCTCCGTGCCTTCAAGACACCGCAGGAAATGCTGCAACTCGGCCACATACATGTCATTCACCGTATAGCCGGCTGGCGGAGGAAATTCCTGCCAACCACGCGTGGAGGCTGTATAAAGCCGAACCGACCCCTCGGTCATATCCCACAGGATCGTGCCCTGCTCGCCGATCACCTTGCACCGCCGCCCATACACCCGTTGGACATAATCAAGATGCACCGTCGCCGAGGCGCCGCGCTGAAATTTCAACAGGATATCCGCCGTGTCCTCGACATCAATCTCGAGCGAGCTGCGGTGTCCTCCGTAGGCGAAGGCCTCGGCCACCTCGCCGAAGAACCACCGCGCCAGATCGAGTTCATGAATGCCGTCGAGGACCACCCCGCCCCCCAACGCCCGCCGCGCGCTGTACTGTTGGCGATAATCCTGCTCCGGATGCCAATCCGGCAGATACTGCCCCGCATCGAAGCTGGCGGAGATGACGCGGCCCACCGCACCCTCGTCCAGCAATCGTTTGATCGTCGCCGGCCCGTGGTGGAACCGCATGTTGCAGCCGACGAGCGTGATGAGCTGGTGGCGGCGCACCTTCTCCACCAGCTCCTCCAGCCCTTCGGCGGTGTGCGACAACGGCTTCTCGATAAAGAGATGGCACCCGGCCCGCGCCGCCTCAAGCGCCGCCGGAAGATGCAGTGCCGTCGGCGTCGTGACGAACGCGACCTGAGCGCCGCCACCTACGGCGTCAGCCAATGAAACGGCGGGACGCGCACCACACGCCCGCCGGGCCTCCGCACGCCGGTCGGCCTGCGGATCCCAGACAACCAGATCATCCCAGCCCAGCCGATGCAAATTGCGCAGGTGGCGCAACCCGATCGAGCCGCACCCGATGACCGCGGTGCGCAGGGCTGTCGCGATCTTAGCGGGCATAGGCGGCGCACACCTTGGTCACGGCGCGAATCACATCCTCCACGTCCTGGTCTGTCATCCCGGCGAAAAGCGGCAGGCTGATCAGCCGCTCGTAGGCAGCCTCGGCCACCGGGCAGGTCCCGGCCTGGTCGCCGAATCGTTCCACATAATACGGATGCCGATAGACCGGCAGATAGTGCACATTGACGCCGATGCCTTCGGCGTGAAGCGCTCTGATGATCTCGGCCCGATCGGCGCTCAACCGTTCCAGCACCAGCCGCACGGGAAACAGATGCCACGCGCTCTCGCTCTCCGGACGCACGGCTGGCAGGACGAGCTCCGGATGCGCCGCGAAGGCCTGCAGGTATCGCAGGGCAATCGCGCGCCGATGAGCCAGTGCCGCATCAAGCCGCGACAACTGCGAGAGACCCAGCGCACAGCCCAGGTCGGTCAACCGGTAGTTGAAGCCGAGCGCCGTCATCTCGTAGAACCAGGCTCCCGACGCCTGGCGCGCATTGGGGTCGCTGTCGATGCCATGATTGCGGAACAACCGCAGCCGCTTGGCCAATGCGGCCTCATTCGTCGTCACCATCCCCCCCTCGCCGGTGGTGATCGCCTTGATCGGATGAAAACTGAAGACCGTCATGTGGCTGATCCCGCCAACCTTGCGCCCGCGGTCGGCCGCTCCCAGCGCATGACAGGCGTCCTCGATAACGGTGAGCCCCTGCCGCGCCGCCAGAGCCAGCAATGCCTCCAGATCAGCCGGATGGCCCGCATAATCCACCGGCAGGACCGCCTTCGTGCGCGGAGTGAGCCTCGCTTCCACCGCGGCAGGGTCGAGATTCAACGTGTCGTCGCGCACATCGGCAAAGGCGGGCCGCGCGCCCTGATACAGCGCCGCGTTCGCCGTGGCACAGAAGGTCAGCGGCGTCGTCACCGCTTCGTCGCCCGGCCCCAGCCCGGCGGCAAACGCAGCCGCATGCAGCGCGGCCGTCCCCGAACTGAAGGCCACGGCCTCACGCGCCCTCACGTAGGATGAGACCGCCTCCTCGAACTCGGCGACCTTCGGCCCGGTCGTCAATCGGCTGGAGCGCAGTACCGCCGCCACCGCTTCGATGTCAGCCTCTGTCACGGTGTGTCGGGCGTACGGCAGCAGGGTCCGGCGGACCGGTACTCCCCCGTGCAGCGCCAACTCGGATTTCGGTGCGGTTTGAACCCTCACCACGAAACCTTACGCCTCCTCTTCCACCGACTCACGCTCAACGCCGGCGGCAGGCCCGCCGCCGCGCTGCTCCAGCTCGATCTCCTGCTCCGCCACCATCGTCCGCAGCGCATCGACGCTGAGCTGGTCCGGAAAGGTATTGCTGGCATATGTGAAGCCGTCCGCCAAGGGCACCCCGTCCGACCAGTTCTCCACTTTCCACCACGGATGGAGCGGCTGGATGACGAAGTGGTCTTCGAATTCGAGGGTGTGCCGCCCCTCATCCGTCGAGATCAAGAGCTCGTGCAGCTTTTCACCCGGACGGATACCGGTGACCTTGACCTCGCACGCGGGGGCCACGGCCTGCACCAAATCCATGATGCTCATGCGCGGAATCTTGGGCACGAAGATCTCGCCGCCGTGCATCGTCTCCAGGCACCGGAGCACGAAACGAGCCCCCTCCTCCAGCGTGATCCAGAATCGCGTCATCCGCTGGTCGGTGACCGTCACCGTGCCGGTCGTCCGCTGGTGCAAAAAGGTGGGGATGACGCTCCCTCGCGAGCCGACGACATTGCCGTAGCGCGCGCAGCTGAAGCGCGTGCCGCCGGAGCCAACGTAGGCGTTGCCCTGCACGAAGAGCTTTTCCGCGCAGAGTTTGGTCGCCCCGTAGAGGTTGACCGGGTTGACCGCCTTGTCAGAGCTTAAGGCCATCACCCGCGACACCCCGCAGTCGATGGCCACGTCAATGAGGTTCTCCGCGCCGAGGATGTTGGTCTTGACGGCTTCGAAAGGGTTGTACTCGCAGGTCGGCACCTGCTTGAGCGCCGCCGCATGGATGACGTAATCCACGCCGCGCATGGCCCGGCTCAGCCGCTCCTTGTCCCGGACATCCCCGATGAGGAAACGGAGCCGCTCATCGGTGAGCCGCCGGTTCATCTCGTGCTGCTTGAGCTCGTCGCGCGAGTAGATGCGCAACGTCTTGACCCGGCTCTCATGCAGCAGCAGCTCCGTGAACTTCTGGCCAAAGGAGCCCGTGCCACCGGTGATCAGCACGCTCTTGCCGTCCAGGAACGTGTAGCGGTTCACGATCCCCCCTCCTTATCGGTTCAGCACGCGTTACGGCGCGCGCGACAGCGCCGGCTCTTCCGGCGACGCCGCCTCCAGCGCCTGGCGCTGCACCATCAGTTTGAACAATCCATCGCGCCCCATGAGCTCGGCATAGGTGCCGTCCTCAGCGAGACGCCCGCGATCCAGGACATAAATGTGATCGGCGTTGACGATGGTTGACAGCCGATGCGCGACCACGACCACCGTGGTCTGGCCGCCTAACGCTTCGAGGGCTTCCTGAATCAAGCGTTCCGAGCGGGTATCGAGCGCGCTCGTCGCCTCATCGAGGATGAGCAGGTCGGGCCGGCGCACCAGGGCGCGCGCGAGCGCGAGCCGCTGACACTGCCCGCCCGAGAGGCGCACCCCCCGGTCACCCACCAGCGTGTCGTAGCCCTGCGGCAACCGCGTGATGAATTCGTCGGCATGCGCGCGCCGGCAGGCTTCCTCGATCTCCCCATTGGTGGCCTCCGCATGAGCCCATCGCAGGTTGTCGCGCACCGAGAGGTTGAACAAGACCGTGTCCTGCGGCACGTAGCCGACGCGTCGGCGAAAGGTCAGCAGGTCGAGCTCGCCGAACGGCCTATCATCCACCAGGATCTGCCCTGCCGCCGGTTCATGCAGCCCGAGGAGTAGATCCAGCAAGGTCGACTTACCGCTGCCCGACTCACCCACGATAGCCACCACCCGGCCACGCGGGATCCGCAGGGTCACGTCGACCAGCGCCGCCTCGCGGCCCGGATAGGTGAAGGTCAGCCGCTCCAGGGTCATCCCGCGCTGGAGTCCGGTAAACGGCCGTGTCCCCGTTGGCTGCCGCCACGATTGCGCCTGCGCGCGCAACCGCTGGACCTGCTCGTAACTGGGCACGAAGTTCGCGAGGGCGTTGCGCTGCATGGTGATCGCCCCGAGCAATGGCACGCACGAGCGCAGCGCCCACAGCAGCACCGCGGTGTCCGCGAGGGGCACCGCGTAGTGTCGTGCCACGCCCAGCGCGATGACGATCACGAGCAGCCCAAACGGCTCATACAAGAGCGGTGTCGCCACATTCATCAGCTGCGACGGCACCGTCACCCGACGGTGGGCGTCAAAGGCCTGGCCCAGGTGCCGGCGCTGCGTCTCCGGATTCCCGAAGCCGAGGATGACCTTGGCCGCGCCCAGACTTTCCTGGATGACGACGCCGATGCGGTTGGCGGTCGTGACATTCTGCTGCCCCAATCGGTAACTGAGACGGCTCAACCACCAGCCGGGCAGGGCGAAGAGGACCGCGGCACCCAGGCTCCACGCCGTGACCCGCCACGAGACCACGCACGGTACCACCAACGTGCCAGCAAGCTGGAAGGCCGCCGCGCTCAGCCAGGCCAGCGCCCCAAACGCATCCCCCACCATCATCATCTCGCGCAGAAAGGTGTTGAGCAGCGTGCCCTGGCTTTGGCCGCTGAAGAAGAGCCAGCGCGCATTGAAGAAATCCTCGAAACTCCCGAGCATCAGCTCCCGCAGCACGGCGTATTTCGTCTGCAGCAGCCGGTACCGGATGAAGATGGTCAGCCCGTTCTTCAGCGCAAACAGTCCGAATGCCACTAACAGGCAACTCGCCAGTGTCACCGGCAACCCCGCTGCCTGCATCCATGAAGCGAGGTGTCGCGTGATGGGGCTGGCCTGTTGGAGATTCGGCGCCAGGAACAGATCGATCGCCGGCGCGATGCTGAACAGCGCCAGGATGGCGAGGGCGCTTTCGATGACCAATAAGGCGATATTGCCGATCAGCAGAGCCGGGAATTTCTTGAACAGCTCACGAATCAGGCTCATGATGCGCATGCCACCCTGTCGCCTAACAACGCCTGGTGCTGCCGCAGAAAGGCCGCGCCGAGCCGCGGCGCCTGCAGGCCGTCCGTCATGTGCGGCGCGAAGATCGCCTGAAATCGTGCCTGCAGCTGCGCATCCTCTGCCGTCGCCTGCCACGTGCCGTTCAGCCGCTCGTCCATCTCGATGGCGAGGGCGGCGATCTCCTCGCCGGAATTCTCGATCAGCTCGATGCCGGCCTGCGCGAACTGCTCGCGGCGCGCATACCAGGCCGCGCGCGATGCGAAGATCTCCTCGAGGGTCAGCGCCCGGTGCAGCTCGCGCGACCAGAACTGCTTTAGAATGATGATCGCCTGTTCAGTCCGCGCGCTGCTCAGTTGAACCACGTTCACGACCGCCAGCGGCTTCCGGAAGACGCGCGGCAGCGCATCGAAGCCGCAGGTGTCCCCCAGGTAAAACCGGCACGCTGCGGCCAGATAGACATCCAGCAGCGCCGTCCGGCCGCAGACGGCATAGTCCACAATCCGCGCATGATTCGAGGGTATCGGCTGCTCCACCGCGGCCCCGGTGCGGACGACCACGTAGCCGCGTCGCGCCAGCTCCTCGGCCGCAGGGACAAAGTTGGCGATGGACGAATTCCTGAAGTCGTGATACCCCCAGTCGCTCCCCGGCAGGGCCTGCGCGAGGTAGGCGGCATCACGCGAGTGGAGACACACGAGCGGTACGCCCTCCGGAATGCTCAGTGCGCGCAACCCCTTGCGGGCCTGGTCCTCCTCCTCCGGTGTAAATGTCAGATGCGCCGGCATCTTCGGCAACAGTCCCCGGATGTCTATGTCGGATGGCATCGGGATGACGTGTGCGCCTCCGCCCGGCAGCCGCCGATTGAGCCGGTCCAGCCACCGCGCAGCCTTCCAGACGCGCAGCCGTCGTTCCCACATGCGCGCCAACTGCCGATTGCAGATGGGCGGCGTGTGATAAAAGATGTCCAAGGTTCGCCGGCCATGCAGGCCCGCCTCCCGTTCGCAGAGATACAGTTCGGTGTTCGCCGCGAAATGGCCGAGCCGTTCGCTGCGCAGCGGTCCGAAGCGGATGAGCATGAGCGGCCGCAGCGCCCGCACGATCATCAGGGGCACCAGGGCCACCACCGACTCCAGCACCGTGCGCAGCTTACGCCACATGTGCCGCAAGCCCCAAGTTGGACCTCACGTACCGCTCGACCAGCGCCCGGGTCGTGGAGGGTTGAAATTCCGTCGCGCACACCAGCGGATCGATATCAATGGTAAATGACCGTCGGGTCGTTGGCGCTTCCACGATGGCAGAACGTGAGCGGGTCGCCGACACCACCAACTCGACGACCTCACGCAACCGCATCGGCTCGGCCGCTCCCACCGGCAAGGCCCGGTAACCCGACGGCGGACGTTCCAACAGCCGCAGCACCAAGTGCTCCAGCTCTGTGACATCGGTCACGTTGTTGAACCACACCTCGCCGTTGTAGATGGCAATCGGCTCGTGCGCCAGGGCCAGCCGCAGGACGCGGCCGAGCCACGGTCCATCGGTGCCGGACCCCACCACCCCCGGCAGCCGCAAGACGGTCACCGGAAAGGCCTCTCCGTAGGCCTGTAATATCCGCTCCCCGGCAAACTTCGTCGCCCCGTACAGGTCCGGCTCGACCACTGGGGTGGTCTCCGTCAGGAGCGGCTCCTGCACGGTGCCGTGTACCGTCACCGTCGACAGATGAATAAAGCAGCGCACGGCACAGCGCCTGGCCCATTCCGCGAGGTGGAGTGTCGACAGGACGTTGGCTCTCACGAGGTCCGCCGGCGTCGGCCGCGGCTGCGACTGGTAGTGCAGGGCCGCCGCGTGCACCACGGCCTCCGCGGCGGGCAGTTCCGCCGCACCGTGGGCCAGGTCCGCCTGCACCCAGCGCACAGCCCGCAAGGTCTGCCAGGATTCGGGCCGGCTCCGCCGGTACACGGCCGTCACCTCATGACCCTCACCAGCCAGGGCCTGGACCAGGTGCGACCCGATGAATCCGCCGGCTCCGGTCACCACAACGTGCATGGTCGTCTCCGCGCGCGCTGCAGGCTATTCATAGAAGACAAATCCGTAATCGCCCGTGTAGCCGCTCTCTTTGAAGAACCACTCCCACTCCTTGGGCGTGTAGAATGTCTCACAGGTCAACTGCCAGTACAGCAGGTTCACTTTCTCCCGCTCATTCCGGTAGGAATCCACCACGACGCATGTGTGGCGTTTGCCCACCCGTTCGACCTCCTGCAGCGCGCGCCGCAACTCATAGTTGTGGAGGTTGTGCAGCACGTTGATCGACATGACCAAGTCGAAGCTGCGGTCCGGATATGGCAGCTTGACCGCCTGGCCCCGCCGCAGGAACGGCTTGATCTCCGGCTTGGCGTGCGCGATCGCGTAGGCCGAGATATCCAGGCCCGCGACGCGCGCCCCCGGCAGCACCTGGGTGAACTCGTAGAGCAGATATCCCTTGCCGCAGCCCACATCGAGGATCCGGTCGCCGGGCTTGAGCCGGTAATACGCAGCCATCTGCTCGGCGACCGGACGCCAGCGGCCGTCATAGGTGTAGCCTCCGTAGCCGTACTGGCGCTCACCGTCCCAGTAATCCCGGCCGAACTGCTTGGCAATGGTCGCGCAGGCGGCCTTGTCCACGCCGATTACCCGTTCCCGCAGGTAGTCGCGCCGGGTGCGCGTGTGGACCGCGCTGACGAAATCCACGTAGCGGGACCGGCGTCGCGCGGACGCCCGGTGAGTCAGCTCGCGCAGCATGGGCATCGCTGGAACCGCGTCTCCTTAGAACGGACCGTCGAACTTCTTGACCGTGCTGGGCGCCAGCAGCTCGGTGTCACGCTGCCGGGCGACCGTCTGCAGAATCGCCGCTTGGATCTCGGCCGCCCCGGGATAGAACCGGGCCTCAATCGCCTGGCTGCTGGGCACTGCGCTGTCCGGCCAGGTGATCCGGACCGGCCTGGCTTTGAGCGCGTCGTGCGCCGCTTCAGCCACGCGCGCGATGATCTCCCCTGCGATCCCGCACGGTCCCCAGTCGGAATCGGCCACGACCAGTCGCCCGGTTTTCGTCACCGACTGCAGCACCGCCTCGAGATCCAAGGGCCGTAGGGTCCTCACATCAATCACTTCAGCGGAGAGACCCGTCGGCTCGAGTGCCGCAGCCGCCTTCAAGGACTCTGGGACCATCGGCCCAACTGCGACGATCGTCACATCGGTGCCCGGACGCACGACGGCGGCCTTGCCGATGGGGGTCAGATAGTACGCCTCGGGCACCGGCGCGTCGTCTTCGTGGAGCCAGCGGTGCTCAATGTAGATGACCGGATCCTCGTCACGCAATGCCGCGAGGAGCAGCCCCTTGGCGTCGTACGGGTTGGCAGGCACGAGCACCTTCAGGCCGGGAATATGAGCGAAGAGGGCGTGATGGCTTTGCGTGTGCTGCGGTCCGTTACCCCAGCCGCGCCCGACCACTGCGCGCACGACCATCGGCACCGTCTGCTGCATGCCAAACATCTGCCGCCATTTGGCGGCGTGGTTGACCAGTTGATTCATCGAGAGCATGACGAAGTCCACGCGGTGATGGATGAGCAGCGGCCGCAGGCCCATGGTGGCGGCACCGACGCAGATGCCGGTCAGCGCCTCCTCGGCCAGCGGACCCTCGATGACCCGCCCAGGGCCGAACTGCTGCAACGCGCCGGAGAGCGTGCCCCACACCGCCCGCGGGTCGGTAATTCCGACACCGATCAGAAAGACGGCGGGGTCGAGCTCCATGGCCTGCAGCGTGGCCGCGCGAATCGCTTCACGGAATTTCATGGCCGCGCCCCCTCAGGAACCAGCGAGGCGGGAAATGGCGAAGACCGGGCGTCGGCGAAGGCCTCGTCAACGCTGACACGAATCTCCTCGACGATGCGCTCTGCCTCGTTCCCCGCGACGAGATGCCGAGCCTGTGTTAATGGATCCCTCGCCCGCCACTGCGCGACCTCATTGGCTGTTCGATAGCCGAGGTCGTCGTCTGCGTTAACGCCGCAGTGCTCCAGCACACGGTAGGTGCGGCATTCCAGCAACGTCGGCCCGCCACCGCTCCGGGCTCGCGCAATCGCCTGGGCCGCCTCGCCATACACCGCCACGACGTCATTACCATCAACGAGATGGCCGGGTAACCCATACCCTTCCGCGCGGCGATAAATATCGAGCTGTGCCTGTCGATCTCGGATATGGGTGTTGGTCGAGTAGAGATTATTCTCGCAGACAAATAAGATGGGCAGCCGACGCAAGGTAGCAAAGTTCAGCGCCTCGTGAAACACGCCCTCTTCCGTGGCGCCATCGCCGAAGCTGACGGCGACGACGGAGGTCTTGCCTTGCATCCGGAGGGCGAGCGCCGCTCCGAGGGCATGGGAGATCGTCCCCCCGACGATGGCGGAGGTGCCCATGACACCGGCCTTGAGGTCGATCACGTGCATCGACCCGCCCCATCCTTTACTACATCCCGTCTCGCGGCCAAAGAGTTCTGCCATGAGTGCCTTCAGCTCCCCACCCTTCGCCAGGTACCATCCGTGGGAACGATAATACGGAAATACCAGATCATCGGCTCGCAGGGCCGTACAGACCCCGACGGCCACGGCCTCGTGGCCGATGTAGAGGTGCGGCGGCGAACGCATCTCTTTATGATGGTAGTCCGCAACAATCCGTTCCTCCACCTGCCGCAGCAGGCGCAGCCGATAATACAGCCGTCGTCGCACCTCAGCGGACAACGCGCCTTCGTGGCTCATGACGCCATCCCTGCGCCGGCGGAAGCCGGCCGGCGCGTGTGCACCGGCCGCCGGTAGAAAGCGTGGATGGCCTCAATGATGTAGTCGATCTGCCGGGCCGTGAGGTGCTGGTGCGCCGGTAGGGTCAGGACCTCGTCCGCCTGCCGCTCGCAGACCGGAAAATCGCCGCGCCGGTAGCCGAGGGTGGCGGCGGCCTCCTGCAGATGCAGCGGCACAGGATAGTGCACCTTCGCCTCGATGCCCTGCTTCGTCAGGAAGGCGAGCAGCGCATCCCGGCGCTCCACGCTGATGAGATAGAGCTGATACACCTCACGGTAGCCCTCGGGGCGGCGCGGCACGCGCACCGAACCGGCCAGATCGGCCAGACCCGCGTCGAGCCGGTGGGCGTTTCTGATGCGCGTGGCGACAATCTCCGGAATCTGGCCCATGAGGCGGCTGGCCACCACCGCCTGCACCGGCTGCAGCCGGGTGTTGACGCCCCAGAGCTCGACGTGGTCCCGGTCGCGCAGCCCGTGGTTACGGTAGAGCCGCAGCCAGGCGGCCGCTTTATCGTCGTCGGTCACCGCCACGCCACCGTCACCCCAGACATTGAGCGGCTTGAGCGGATGCAAGCTGAAGGCATTCACCCGCCCAAAGGTGCCGACGCTGCGCCCGCGCACCCGCGCGCCCACGGCCGGGCAGGCGTCTTCGACGACGGCGAGGCCGCGCTCGTTGGCGATGGCCAGCACCGCTTCGATGTCCGCCGGGCAGCCGCCCCAATGGACCGGCACGATGGCGCGGGTGCGCGGCGTGATCGCCGCGGCGATCTTCGTCACGTCGATCTGGTACCGGTCATCGCTATCGACAAAGACCGGCCGCGCGCCTGCCGCGATGACGGCGCCCACGGTGGCGATAAAGGTGTTGGGGACGGTGATCACCTCATCGTCCGGCTGCACGCCCACCGCCTTGAGTGCCAGCATCAGCGCGTCGGTGCCGGTGTTGGTGCCGATGGCATGCTTGACACCGAGATACGCGGCGAACTTATGCTCGAACTCTTCCACAAAGGGCCCGAGCGTGAACTCGCCGCTGGCGACGAGCCGGCGCAGGTCTTTGAAGTAGGCCTCCGCATCGGCAAATTGCTGGTCGAGGTACGCGTAGGGCACTCTCATCGCCGGTAGAATTCCGCAATCAACTGCGCCACACGCTGCTGTTGCGCCTCGGTGAGGCCCGGATACAGCGGAAGGCTCAGAATGCGTCCCGCTGCCCGCGTCGCGATTGGTAGCGCATCAGTGCCATACCCCAAGTCGCGTGTGACCGGCTGGCGGTGCAGGGGCACGGGATAATGCACGCGCGCCTCGATATCGTGGTCATTGAGATGGCGCAGGAGCGCATCGCGTCGGTCGGCCTGAATCATGTAGGTCTGAAAGACGTGGTGCTCCCCGGGTCGTTCCTCCGGCACCTCCACATGCGGCTTGAGCAGGACAGCGTAGCGGGCAGCCAGACGACGCCGCTCGGCCGTCCACTGATCCAGATGGCGCAGTTGGACGCGCAGCATCGCCGCCTGGATCTCATCGAGCCGGGAATTGACGCTCCAGAAGGCGCACTCGTCCCGATTTTTCAGCCCGTGGTTGCGCGCCTGCAGCAGCCAGCGATAGAGCGGCTCATCATTGGTGGTGACAACACCGCCGTCGCCAAAGGCATGCAAATTCTTGAGCGGATGCAGGCTAAAGCACGCCGCATCGCCCCAACTGCCTGCCCGCCGATCGTGCAGCTTTGCCCCCACCGCCTGCGCCGCGTCCTCCAGCACATAGAGCCGGTACCGCTTCGCGATGGCCAGGATCTCATCCATCCGCGCCGGCCGCCCGGTCAAGTGCACAGGCACGATCGCCTTCGTCCTCGGCGTGATGGCCGCCTCGACCTGCGCGGGATCCAGGTTCAAATCTACGCCGATATCGGCAAAGACCGGCCGGCCGCCGGCGAGCGCAATCGATGAGGCCGAGGCGATGAAGGAGTTGGGCGCGGTGATGACCTCATCGCCGGCCTGCAATGCCAGGCGGCGCAGCACGAGGATGAGCGCGTCGGTGCCGTTGGCCACGCCGACGGCAAATCGTGTGCCGCAGTACTCCGCAAATTCTCGCTCGAAGGCGGCGAGCTCCGGCCCCATCACGTACTGGCCGCTCTCCAGTATCGACTGGCAGGCCGCCAGCAGGTCCTGCTTGAGCGCCGCGGCCTGTTGTCCCAGCGCCGTATAGGGAACCTTGACTGCGGGCGCTGCATCCCAGAACGTCGTCAAGGACGCCGGCACTCCGGTAGACGCCGGTGCGCCGGACAGGGGCTTGGGGCTCATGTCTTCACCGCTGTGGCTGGCTCGCGGCATAGGAGCGCGCGGTACGTGACCGCCAGACCTTCCTCTAATGGCGTCATGCGGAAGGTCGGAAAGGCCCGGACCAGCTCCGTGATGTCGAAGTGACGGTGGGTCACCGGTGTGTGCCGTGGGGATGGATCGATCCGTACCGGCTCCGGGCACAGCGCTGCCGCTCGCTTTGCCACATCGGCAAACGAAACGGCATGGCCCGTGGCCACATTGAGTTTGCCGTCACTGCGATGAAGCAAGGAGAGCTCAATCAGCCGGCACAGGTCGCCGATATAGACATGGTCCCGCAGCTCCTCGCCTTCACCGAATAGCGTAATCTTGCGCTCATGGACGGCACTTTGAAGAAAACGATTCGGCCCGTACGAATTATGTGTGTCGCCTGGTCCATAGAGCGCGCAGGGACGCAGCATGGTCAGAACGACCGCAGGAGGCACGATCTGCTGCAGCCACTGTTCTCGATGCCGATGCATCAGCCCATGCCAATTTGGGGATTGCCCCTGCGAGGATTCGCGTACAGGGTTCTCAACGCGCTCACCATACATGGCATCAGAGCTGATGTAGATCACCTGCCTGCAACGGCCCCCCTTGAAAAAGAACTGGCAGACATGCTCCCCCATCAGCAAATTTTTACGGTACGTCTCAAAATCCTTGCCCTTGTCCGGCGTGATGGCGGCGGCGAAGACCAACGCGTCATCGGGCTGAATCAACTCGCTGAGCTTCTCGACAGCGCCGGGCTGACATAAGTCCAGGTCTGACGATGAGACGGCGGCCACCTTGAAGCCCTGGCTTTCAAGGTGTTCTTTTACGCTGCGTCCCA
Organism: Candidatus Omnitrophota bacterium; assembly: GCA_016206665.1. GTDB lineage: Bacteria > Omnitrophota > Gorgyraeia > Aquiviventales > JACQRC01 > JACQRC01. The sequence continues at coordinate 50,082 of JACQRC010000100.1, read as the reverse complement.
CGAAACCTGACCCGCCGAGAATGACCACGCGCGAGGGTCTCTGCGGCGTCTGCCAGCGGTGCGTGACCATCGTCAGCACGTTCCTGCCAGCGTTGGAGCGCCCAATCGCAAGTGACGCAGACCCAGCGCCTCGCACTCCCGTCCATTCGTGACGCCGTAAGGATCCACGATGACCGAGCCGCGCAGCATCTCACGTACCTGCGCCAGACTCACGGCAGCGAATTCCGGCCACGGTGTCATGATCGCCAAAGCGTCGGCGCCACGGCAGGCATCCAGCGCTGAGGCGGCCTGCAGCTGTCGCGGGTGCCGGCCATTGCAACGGACCTGCGGGTCATAGACCTGGACGGTAATCTGGGCCGTGGGCGAGCCGAGGACCTCGAGCAGATCCATCGCCGGTGAATGTGTGGTCGAGTTTGTCCCTGGCTTATAGGCCAGCCCCCAGAGCGCAATCACCGGGTCGGGCCGGTGCGACAGCACTTCACGATGCAACGTGCGCAAGACCCAGTCACGATCAGGCGTTCCATGCTGGTCCGCCAGGGCGCGCACGGTAGCGAGGTCCCGGGGGATGTTGCCCCCGCCAATTCCCAGCCCGGGCCGCACGTAGGCATGGGGCCCGATCCGGCGGTCCGAGGTGAGCGCCGGCACGATCTCCGACCAGTCTGCGCCGATATCCTCGCAGAGTGCCGCCAAGGTCTTGGCGGTGGCCACTGAGGAAGCCAACAGCATGTTGATCGCAATCTTCGATAACTCCGCGCTTTCATAGCGCATCCGCAGCACCGGACAGCCGAAGGCCGAAAGCCACGCGGCGTAGGGCGCCGGCAGAGCCGCTGACGGATCGTCGCAGCCGACGATGAACCTCTCCGGATGCAGGGCCCGTTCCACGGCGGCGCCGAAGATCAGGGTTTCCACCTGGTAGAAGACGGCCAGCGCCGACGCGGCCCCGTTCGCGAGCGTGCGGGTGAATCCCGGAGGCACCTGGCTCAACACGACCAGCGCGCTCCCCGGTGCGGCGTGGTGGACGACCGTCTCGAGTAAATCGTTAATGACCGTCGGATCGCTGCGGTCTTGCTCATCCGTCGGCACGTCGGATGCGCAGATGATGAGCTCGCAGCCCCGCAGTGCCGCAGCCTCGTTCGTGAACCGGATCCGCGCGCGATGCGCGGCAAGCAACTCCGCCAAGCCCGGTTCGACGACAGGCAGCCGGCCCCGGGCCAGCGATGCGCAACGCTCGGCATCCGCGTCATACGCGACCACGTCGAACCCCTGCGCCGCGGTCGCCGCGCTGGTCACGATGCCCAGATGTGATAAGCCCGCGATCCCAATCATACTGTGGCCTTAGCTGTCAGTGGCTGCTCCAGGTCGCTGAAGATGCGGCTCACCCATCGGTCGTTATCCAGATTCGTGCCTCCGGTGCGGCACAGCTGCTTGAAATGATCATACTCGAGCGCCCAGGTCGGGTCCGGCCGGGTCAGGGTCTCGACCTGCTCCTCCGGACGGCCGCTCGGCAGGACCCGCGTGCGCAGCGTGAAGGTGCTCGGACCCCACTTGCACAATCCCTGCACGTGGGCGCTGCCGCGCTCGCCGATGACATCCCACTGAAAGGTGTTCCGCCACGACAGCAGGGTCGCCTCAAGGACGACCGCCGGTTGGCCGGACGCGCCGAAGAGGATATGGTCGGGGGCGCGATTCTCTTCGCGGTTGCAGCTCCACGGCTCGAAGGTCCGCGTCACCGGAGCCCAGTACCAGTGGAACAAATCCAGCAGGTGCGAACCCAAATCCGGCAGCACCCCCAGCCCCTGGTCGCGCCAGGCCGAAAGCTTTACATCGCGCGCCGTGCCGTTGCCGTAGAAGCCGCGGACGAGGTAAATCGGTCCCAGCGTGTCTGCGTCGAGGAGCGCCTTCATCCGCACCAGGTGCGGTTCGAAGCGATGATTGTAGGCGGTGTAGCAGGCCACGCGACCGGCGCGCGCTAATGTCTCGAATTCCGCCAGCTCCGCGTCGGACGCGAGCAGCGGCTTCTCCACGAGGACGTGCTTGCGCTGGGTCAGCAGATACCGCACGAGGGCGGGTTTCGCCGCATCCGGCACACAGACGAGGGCGGCATCGTAGTCCGACACCGGCACCTGCTCGATGGTGCGGTACGCCGCTTCCGGTACGGCGGGGTCCACCGTAGCCACCACCTCCGACCCGGCGACGGCGGCGCGCTTGCGTCCCTGGATGCCCAGCCCGACGATCACGATGCGCATCAGACAAACTCCATCGATTGCTCGATCGACGACAGCTTCTTGATGACGGCCTCGGGCTTGACCGGCTGGTTGCCCTCCTGCTCGCAGGCGATGGCCGCCGCCATCGAACCGAGGATCGAGGCGATGACGTTGGAGCCGGTTGCCGCCATGGCCAGCGTTGCGTACGCCAAGAGCGCGTCGCCCGCCCCCACCGAATCGACCACCGTCGAGGCGAAGCTGTCGATGGTGAAAAAGGAGCGGACATCCGGGCTGGGCGCGCGATAGGTGATGAGGCCCCGGTCGCCCAGTTTCATGATCAGCGTCTTGCAGCGGGCGCGCTGGTACAGCTCCAGGGCCAGCGGCCGCACGACCGAGTCCTGGTCGCCGAGGGCGAAGCGCACCTCGCGCTCGTTCGGCGTAATGAGATCGAAGTCCTGAAAGTCGAGAATGTTGCCCCAGCGGCTCGCGACCTGACTGTCGGCCGCCCGAAACGCGCCCTCCGGCAGCGCCGCCAAGAGCGGCGGGATCGTCTCCGGACCGAAGATGCCGTGGCGGAAGTCGCTGCAGATGACGGCATCGGCCCGGTGGGCCTTGAGCGAGTCGGTCAACCGCTCCAACACTTTCTCGGAGATGGGATGGTTGTCCACGGTATCGACCTTGAGCATCCGGTAGCCGCCGGTGATGAAGACATTCTTGTGCGTGGTGGGCCGGGTGTGGTCGATGACCGGCTCGCAGGCAACCCCAGATGCGGAAAGATCCTGCAGCACGAAGTCGCGCCACGCATCCTGTCCTAACACCGTCGTGAGCCGCACTTCGCCCCCCGCCTCGCGCACGTGCTTTGCGACGACCGCAGCCCCCCCGGCGAAGCTCACCTGCCGGTCATGCTTGAGACTGAAGGTGGGGGTCTTGGTAATCCCCCCCAAGAGCGAGCAGTGGGTGTGGGAATCCACGATGGTATCGCCCAACACATGAACGCGGATCCCCCGGCAGGCCTCGATGGCCGCGCGCAGCGCCTCAAAGGTGACGCCTTCGGATTCCATCAGCGTCACCAGCTTCTCCCCCGCTAATTTCGGCGGCGCGTGCTCGATGACGGCGGAGGAGGAGTAGATCACATCGCCCGGGGTGAAGAGCAGCTCGCCTCCGTAGCTCTCCAGGGCCGAGAGCTCTTCGCGCGTCTTGGGGTGCAGGCCGTCTTTGTGGTACTCATACCCCTTCGCGAAGTACTCGGGCTGGAGGAAGCGGATATTCTCAATCGGCGTGGGGCTGGCATCGATGATGACGTAGTCGACTACCTCGAGCGCCGCCAGATTCATGGCCCGCAATTCCTGCGGCACGAAGGGCCGGAAGTTCGCCTTGGCAATGTGGGCATCGCTGGTAAGACTTGCGACGAGGATCTCGGCCTTGCTCTTGGCGTACATGAGATGGCGGATGTGGCCGGGATGCACCAGGTCGAAGGCGCCGTGGCACATGATGACGGAGCGCTGCCGCGGCCGCCCGCCGATGAGCGCGCGCAGCTCCTCGCGGGTCTTGATCTTCCGGCGGTAGTCGTGCTCGGTGGTTTCCGGCATCAGCTGTTCGCTCCGGCCAGCGTGGTGAACCAGTCCTTTGTCGCCGCCTCAATGGAGGCGGGGTCCCAGAGCGGCGCGTCGCGCCAGTAGTCGATCTGTTGCAGCATCGCCGCCACACCCTCCTCGAATGACACGCGCGGGCTCCAGCCCAACTCCCGCCGGATCTTGGTGATGTCAGCCCACGTACAATCCGGCTCGCCGGGCCGCTTCGGCACGAAAACGACCGGCCCGCCCAGCAACTCCACGAGCCGGTTCACGGACTGCGGGTTGCCGCCGCCGAGGTTGTACACTGCGCCAGAGCGCTCGGCTTCGGCCGCCAAGAGAAACGCTCGCGTGACATCCGTCACATAGACGAAATCGCGTCGCTGGGTCCCGTCGCCAACCACCGTGAAGGGTTTGCCGGCGAGCTTCTGCTTCAGAAAGACGCCGAAGACGGCGCCGTAGGCGCCGGTCGTGCGCGACCGCGGGCCGTAGGCATTGAAGATCCGGATGGAGACGGCGGGCAGCCGGTAGACCCGGCCCCAGTGCAGCACGGCCTCTTCCGCGACGTACTTGCTCAACGCGTACGGGTACTGCGGGCTGATGGGAGCTGATTCTGTCGTCGGCAACTCGGTCGCCAGGCCGTAACAGGAGGAGGAGGCCGCGTACACAAACTTGCGCACGCGCGCGAGCCTGGCCGCTTCGAGCGCGTGAATGGTGCCCAGCACGTTCGTCGAGAGATAGTCGATGGGCCGGTTGATCGATGGCACGATGTCGCCCAGCCCGGCGAAATGGAACAGGTGCTCCGCCCCGCGGAAGAGCGCATCTTCTGCAGAGACGTCGCGCAGATCCTTCACCTCCACGCGCAGCCGCGGATGCGACGCGTGATGGGCGAGATTGTCGCGGCGGCCGCTGGCGAGATTGTCAATGACATGCACGCGGTAGCCTTCGGCCAAGAGCAGGTCCACCATGTGGCTGCCGATAAAGCCTGCGCCGCCCGTCACCACCGCCAAGCGGTCGCTCATCGGAGTCCCACTTTCTTGACGACGCGCACGTTCACGTACCGGTCATCCTCCAGACTGTTCGGCAGCTTCCCTGCGCGGAAGGCGCCGCACAGATCACGAATCGCTTCCTCCACTGACCGCCGCGGCACATACCCCAGCCGCTCCGCGATCTTTTTCGACGAGACATGGTAGGAGCGCAGGTCATTGCTGGGGCTCGTGGTAATTTCGATGGGCGCCGTCTCCGGCAGCTCCCGTTCCACGACACCGCGCACCATCTGTGCCAGCTCGGCGATGGTGTAATTCTGATAGGCGGCGTTGAAGATCTCGCCGGAGACCAGGCGGTCGGGCAACTCGAGCAGCTGCACGTAGAGCTCCGCCAGATCCTCCACATGGATGTTCGGCCGCTTCTGCGTCCCGCCGAAGACGGTGATGGAGCGCTTGCGCACCGCCAGGTTGGTGAGAATGTTCACCGTCAAATCGAAGCGCATTCTTGGAGAGTAACCGCACACCGTCGCCGGGCGAATGATGACCGTCGTGAAGGTCGGCGACTGGTACCGCAGCAGAATCGGTTCGCACAGCCCCTTGTACTTGTTGTAGTCGGTCAGCGGCACGAGCGGAAACTCCTCGGTCACCTCCGGCGCCTCGCTCACCCCGTAGACCGAGCTCGTCGAGGCGTAGATGAACCGCCGCACACCGGCATCCCGACACGCCGCCACCAGCGGCTCGAAACAGTCATAGTTGATCGAACGGGAGAGCGCCGGGTCCAACTCGAAACTGGGATCATTCGACAGGCAGGCCATGTGGATGACGCTGTGCGCCCCGCGCAGCGCCTGTGCGAAACGCGCCGCGTCACGGATGTCACCGGCGATCACCGTCAGCCGCGGATGCGCCGGCAAGCCGCCGGACCCAAACAGCATGAGGTCGTAGACCACCACCTCATGGCCCGCCTCCAGCAATTTCGGCACGAGCACGCACCCGACGTAGCCGGCCCCGCCGGTCACCAGCACCCGTGTCACGTCGTGGCTTCCTCCTTGGCGGTCGGCAGCGGAATCGTGAAGCCCGCCTTGAGCGCGTCCTGCCGGAACATCTGCACCGTCTCGAGCGAAAAGGCGACGAGGTCCTTGCCCAAGAGCGGCAGCTTCGCCAGGAGCTCGTTCGTCATCGTGATGATGTGACAACCCACCGTGTCGGCCTGGATCAGGTTCAGCAGTTCCCGCGGGCTCGCCCAGATCAGCTCCGCCGCCGGGCAGGAGCGCAGCGCCGCAACCGCCTCTGCCATGAGGGGCACCGGATCCCGTCCGGTGTCGGCGACGCGACCGGCGAAGACCGAGACGCAGCTCTTGGTCTCCGGTGACAGGCAGCCGGCGACCTCGGCGACCTGCTCGACCGTCGTGAGCGCCGTCACATTGACCTGCACCCTGGATGATGATAATCGCCGAATGAGCGGCCCCGCAAAGTCGCCTAGGGTGTTGGTGACAGGAATCTTGACGTAGACGTTCTCACCCCACGAGGCGATTTCGTTCGCCTGACGCTCCATCTCCGCGAACTCATCCGAGAAGACTTCGAAGGAGACCGGCCGGCCGCCGACGAGCTGCAGCACCTTGCGGGCGAAGGCGCGGTAGTCGGTCACCCCGGCCTTGCGCATGAGCGTAGGATTGGTGGTGAAGCCGCGGATGTACGGCCGTTGCGCCAGCTCGGCGATGCCGGAGAGTTCCGCCCCGTCCGCGAAGATCTTGACCCGCAGGGTCTTCAGGCTGTCCATGCGCCGCTCCGCGTGAGTTCGTGGCCGTGCCACGATGAGAGGATGAGCTGTGCCGCTTCCGCGAGGCTGTTGACAACCGCATCCGGCGACTCCGCCTGCCGCTCCCGATACGCCGCCGCAATCAGGATGGTCCGGCAGCCTGCCGCCTGGCCTGCGGCGATATCGCGCCACCGGTCGCCGACCATGACCGACTGGCGCAGATCGAGCGACCATTGCCGTGCTGCCTCCAGCAACAGCCCGGCCTTCGGCTTGCGGCACGCGCACTCGTCCGCATCCACGTGATAGCAGACCCGGAGATCATCAATGGCCAGCGTGCCGCGCAGATGGCGGTGGATCGCCTCCACCGCTTCGCGCGTCCGCAGGCCTGCGGCCACATCGGGCTGGTTCGTGACCACGATGACGCGGTAGCCGGCGGCGCGCAGGGCGGCGATCGCCTCCCCCACCCCCGGCAGCAGCTCGAATTCCTCCAGCGACGCCGGCGGATACGGCCGGCCCTCGCGCATGATCGCGCGGTTGATGACGCCGTCTCGGTCCAGAAACACGGCGCGGTTCACCCCACCACCTCCGGTTCCGGCTGCACGGCCCGGACGGCCGGACCGGCCTGCTCGATAATGATGATCTTCTGGTCCGGCACACCCAGCGCCTGCAGGCGCTGGAGGCCATCCTCCCAATGCGCAAGCGAACTGACGATGACGCAGTCGAACGACAACGTCGGAATCTGATCGGAGCGCAAGACGGGCAGACCCACAAACCCGGCGACACCGTCGCGATCATCGATGGCACCGACCAGCGTCAGTCCTTGCTCCTTCAGGGCCAGGTAGGCGATCTCGGCAATCTCGCCCACCCCGTAGAGCAGGATAGTGCGGCCGCCGGCCTGGGCCACCCGCGCGAGGCTGGCGCGCACCACCTCCCGTACGCGGCGGTAGAGGTGGAGGGAGTATTGGAGGTATTCGTAGGTGAGGCGGGTCTTCTCGGCGATGCCTTGCGGGGTGAGGAGGTAGCGGATGCGGTTCTTCTGGATGTTGACGACCTTCACATGGCCCTTATTGATGAACCGCCGGATCATCAGATTGGTCAGTCCAAGGGCCATTTCGAGTTTCTTGGCGAGGCTGCGCTGCGTCACCGAGGGCTCGGTGGCGATTTCATTCAGCAGCTGTAACTCTTTGTAGGCGGAAGAGTTCATTAAATGAACGTGCTATCCTTATTCCTTATGTTCATATGATGAACATTGGGTTTACCTTATCTTACCTGTCTGGTGTTGTCAAGCGCAGCCTGAGACCGGGTCCCAAGCCAGCCGCGCTGCGCCAGCGCCGCGGCGATCTGTCGGGCCATGAAGGCGTTGCCGGCATCATCGGTGTGGATGACATCATGGAAGGTGGGACGGTCGTAGGCCGTCAGGGCCTGGCTCAGATCCACGCAGTGGCACCGACCCTCCGCCGCAAAGCCAGCGTTGAGGTCTTGCAAGCCGGCGCGCGCGCGGTCATACTGCCGCTGCATGTACTGTGAAACGGAGGCGGCACCCAACGCGATCTGTTGCTCCTTCCCCACCGGCGTTTTGGTGTAGAGCATCGGCTGCAGGAAGACCGCCAGCTTGAAGTCGTAGGCCCGCGCGAGGCGGCACATCTTCTCCACGTTGGTCAGGTAGGCCACGACGATCGCCTCTTCCCACGCCGGCGTTTGATACCCGGATTCCCGCCGCAGGCGGCCCAGCGATGCCACACTGTCTGCGATCTGATGGCCCAGGAGCCGCTGGAGGAAGCGGCTCCGGTACCACAACGAGGTCCACGCCTGTACCCCGGAGGTGCGCCCTGCCACCTGCGCGAGCCCGGCCTCCGTCATCAGATAATTGAAGGGGTACCCCGGCCGGGGATCAGCGACCATGGGCAGATACAGGTCGTTGCCGCCGTCATAGACGATGACCAGATCAGGGTGGTAATCGACGATCGTGTGGAGCAGTAACGCCAGCTCCTGGCCGGAGACATAACTGACCACGCCCACATTATAGACCCGCGCCTGGCGCGCTCCGGCCTCATGCCACAATTGCTCGAGGACGCCGGGGATGGTCTGCGCAACGGTTGAGCCGTAGAGCACCGCCGAGGCGCCGATGACCATCACGCGCAGTTCGCCGGGGGCCTTTTCCTGCGGCACAGGTCCCGCGATGCGAAATCCCTGCCCGTTGAACTGGGCCGTGTGGGGCTTGCCGCCGAACATCACATACGGTTTGGGCCAGCGGCCGGTGTCCTCAATAGCCGACGGACCGCCCGGTAGGAGCCGCGCGCCGGCTTCGAGCAGCCCGGCCGCCGCGACCATCCCCACGCAGAGACGGCGGTTGAAGACCGGCCCCTGCGTCAGGATGGCGATGAAGACGATCAATCCCACCAACGTGACGAGGCCCAATCCCACGAGCAGAGGCAGGCTGTACCCCAACGCCACCGGTTGCAGCGAGGTGTGTCTGTAGAGCGGACTGATGACGGCAGCCGCGGTGGCAAGCCCGAGCAGGTTGATGTAGAAGCAGAGGCCGCGTATCGTCATGCTCCGGTCCTCAACCCGCCATCGCCGCAGCGGCGGAGTCCCGCCGCTGACCGGCCAGTGCCGACAAGACGGTGACCAGGCCGCCCACGGCATAGAGGAGATAGAAAGGCATCAGCATATCCCGGTGGCGCAGGGCGGTGCCGACGTTGGCTTCCGTGGCAGCCAGATTGATGGTCAGGAGGATGAGCATCAGACAGCCGAAGCAGGCGAGCCGGCTATCTTTCCGCAGGGCCGAGGCAAATCCCGGCACCATCCATGGGAGGATCAGATAGCCGAACACGACTTGTGGGATCAGGGCCAGCCAGCCGGGCTTCTGCACGGCCCACGGCGGCACCAGGGTGAATAGGAAGCGCGACAGACCCCGCGCCACGCCCAGCGCAAATTGGCCGTGGCTGAAGTTGGCCGGATGGAGGTTGCCGTCCGAGCGCAGCATCCCCTGAGGATAAATACGGTACACCGAATCGCCGTATTGCAAGACTCGATTCTGGCCCATGCAGCGTCTGACCCACTCGTAGTAGACGCGGGTGACCGGCCCCCGGCGCGCGACCAGACCGGTCCAGCTGGCGGCCTCGACGCACAGCAGCGCGCCGATGATCACCACCACGGCGCCGCGGAGGCGTCCCCCGCGTCGATAGACGGCCCACACAGCCGCCAGCACTCCGCCGAGGATCACCAGCGGCATCATGCGCGGTTTCACCGTCCAGAAGATCCAGGCTCCCGCCGCCAACGCCGCCAGGTACCCGTGCCGACGGCGCTGCTGCCACCGCAGGGCCGCCCACACGATGATGGCCAGCCCCAGGGTGCCCAACGGCTCCTTGCCGTGATTGATGGACCAATAGAAGGTCGTCGGCAGGAAGGTGGCCAGCCAGGCGGCGCATCGTGCCGCGGGCCGGTTGAAGAGTTCGAGGGCCGTCTGGTAGATGAGCACCACCGCCCCCATATAGAGGAAGCTGCTCACCACGGTGCCGACGATGGGAGCAAATCCCAGCAGGTAATAGGCGAACCCGAGCCAGACCACGTTCCCCGCATATCCGTACCATTCATTCATCAGGGTCGGCGGGGTCGTCATCAGCACCAGCGTCTCCAGTGAGGGAAACTTGTTGGCCAACACCAGGGCCAGCCGCTGCGCCATCAGTAGATACCCCCCACTGTCCCAGCTGAGCGCCACCTGAGCCCGGGGAAAGGCCCACGCATGCCACGCGTGCAGCGCCGCGGTCACCGCCAGCCTCGTGCCCATCCCCCATAGAAACAGCCTCGCGATCCAGGGACCTTCCTCGGCAAGTGCGCGGCGCAGGAGCCAGGCGATGCCGAGGCTGACGACGATGGCCGCGACACTCATCGGTGAGCACGCCGCCAGGACACCGAGCAGGATGCCGCCCATCACTCCCGCAATCATCGTCTGACGGTTCATGCGAGGATCTCCACCGGCTCCTGCGGCCGCTGGGCCACCACGACGAGCTCGTCGCCGAGACCGCACCACACACCCATCCCGAGCAGGCCCTTGAGGAGCAGCTTGACCGGTGGTGTGGCGGCCCACCGCAGACGCTCCGCCGAGGGGCTGAGCCGTGTCCGCAGCTCCAATCGATCCACGTCAATGATCTTTTGAGTGCGGCAGCGACGCACCGACAGCCCCGCCTCCCGAACCAGCGCGGTGAGGGTGTCCGGGGAAAAGTGGTAGAGATGGCGGCAGGCATTGTCGGTTTGATACAACATCTCCAGCGGAGCGGTCCAGCGTCCGCCCGTGGCGCGGTACCCCCAGGTGACGCACCGATGCAGCAGCCCCTGAATATTAGGTACGCAGATGGCGAGTACCCCATCCGGTCGCAGCAAGCGCGTTAACTGGCGCAGCGACTCGCGCGGCTGCGGCAAGTGCTCGAGCACATTGCAGAGAGTGATGACCTCGAAGCGCTCTCCGTCGCCGAGCACCGCCAGAGCACCCTCCACCACCGGCAATCCGGTCTCCTGCCGGGCGCTCCGCGCCACCTCCGCCGACGGCTCCACGCCGAGCACGTCGTAGCCCGCCTCCCGAGCCACCCGCAGCAGCCAACCATAGCCGCAGCCGACGTCCAGCAGCCGTCCCGACGGCTGCAGGGCCTGAATCTCGGAGAGCAACCGCCGAAAGGCCTGCTCCCTGAAGGGCTGATAGTAGGCCCGATACGTCTCCAAATCATAGGCGGTGAAGTGCTGGGTCGCTGCTCCATCGCTGCCGAGTTCTGGCGTGACATCGCCCGCCCGCAGCAAGGCGCAGCGGCGGCACCGCCACACCGTGAGCGTGGGCAACCGAAAGGCCGTGCCCCACTCCTGGCCCCGGCACACCTCGCACAACACGGCCAGGCTCATCCGCGCGCGGCCGTTCCTGCGACGTGACGCGTCGCCGGTGCCTGCGGCCGGGGCGCAACCTCGAAGCCTGCCGCGACTACAAAGGGAAACCCAGCGCTCCACATCGTCATCGACTCCACCCGGTCGAATCCCGCCTCCTCGAAGAGGACGCGGAATTCCCGTTCACGATAGAGACGGTAGTACCCGCCTTCGAGGACGAGCGACTCGACCTTGGGCCCCATCCAGCGCGCAATCTTGAGCGGCCAGGACCAGATCGGATGCTGGGCCGGCACGATGCCGAGGGCGACCTTCGAGACCCGGCGCATCTCCCGGATGAGGGCAATGACGTCGTCGTGATAGAAATGCTCGAGCGTCCCGCTGTTCCAGCATAGATCAAAGGTCTTGTCCGGAAAGGGCAACCCCCGGAGGTCACCCCGCACGAGCCCCACCTTCACCTGATGGACCTGGGCGCGATCCCGCACCACCTCCAATGCCCGCAGGAAGATATCGAGCGCCACGATTTCGTCGTGGCGCAGCTTCGCGAGCCACAGCGAGCCGACGGCCGACCCGCACCCGGCCTCCAGCACCCGTCCTCGCTGCGGCGCGTAGCGCATCGCTACCCGCGCGTACGCCACCCCCACGCGCTGCTCGCGCAACCGGAAGAGCCACCGGCCCACGGCCGAGGACTGCTGCCCATGCTGCCCATCCCAGTAGGTTTCCCACGTGACGAGTGACATTAGCCTCCCTTGCGGTTGAGGTCGCTGACGAGTTGATACATGCGGCGCTCTCCCCCCTCGAAGAAAAAGGAGAAGACCGGTGTGATCTGCTGCTCATACGATTGATAGAAAGCCGTGTAGTCCCCCGGACTCATGAACCGGAATGGCAGGCGGCGCCGCGGATTCGGGTGCAGCTCGGTTTCGGCGATGAAGACCCGGCCCCCGCTTTCGAGGGTCTGATGGATGAGACCGCGCAAGGTTCCAAAGGCCCTGGCGCGCTCCTCGGGCGTGCGCGTCACGTACTGCCCCAGGGAGCCCGAGCGCGCGGGAACGCCGTAATAATAGTGGTACATGACCGGCACCTCCTCATACATCAGGAGCAGATCCCGCTGCGTGAGGCGCTGCTGGTGGAGCTGGGTCGCCAGCCGATACCAGGTGTTGCGCGTGCGATCGGTGTCGGGATGGACAGCGGTCAGGAAGTTGACACACACCAGGCTCGCCACGAGTCCTGCCGGCACGACACGCTCCCACCCAGGACGCGAGACCGGTCCGGCGGACCACGCCAGGGCCACCAGCAGTGCTATCGGAATCAGGACCGGCACCCAAAATTGCCAGTCAATCGGCTCGATCCAGAGTGCGACCACGGCAAACAGCGCCGCCCACAGGGTCAACAACCCCGCCCACACGGCCTGTTCCTGCCGCAGGCCGCGCACGTTCCGAAGGCCTCGCACGACCACGATGGTCGCCAGCACGCCGACGAGCACCCAGCTGCCGAGAAGGATCGTGCCCGACGGCGACCAGTGCGGGCTCAGCAGCCAGTCTCGCATCGGTCGCCCGGCCAGGACCACGCGCGCAAAGCCGTAGGGCCAGAGGCGCATCGCTTGAAAATCAACCGCTCCCCACCGTCCGGATTGCAGATAGCCGAGGGGCCAGCGCAGGGCGGCCCCCCATGACCGCTCGGCCGGTGGCAGCGTCAACCATGCCGCGACCCCGTAGGCGATGGCCACACCGAGTGCCACGGTGACTGCGTACCAGCAGAGCCACCGCAGCCTCGACCCGCGCGGGAGCGTGCGGAGGGCCCAGAGGATCACGACCGCACTCCACAGACCGTAGGTCTGGTAGAAGCCGGTCATGAGGGCCGTCAGCACGCCCACGACCACCGCCCAACGGATCTGTTGGGCCGCGTGTCCAGCGTGCGTCAAGCCGATCAGCAGCCGAAACGTCGCCAAGGCGAGGACGGCGGGCGGAATGTAGACCTCATTTTCGATCGAGAAGAACCAGTACCCGTAAGCGCTCGCGAGCAGCCACGCGAAGACCGTGGCACCTGCCGATGAGAGACGCGAGCCGCTCAGGGCACGGAGAATCGACCAGCAGAGCACGACCCCCGCGGCCCCCCACACGCCATTGCACCACTGCATCAAGTGCATCGGCGACACGGCCAGGCCGAGCCCCCGGGCGGCGAGCCAGCAGGCGCGTCCCACGACGTGATACAGCAGATGGTGCGGGTTCAGCAGGACCGGCCATCCACCGCGCTGGATCGCATCCGCATAATTGATGGGATCGATGCTCGAAAAATTGTGATTCGGAAAGGCCCAGTACACGACGAGCGGCACGAGGCCGGCCAGAGCGCCCCAAATCCAAGACGGGATCCCGCGCGGGTGGTACCGCACCCAAATGTCCAGCGCCGTCTGCAGATAATGCCGGCCCATGCGGGCGATGCTCAACTTCGAAACCCCGCTGCGCCGGCCGTACCACCGGACCGGCACCACGGCCACCCGGCAGCCTGCCCGCAGCGTTTTGAGCGGCAGCTCCGCGGTGATGTTGAAATGCTCCGTCTGCAGGGGACCGATCGTCTGGAGGACCTGTCGACGGTAGAGCTTGAACGCGTTCGTGAGGTCGTTGCAGGACGACCAGAAGAGCAGCTGCAAAAACCGGTTCGCCAGGCGGTTGACGACCCATTTGAACCGCGGGTAATCCCTGACGGATGCTCCCGGAATGAAGCGGGAACCAAAGACGGCATCGCAGCCCTCGGCGAGCCGGCGGTACATGCGCACGACATCCTCGGGGTCGTCCGAGTGATCGCCCATCACGATGGCCACCGCCTCGCCGGTCGCCTGGGCCAGGCCGTCGCGGATCGCCCGGCCGAAGCCCGGCTGGCCTCGGCGGTGCACGGCTCGAATCTCCGGGTGGGCACGTGCGTAGTCGTCGATCAGCGCGGCGGTGCCGTCGCGGCTGTTGTCGTCGACGAGGATGATCTCCCGCTCGATCCCCTCCCGCTGCAGGATGGCCAGGAGTGACGGGATGACCCGCGGCAGATTCTCCTCTTCGTTGTGGGCTGGAATGACGACCGAGAGCTTCACACCCTCACTCCTTCTGCGCCACCAGGCACACGTTATGCCCCAGCGACCGCAGCACGGGCCACCCGTGCAGGGGCCGCACCCAGTCCGACCAGCGCAGAAACCAGGGAAACGGATCCGTCAGCAGACCCGCCAAATGGTAGGGAAACAGTATCGTTGTAAATTGCTGACGGATCTGGAAGCCGTTGCGCTCCACGAGCCGCCGCCATCGCCAGGGATGGTAGGCCACCACCTCCGCGAGAAAGTGACGGTAGGCACCGTGCGGCTCGGGCCAGGGAAAGTGAGGATGCCGCTGCCACAATAATTCCCACCAGGTGATGCGACCGTTCGATCCTGACGACGCCGGTGGGGCCGCATCCGCAGGCGCGTGGTGTCGCCACGCACGAGCCCACGCCCGACCCCAGAGTTGCTGATAAAAAGACGGCAGAAAGGTCATCCGTTCCACGGTCGTCGGCAGCACCAGGTAGAGCCAGCCGCCGGGCGCCAGGACCCGATGCATCTCTTGCAGGGCGGACGCCGGCTGGGGAATATGCTCCAGGGTATGACTAGAAAAGACGAGATCGAAACTGCCATCGGCAAAGGGCAGCGCCTCACCGGGACAGGCGAGGGGGTGGCAGTTGGTGACCCCGAGTGTGTCGAAGAGCCGTTGGGGCGATCCGATGCCCTGCGAGGCGGTGTGCGGATTGCCCTGTGGCAGATCCGTCGCGATGACGAGATCGGCGGACTGGGCCAGGAGCGTGGCCGAGAGCCCGTTGCCGCAGCCAACCTCCAGCACGCGCCGGCTGCGCGGCATCGGGGCCTGACGCGCCAGGAGCTCAAACTCTCTCGCGCGGAAACGAAACTGATTCTTCCACACCTCTAAGTCCGGCAGCTCTGCCACCGCCTGCTCCACGATGGCGCCGATGCGTCGGCGCAGGTCGGCCGCCAGCGATGGCTCCGGCGCCGCGGCTCTGCGCCGCGGGAGCCAGGATTTGAAATAGGTGGTCAGCCAGCGCCACGTCGCCACCTGAGCGCCGTCCAGCCGTCGTGACCGGTGGAGCCACGTCCGCGCCGCCGCCATCTGCCGGCTCCCATAGTAGCCCACGGCGATGTGCCTGGCGACGACCGCTTCCGCGCGGCGGATCCGCGCCGGTGACTGCTGGGCCAGCGCGGGATGTCGCTGGATGAGCGTCCACGCCCACCACATCGAGCGCTCCATCTGCGCGGCGTTATGGAGGGTATTCTGCTGATGCACGCGCAGCTGAATGTTGTGCCGCCGCACGGCAGCGACAGGAAATCGTGCCGCCAGGCGGAACCACAACTCCCAATCCTCGGAGCCGGAGAGCTGCGGATCTTCACGAAACCCACCGACCGCCTCGAGGCACGCGCGGCGCACCGTGACCGAGGAGTTCGGAATGAAGTTGGTCTGCCACACGAGCGGCTCAACGACCTGCCCCTCCCTCCACGGCGTGCGCAGCCGCTTGAGCGGCCGTTCCGCGGCGTCGATGAGCGCCGCCCCGCAATAGACGAGTCCCGCCTCCGGCGACCTGGCGAAGACGGCGAGATCGTCCGCCAGCTTGGCCGGCAACCAGCGGTCATCGGAATCGAGGAAGGCGATGAAGGCCCCGCGCGAGGCCGCAATACCGCGGTTGCGCGCCGTGGCGCGCTCGGCATGCGGTTGCCGCAGGAGCGTCATGCGGCCTGCGTAGGGGCGCAGTCGGTCGGCGGTATCATCGGTGGAGCCGTCGTCCACCACGATGACTTCATACTCCGGCCAGGTCTGCGCCAAGACGCTCTCGACGGCCCGCACGACCAACTCCGCCCGGTTGAAGGTGGGAATGATGACACTCACCGTCGGGGTGGTGGAGCGCTGCGACGCCGTGGCCACGGTGGGCGGGCGCACGGCCTGGCTCAGTACCCAACGCACGCCGTCCAGCGCCCACTGACTCCAGGCCGGCAGCTCGATGGTACGCAGTAACGTGAGGTCGTCGTCGTCGAGAAATGCGCGCCGCCGCCACAGCCACCGGCCGAGGATGAGCAGCAGCACCGCCGTGCCCAGCACGGCCGTCCACGGCCCCGCCCACCAGCAGAGCCCGGCGCTGAGGAGCAGCGGGAGCATCGCGCCGGCGCACGCCGCCCAGCGCAGATGGCTCAGGCGGCGTAAAGAGTAGAGCACCAACACCTGCCCGGCCCAGGAGGTGCACACGACCGCCCAGGCGCTGCCCACGATCCCGTGACGGGGAATGAGCCACCAGCCGAGCGCCGGGACCAGGATGGCGGTCAGTGTGTTGATGAGGGTGATCCGGCCCGAGGCCTCATGCGCGGTCAGGACCGGCACGCCAAGATAGTACCAGGCACTCAGTCCCAACTCGACGGCGAGGAGCAGCCACGGCCAGTCGGCGCGCGCAAACTCGGCTCCCCAGATATGCGGGAGCACCCACCACACGAGGGGAAGCAGGATGGCGACGACGCTGCACCAGAGCAGCGCCGCGAGCGGCAGGAGCCGCTGGACGTATCGGTCGATGCGCGCAGGCTCGCCGGAGACGTGCCACTGAAAGAGGATGGGTGAGACCAGGAATCCGGCCAGCACGACCCCCTGCTTGAGCAGCATGGCCATCTGACGCGCCAGCGCGTAGGCGCCCAATTCCAGGGTCGACACGAAGTGATTCGTCAACGCCACATCGGCCCACGTCGCCACGGTCGCCGCCGTCGCCGCGAGGATCAGGGGCAGGGAAAAACGCAGGTGCCGGCGCACCCAGGACAGATCCGCCACCGGCGGCCACCAGGCGCGCCAGGCCAGGAACCGCAGCCCCGCGAGCGTCGAGAGCCACGGCATGACGGCCACTAACATCATGCAGCCGAGGACCGGCTCCACGCCACGGACCGCTTGGAGCGACAGCAACCCGGCCAGCACGCCGGCTCGTTCGATCAGTAACAGCCACGCATAACCCTTCATGGCGCTGCTCGCTTGCAGCAGCGACTGCACCGTGACCGATGCGATGGAACCGGCGACGGCGATGTCCACCCACAGCACCGCCCAGGACGGCACACCGAGGTACTGGCTCAACGGCACCCGCCACAGCCAGCTCGCCGCCGCTAACAGGCACAGCAACGGACCCAGAATGAACAGCCTGGCACCGACGGTGCGGCGCAGGGAGCGTTGCTGGACCAGTTCCTCGCAGCCATACCGCACGATGGCCGCGGTCAACCACCCGGCGAGGGTCGTGAAGATGACCTGCGTGACCATGACGAAGAGGGCGAGCCGGCCATAGCCCGAGGATCCCAGCCAGCGGGTCATGACCACGCTGTTCACGGTTGCCAGGAGGACCGCGCCGCCCTGGCCGATCACCAGGGCCTGATAATCGCGGAAGGACTGACGGATGGTCGCGGTGTCGTGCCTCGGTGTGGAGAGCCCGGCTGCTGGTGTCATGTCGTCGAGGCCAGGTGGTCCAGGGGCAGTTGAAAGCTGTCCGAGGGACGCCCGTAGTTCCGCCACCGTCGCAGCATCGCCAGCGGTCCCGGCGGCGCGCTGAAGGCCAGGGCCACGCGCGTCAGGACGCCGGGGTGCAGGAAAACCCTCGGGGCGGTGCGATAGACCTTCCGCACCACGCGGGCGACCTCACGGTTCGAGCCGGAGGCGATCTTCACGTTGGGCGCGTCCTTCAGACACCACGTCAGCGTCCGCGCCATCACCGCCCGCTCCCACGCCGGGTTCGACGCGAGACCCTGTCGTCTCGCGAAGGCGAGGACGCCGGTCAACGCATCGATCCATTCCTCGAGCCGCCGGGCGCGGGCCGTGGTATTCGAGAGATTGTCGGAACGCCAGCGGTAGGTCACCAGCGGTGCCGGGCAATAGCCGACGCGGCCCAGGCAGGCCAGCTTCAGCCACAGGGCCGTGTCGGTGTGAAAGACCTCCTGCTGGAAGGCCTCCGCTTGCAGCGCCCAGTCGCGCCGGAACAGGACCGAGGAGAGGGCGACCAGCATGCCGCCCCCGAAGAAGAAGCGCTCGTGGAACGCCCGCCCCTCCATCACACGGGGACAGTCGGTCATGACGTGGGCGCGTGCCGTCTGCGCCGCGTCATCCTGAAAACGAAAGGCCGTATGCACCCAGCCCACCGTCGGATCCTGCGCGCAGACGGCGAGGGCCGTGTGGAGATACGCCGCTTCCCACCAATCATCGGCGCACAGGATGACGGCGTACTCTCCCCGCGCCTCCTCGGCGAGCATCTGTCGGACATTGCGGACGTAGCCGACGTTGTGGGGCCGGCGCAGGTAGCGCACGCGCGGGTCCTGGAACCGGCTCACGACGCGTGCCGTTTCATCCTGGGACGCGTTGTCACCGATGAGCAGTTCCCAGTCGGTCTCCTGCTGGGCGAGGACGCCCTCGATGGCGCGCCCGATGAAGGCGCCCGCCTGATAGGTTGGCAGCAGAATGGAACAGGTAGGCATGGTCCGTTTAGTGCCGGCGGAAAAACTCCGACACGCGCTCGATGACAAAGGCCTGCATGGAATCCGTCAAGCCCGGATAGACGCCGATGAAGAAGGTGTCGTTCATGATCGTGTCCGAGCGCTTAAGCGCACTCGCCCGGCGATGCGGGATCTGCTGATAAGCGGGCTGCCGGAGGAGGTTGCCGCCGAAAAGCATCCGGGTTTCGATCCGGACCTCCTCGAGCCACGCCACCAGCTCCGCGCGCGACAGACCCTTCCGGACGGTGAGCGGAAAGCCGAACCAGGCCGGCTCCGCCTCCGGCTCCCAGCGCGGCAGGATGACGCGGTCTGCATAGGGCTGAAACGCATCATAATAGCGCTGGAACCGTCGCCGCCGCTCGGCCACGAATTGCGGCAGCTTCTCCGCCTGGGCCAGGCCGATGGCGGCTTGCAGCTCAGTCATCTTCAGGTTGTAGCCGATGTTGGAGAAGATGTACTTGTGGTCATAGCCCTGGGGCAGACTCCCCTGCTGCCAGCCGAACCGCATGCCGCAGGTGTTGCTCACGCCCGGCTGGCACCAGCAGTCACGCCCCCAGTCGCACACCGACTGGGCCACCTTGCTGATCGTGGGGTCGTTGATGATGACGCCGCCGCCCTCCCCCGTCGTCATGTGATGCGCGGGGTAGAAGCTCAGCGACCCCATCGTGCCGAAGGTGCCGACGAGGCGCCCCGCGTAGCGTGAACCCAGGGCGTCGCAGGTGTCCTCGAGCAGGATCAAGTGATGCCGCTCCACGAGCGCCATCACGCGAGCCATCGGCAAGGGATTGCCGAGCGTGTGCGGCAAAAAGAGCGCGCGGGTCTTCGGGGAGATGGCGGCCTCGACCTCGTCGAGGTCTGCGTTATAGGTGCCCAGATCCACATCGACGAAGACAGGGATCAAGCCATGCTGCACGAGGGGGGCGACCGTCGTCGGAAAGGTCACGGCCGGCGTGATGACCTCATCGCCGGCACGCAGATGCCGCTTCCACGACGCGGACATCACGGAGGCCACCATCAAGAGATTCGCGGAGGAACCGGAGTTGACCGGCAGGAAACCCTGAGAGCCGAAAAACCGCTGCATCCGCGTAACGAACGCCGCGTGATACGGCCCTGCCGTCAGCCAGAAGTCCAGGGCCGCGTCCACCAGCTTGAGCATCTCCTGGGCATCGAAGACGCGCCCGGCGTATGGCACCTTCGACGCACCGGGGACAAAGGCGGCCGCTGGCCGATGAGCGGCCTGGTAAAACTCGTCAACGAGTTTCAGGATCTGCGTGCGCAATCGGGCCGTCTCGGCGTTGGCCGTCCCCCCGATTGCTGGTTGCGGTGCGACACTCTTGGGCATGCGATTCCTTAGACTTCGGTCGCCTCGACCGTGCCTGTCGGCTCCACCGACAACAGCTCCTGATGGCGCGCGAAGTAGCGCTGGTACCACGCCACCGTCCGCTGCAGCCCCTCCTCCAGACTGAACCGCGGCTGCCAGCCGAGGAGCCGGTGCGCCTTGCCGGCGTTCAGGAACTGGTGGCGGATCTCCTTGAGCGGCTCATTGAGGATGCGCGGCCGCAAATCGGTGCGGCTCATGACACGCAACAGCTCCTCGGTGATGCGCAGGACGGTCATCTGCATCTCGTTGGAAAAATTGAACGCCTCCCCCAGGAGCTTCGGTTGCTCCGCCATCCGCTCGGCCAGCAGCACATACGCAGCCACGGCATCCTCGATGTAAATCCAGTCCCGCACGTAGCTGCCGTCGGAGCGGATGACCGGGGCGGCATTGCGCAGCGCTGCGCGGATCGTCTGCGGGACAATGCGGTTGAAGTTGAGATCGCCGCCGCCGTAGAAATTGCCGCAGCGCATAATGCAGACCGGCAGCTGCGCCATCTCGAAGTAGGAGGCCGACAGCAAATCGGCGCAGCTCTTCGACACGTCATAGAAGTGGCGGCCCTGGAGCGGCATCGTCTCGTCATAGGGCAGATGCGGCTGCGTGCCGTAGGCCTTGTCGCTGGAGGCCACGAGCACCTGCCGCACCGCCGGCACGCGGCGGCAGGCCTCCAGGACGTTCCAGGTCCCGCGGATGTTGGATTCAAAGGTCGAGAGCGGATTGCGGTTGGCGATGGTCACGATCGTCTGGGCCGCCAGATGGAAGACGGTCTCCACCTCGTATTCGTTGAGGATCCGCTCCAGCAGCGCGTACTCCTCGACCGAGCCACGGACAACGGTGATCTGCGCCTCGAGGCCCTCTTGCACCAACAGGCTGTCCGGCACTTGGTCGCGGACCAATCCCACGACGCGCGCTCCCGAGCCGACGAGAGCCTTCGTCATCCACGACCCGAGCAGCCCCGTGCAGCCGGTCACGAAGACGGCTCGGTCCTCCCAAAAGGTCTTGGCCATCTATGCCTCCCGATTCCGGCTGCCGCCGGAGACGACGGTGGAGCTCACAGCGCTGCCGGCCAGCTCTTCGGCGATGCGCCGGCCGCTCAAGACCGCCTGGTCACTCCACAAATATCCCCATTCGCCATACCGCCCGCAGGGCAGGATGCCATGCGCGCGCAAGAACCGATGCACACAGCGGACCGCCTCCTCGCGCGCGTGATCAAAGATGACATTGGCAAAAGCAATCTCCTGCGTGGCGGTCACGACGAGCTCGTCGTCAGCGCGCAGCAGGCCCACGCGCCGCAGATCCTCCAGGGTGCGCTCGAGCACCTGCCGGGTGGGCAGCGGCCGGGATCGCGAGTAATAGATTTCGGCCTGCAGGCTCCCACAGCCCGGTGGTGCATTCTGCGGTGAGAGCCGATGCGGAAAGGAGACCCGCGAAAAAATGAGGTCTTCATCGTAGAAGTAGAGCCAGTGGGCGCCGGACAGCTCCGCCCGGCGCACGCCCACGTTGACCAGGGCGACCGACGTCCACCGCAGACGGTCGGCCGCCGCGCGGACGTCCCTGGGCGCGTCGGTCATCATCTGCACCAGCACTGGCAGGGGCAGGGTGGCGACCAGGCTGCCATAGGTGATGGCTTGGCCATTCGCGAAGAGGGCCCGGTGACGACGGACATCCAGCTCGGCCAGGGCGCAGCCTGTCCGCACCTCGGCGCCCTCCTGAAGGAGGCGCGTGTACGCTTCATAGCCGCCGGCGGCCGGATAGCGGCAGCGCTGAATGTAGTGGAGTGCTTGCGCCTGCGGCTGGAGCGCGCCCCGCACCACCTCCTCGATCCGCGGCGCGTAGACGCGTGCGCCCACCCAGTCCGTGGTCAGCTCCGCCGGCTCGACCGTCCAGTACTTGCGCGTGTAGCGCGCGGCAAACTGCTCCGTGAAGTAACTGCCGCAATGCTGCCGCAGCCATTGGTCATAGTCGGTAGGCGCAGGATGCGACCGGCGCTGGGCCTCGAAGAAATCGACGAGACAGCGCTCGACCGTCTCGACGGGCAACCCATGCAGATGGCAGAGGGCGGGGTGCTTGAGCCAGGCGCCGTGGTAGTAGTTGAGCTGGGTCGATAAAAATTCATGATAGGTGCCGGCACTCTTGGCAAAGAGCTCCTGGACATACGCGTCCTTGGTGAAGGAGACATGCGGCCCCTCATCGAAGATGAATCCCTCGTGCGCGTGTGAGCGCGTGTGCCCCCCCGCACGATCCTCCTTGTCATAGAGCAGACTGGCCATGCCGTACTGGCGCAGATGGTAGGCGGCGCTGAGACCCGCCAACCCCGCCCCCACGATCACGACGGGCTCCTCAGCCATGCGCCGTCCCTGCCGAAGAGGAGAGCGGCTCGTGTCGCGCATGGGTGCGAAACCAGGCAATCGTCCGGCGCAACCCGTCTTCCCAGGAGACCGTGGCGCGCCAGTGCAGGAGCGTTTCCGCCCGACGGACATCCGCCCAGAGGCTCTGCGCCTCGCCGGCGCGCGGCGGGATGGCGCCGAACTCCACACGCCCGCCGAGCTGTGCGGCGATCGCTTCCACCAGCTGCCGCAGGGAGACGGGCTGGCCGGACCCCAGATTGATGGTCACGACACCGCTCAGGGACGCCTCCGCGGAACGCAGGATGCCCTCGACGATATCATCGACGTAGGTGTAGTCGCGCACCACCTCGCACGGAGAGACCGCCGCCACCTGGCGGCTCAGCAGCGCGGTGATCGTGTTGGGGATCAACTTATTCGTCCCATCGTAGGGGCCGTAGACCCCGAACAACCGCAGCACCACCGTGGGCAGCCCGACGCCTGAGGCCCACGCCCGCACCACGGCGGTGGCGGCCGCCTTGGTGCTGCCGTAGAGCTCGAGGGGCGCCACCGGGTCCTCCTCGTTGAGGGCCTCCGCCTTCGAGGCATATTCGTGACAGGTGGTCGTGTAGACCAGCCGCTGACATCCGCCGGCTCCCAGCGCCTGCAGCAGGTGCGTGGTACCCAGCACATTCGTCCGCACCGCCTCGTCCCAATCATGCTGACGTGCGCTCAGGCCGTACGCCGCCAAATGAAAGCACACCGATGGACGAATGCGGTCGACGGCCTGCCGCACCTGGTCGGCCTCCCGCAGGTCGACCTGATGCAACGTCAGGCGGGACCGCATCTCGGCGAGCCGCCACGCGTCCGTCGTCGGCCGCACCCATCCATGCACCTCAGCGCCGGAGGCGAGCAGGCGGCGCACCACGTGCGAGGCCAGAAACCCTGCGGCACCCGTGACGAGGACGCGCGCTCCTGCGAGGGTCATGACCGGCTGTCCCACACCTTCCACGGGGGACGCCCCTGCGCCCACAGCTCGGTGAGCAGCTGCAGATCCCGCGGCGTATCCAGGCACTGCCAGAAGCCATCATGGGCATACATCATCAGCTGCCCGTCTTTGGCGAGCCGCTCGAGCGGCCCGCGCTCAAAGATGAGCAGCTCCTCATCCGAGAGATAGTCAAAGATGCGGCGCTGCAGCACAAAGAAGCCGCCGTTGATGCGGCCCTCAGAGATGAGCGGTTTCTCGCTGAACTCCTGCACCCGCTCGCCTTGCACCAGCAACTCACCGAAGCGCGAAGGGGGGTGCACGCCGGTGACCGTCGCGATCTTGCCGTGGGAGCGGTGGAACGCCATCAGCCGCTTGAGATCGACATTCGCGACCCCGTCCCCGTACGTGAAGAGAAAGGTATCGTCCGGCACGTAGCCGGCGACCCGCTTCAGGCGCGCCCCTGTCTGCGTCTGCAGCCCGGTATCGACGCACGTCACCCGCCAGCCCGTCGCGTGATGGCCGCCGTGGAACTCGACGGCGCGCCCGGGCCGTCCCACCTCGATGGTGAAGTCGCTGTGGTAGAACGGGTAGTTCAGGAAATATTGCTTGATGTCGTCGCCCCGGTGGCCCAGGCAGAGCACGAACTCGTTGAACCCGTGGTGGGCGTAGAGCTGCATGATGTGCCAGAGGATGGGATGGCCCCCGATTTGCACCATCGTCTTCGGCCGGAACTCCGTCTCCTCCCGCAACCGCGTCCCCAGCCCCCCGCACAGAATGACCGTCTTCATGCGTCAGCTCCTCAATCCGCAAAACGATTCTTGAGAATCACCCACAACCCGCGCACGCCGTCCCAGGCGCGGACCTTCTTGCCCTCGGCGAAGGTGCGCGGGTGGTACGCGATCGACACCTCCTCCACACGGCAGCCGCGTTTGCACAACAGGTTCGTCAGCTCGAAGTCGAAGTCGAAGCCGGAGGTCCGCAGGGGCAGTTGCTGGATCACGTCGGTCTTGACCATCTTCAAACCCGTGGCCACATCGGTCAGATGCACGCCGTACAGCAGATTCGTCAACCACGTGAGCAGCTGCACGCCGAAGTAAAACCGCAGATATTTGGTCGTGCGTCCGGTGAGCGTCCGGGAGCCGTAGACCGCGTCCGCGCCGGTGGCCCTGGCCCGGGCGAGCAGCTTGGGGTACTCGGCGGGGTCATACTCGGTGTCCGCATCCTGGATGATGAAGTACTCGCCGGTCGCCCGCGCAATGGCGGTCCGCACCGAGGCCCCTTTGCCCAAATTCTTTGGGTGCAGCACCACCGTCGCCTGCCCGTCCAGCTGCTGGAGCAGCTCCCGCGTGCCGTCGGTCGAGCAGTTGTCGACGATGATGATCTCCTTGTCGATGGGGGGCGCGGCCTGCACCCTGCGGAACACGTCGAGCGCGGTCGGACGCTCATTGTAGACGCACATCGCCACGGTCAGCGTCGGGCGCCGCGCAGGGCTCGGGAGGCTCATGGGCTGCGCTCGGCTGCTGCCGCCGTCTGAAGCGGCCCGAAGAGCTGGGCCAGATCATAGAGCCGGATCCGCCGCAGTTCCGGCTGGCGCTGAATCTCCAGGACCTGATGCCGCGTCAGATGACCCACCTCAGCCAGATAGTCCAGCTCCCCGACTACCGGCTGCTCAAACTCGGCGACGGTCGGCACGTCCACCACCATCGTCGCGACGGCCTGAAACTCATGCAGAATCGACCCCGGTAGACTGGAGGGATAGGTAGCCAGGATGGTGGCTGTGGGGCTCACGGCCAGATACCGGATCTGCCCGGAGCGGTAGAGCTGCTCCAGGGCCTGCCGGTCGGAGGTCGCGAAGGCGGTGCGACGGAGATAGAATTGCCAGATCGGCGCGTCCGTTAGATCGGCCACTCCGGAGTCCGTGCGGCTCGCGATGAAGCGGACCGCGTCGCGGTAGCCGGCGCGCCACTGCGTCAACGGCAGAATCTGGTGGAGGTTCACGGCGGCGGTCATGCCGACGGCCAGCGCCAAGGCCAGCCTCGGCTGCGGCAGTCTGCGTCCCACGATCTCGGAGGAGCGCACCAGCCCCACCGCCGCCATCACGGCCAGGAAGGGCAGCGCTGGCGCGAGGGTGCGAGGCACGGTAAAGATCGATGCCGTTGAGAGGCTTAAGACCAGCAGGGGCACGGTACACAGGGTCAGGAGTAGTGCCGCGGCGAACGCGCGCTGCCTGAGCCATGCCCAGGTCAGCGTTGCCGCGCCGAACGTCAGCCAGAGGAAGCTCGCCGGCCCGTCCAGCCGCCACAGAAAATAGAGGTAGTACCAGGGATCGGCCGGCAGCGACTGATGCTGCTGCTGACTCAACTGATACCCCACGGATCCCCAATAGGTGATGAACGGCAACCACACCTGCCGGATGGCGAGTGTCGCGAGTTGGAACAGCACGGCCGGTACGACCGCCACGCCAGCCCAGACGAGGACACGCCTCAGCCGACGATGGATCGGCCACGCCGGATCGGCTGGCCACGCCAGTTCAAAGAGCGGAAACAGGGCGACCCACAGCAGAATGCTGTAATGGCAAGTAAAGGCATAGCCCACCAACAGCCCACTCAACACCACCCACCTCAGGCGCTCGCTGCGGCGCGCCCGCAGGTACGCCCACGTGCCTAATGTCAACCACAGCCACATGGGGGCGATTTCCATCTTGTAGTTGCGCGAAAAGACCAAGACCTGACCCGACAGGACGAAGAGCAGGCCCGCCACGCCGCCCACGGCAGACCCCCACGCCTCGCGGCCCAGCAGATACACCGCCAGCGCCGCCGCCAGACTACAGCAGGCCATCCACAGCGCGGGCGTCATATCCGACACACCGGTCAGTCCCGCCCCGAGCAGCAAGAAGGGAAACAGGCCCGGCTTTCCTCGTTGAAGGAGATCGGCGGGACCAAACTCGGCGTGCACGGCGGCTTCCACGTCCGCCAGCGTCCAGCGATGGCTCAGCAAGTCACCGGCGTGGCGCCCCACGACGTTGGCGGCCGCCAGCGCCGTGCCGGTGACATTCATGACCGCGGCGTCGTCATGCGTCAAGAGCCCCACCTGGCGCCACTGGTAGAACCGCGGGATCGCACCGACCACCACGATCGCCGCCAGCACCCAGAGCCGCTTCATGCCACCACCCCCAGCAGCTCCTGAAAACAGCGGCGCATATCCTCCATGTAATGCTCGGGGCGGTGCTGCTCGAGGACGCGCCGTTTGGCGCCTCGGCGCAGTCGGTCGGCCAGGGCGGCATCGTCGAGCACGCGCAGGACCGCTTCGGACAAGCGCTGCGCATCACGAAAAGGCGCTAACATCCCCGTCTCACCGTCGTGAATGAACTCCGGATGGCGGTCGATGTCGTAGGCCACGAGGGGCGCGCCGCAGAGCGCCGCCTCCAGGTAGGTCGCCCCCAAATGCGTACCCACCACCACATCGGCTGCCGAGAAGAGATCGAGGACGTCCGGGAGCGACAAGGATCCCAACCAACGGATGTAGTCGCTCAATCCTCGCTCGCGCGCCGCCTGCAGCAGGGAGGCGCGGAGACTGCCGTCCCCGGCCAGCAGCAGACGCACGTCACGACGCCGCGCCACGACACGCTCGAGGCACGGCACGAGATCCTCGACGAATTTATCCGGGTCGAGCCGGCCGACATAGACGAGCAGGCGCCGCCCATCCGCCTCATAGCGGGTGCGCGCCTGCGGGCGCGGTTGCTCCGCCAGGGCATACCCCGGCCGGCCCAGATTGCTCGTGGCCCGCACCTTCACGATCCGCTCAGGCCGGGCGCCGTTCGCCAGCGCATAGCGCGCGTAACAGTCGTGGTCGGCGATCACGCGGTGCGCGTGCCGCAGTACCCATCCTCCCACCCGCCGCTCCGCCTGCCACGAAGGAAAGTACGCGAAATGGGGCCGCCCTAACAGCCGGTAATCCAGATCATAGTCACGGTGGATTTCGACCGTATAGGGCACGCCAGTCACCACGCTCCCCAACCAGGCGTTCACGCCGGTCACATAGGGATCGGCTGCATCGATCACCGCAATGCCTTCGCGAGAGATGAATCGCCCGAGCCAACCCAGAAAAGCCACTTCGTGGAGCGCCAGGTGCAGCCGTTTCCACCCGGCGGCGCGCAACCCCTCGAGTGGCGACAATCGCCAATTGATGAGGCTGTGCCGCGGGCCCGCCGATTGCCGTGCGGCCGTCGGCGCGTAGAAGTAGACATGAAAGACGTGCTCGAACCAGCCATAATCGGTGTCGGTCAGCCGCCCGAAGGCGTTGCGGCGCTGCTCGCCCTCGATCGAGCCGCTCACCATCTGCACCATGCGCGGCGGCCGATCGTGCGTCCGGCGCCGGCGTGACCGCAGCTGGCGTAACGCGCACCACACCACCAGCCACGCACTCAGCATGACCAGGACGAGCACCGCCAGCGTCAGATCCAACCATCGCTGCAGGCGCTGCCCGAGGCTCATGAGAAATTGGCCACCACTTGGGTGCCGGAAAAATCGAACCGGAACGGCATCTCGCGCAATCCCATCTGGGTCAAGCGTTCGCGCAACGGCTGCTTGTCCCCCGGACAGTAGAACAGGAAAAAGCCTCCCCCGCCGGCGCCGATGATCTTGCCGCCCGTCACGCCGAGGCGCCTGGCCTCCGTGTAACATTCGTCGATCCAGCCGTTGCTCATCCTGGCGGAGATGCGGCGCTTGGCCTGCCAATGCTCATCTAACAGCGCGCCGAACCGGTCCACCTCGCCGCGCTCCAACGCCTCCTTGCTGGCCAGGCCGATGCGTTTGATCTCGTGCATCTGCTCAACGACCTCGCCGTCGCCGCGGCTGGCTCCGGCGGACTGGTCGCTCAAGATCTGCGCCGAGGCCCGCTCGATGCCGGTGTAGAACATGAGCAGCCGCTCCTGCAGCGCCTCCAGCGTCTGGGTGGACAACAACAGCGGTTCCACCCGCACCTGGCCGTTGACATCGATATGGAGGCACGTCAAGCCACCGTGGGCCACGAGATACTGGTCCTGTTTCCCACTCGGGTGGCCGAGCCGTTCCACCTCGATGTGGTACGCCTCCTCGGCGAGGTCCTTGACGGTGGCCGGCTTGCGGCTCAGCGCGTGGAGCGCGTTGAGGAGCCCCACCGTAAAGCAGGCCGATGAGCCCATCCCGGTGCCGCCGACGACCTCCGAGATGGAATGGATCTCGATCCCCCGCGCAATACCCACGAGCTGCAGGGCCTCGCGCACCAGCTCATGATGGATCTGCCCGATGGCATCCACGACCTCGACCTTGGAGTAGCTGATCCACAACCGGTCGTCGATGGGCCGGCGGCTCAGGGTGATGTACATGTATTTGTCGATCGCAGCCCCCAGGACGAAGCCGCCATGCCGCGAGGAGTAGGCCGGCAAATCGGTGCCCCCGCCGCCCAGCGGCACGCGAAACGGGGTGCGCGTGATGATCATGCGAGCCGGCGCACCCGCCGGTAGGCGTGATACCCCAGCGCCAGGATGAGAAAGAGGGTGTAATACAGCGCCGGGGCGACGACGCGGAAGTAGCCGGACCGCAGGGCGCGCTCGAGCAGGCCCCGCCGGACCGTCCGGCGGCTCGATGCCAACCGCGACGGCTCGACGGCATGGCCGTTGCGCTCCACCAGATAGTCGCCGAGGACCAGCAGGTCGATCCGGGATTCCTCAAAAGTGCGCACCGCATCCTCCGGCGAGCAGACGATCGGTTCGTGCACGTTGAAGGACGTGTTCAGCAGGACCGGCACGCCCGTCCGCTGCTCGAAGGCCTTGATCAGCTCCCAGAATCGCTGGTTGGTCTCTCGGTCGACCGTCTGCAACCGCGCGGTGCCGTCGACATGGACGATCGCCGGCACCATCTGCTGTTTGTCGGAGCGCGTATCGGCAACGAGCAGCATAAAGGGCGAGTCGTAAGCGGGTGAAAAATAGTCCGCGCAGGCTTCGCGCGTGACGGCGGGCGCAAAAGGACGGAACTCCTCGCGGTATTTCACCTTCGCGTTCAACTCCTCCTTCACGGTCGCCCGCCGAGGGTCCGCGAGGATCGAGCGATTGCCCAGGGCCCGCGGACCGAACTCCATTCGGTCCTGGAACCACCCCACGACCTTGCCGGTCGCCAGCGCCTCCGCCACGCGCTGCGGCACTGCGGCCGGTGACAGCCGCTCCCACCGGACGGGACGATCCCGGAGGCACGTCTCGATCTCCTGCGCCGAGTAGCGCGGGCCCCAATAGGCGTGGGTCATCACGAACCGGCGCGGGTAGCCCAACTGTTGATGGTAGACCGCATAGGCCGCCCCCAACGCCGTCCCCGCGTCGTGCGTGCCCGCCTGAATGTAGACCTCTTGAAAGGGCGTTTCCCGGAGGAGGCGGTCATTGGCGACGCTGTTGAGCGCCACGCCCCCGGCGAGGCACAGCCGCCGCTCACCGGTCGTGGCATGCAGATGCCTCGCCATGTGCAGCATCAATTCCTCGGCGATCTCCTGCAGGCTCGCTGCGATGTCCTTGTGCCGCTGGGTCAGGGGTTCCCCCTCCCGTCGCGGCGGGCCCAGCAGCGAGCGCAGCTTCGGGGTGAAGTGCTCGCCGCTAACGCCGATCAAATTGAGCGTGTCGCAATCGATGGCGTAACGTCCCTCGGGCAGGCATGTCACAAATTGCCTGAAGACCTCCGCATAGGTGGGCTGCCCGAAGGCCGCCAGGCCCATGACCTTGCCCGGCCCCTCGAGCAGATCAAAGCCGAGGTAGACGGAGATGACCTCGTAGAGGCCGCCCACCGAATGCGGCAGGTCGATCGCCTGCAGCCGCGTCAGACGGTGGCCCTGCCCGTGATAGAAGACCGAGCAGTTGTATTCGCCGGCCCCGTCGACGGAGAGGACGGCGGAGCGCTCGAACGGCGAAACAAAAAAAGCGCTGGCGGCATGCGCGTCATGGTGATTGACCATGCGGAACTGCCCGCGGAACCCGGCGCGCCGCATCCGCCACGTCGCGGCGAAATAGTTGGGCAGGACGTTTTCGCTCACGACGGCGAACCAGCGGCAGGTCCGCGGATAGTACCGGATCGTGTGGTAGAAGACCCGCTTCGCCAGGAAGTCCCGCCGCACCCACGGGAAGGCCACGATATCGACGCCCCGCCAGTCGATGCCCCCCTCGCGCAAGCACGCGTCGATCGCCTCCTGCGGGAAGGCCGCGGTGTATTTCTCCCGATTCATCCGCTCCTGCTCGCAGGCGGCGAGGAGCTCGCCGTCGCGGATGAGGCAGGCCGAGGCGTTGTGGCCGTTGTTGACGCCGAGGATGTGGAGCGGCTTGGGCATGCGACGTGCCGTTCGGTGCGTCTTACGCGCGGCCGGCGATGCGGACTTTGAGCGCCACGCAGACCAGATGATGCAAGGCCACATGGAGCGATTCGACCAAGGGGGTAGCCATCGGCTCCTGCGATGCGGGAACCACCATGCAGGCATCGGCCTCGGCCTTGAGCATCCCGCCGTCGAACCCGGAAAAGCCGATGACAAAGCCGCGCCGCTGTTTTGCGAGTGTTACGGCGCGCGTCAGGTTCTGCGACCAGGGGCCCGCCTCCCCGCTGCCGGAACCGCCATGCACTGAAAAGGCCACCAGCCCGTCGCCGGCTTGGAACCACGGCTCCATCTGTTCGGCGAAGATCGAGCCGAAGCCGGAGTCGTTCGTCCAGGCGCTCACCAGCGGCACGTTGTCGGTGAGGCTGACCACCTTGAAGCGCGGCCGGCCTTCCGCGATGGTGAATTTGGCGAGATCGCTCGCGAAGTGCGACGCGGTCGAGGCCGAACCGCCGTTGCCTGCCACGTAGATGGCCGCGTGCCGCTGCCAGGCGTCAAACAGGAGATCTACTGCCCGTTGGATGGTGGCGCGGGGCACGCCCTTCATGAGGGTGCCCATGGCGTCGATGTAGCTGTCGATCAGCTCGGCGTCGGATGCTGGTCGCGGCGTTGGCTGGCGTCGGGTGGCGGTGGGCATGAGCGGCTCCTCGTTAGCTGGTGTGTGCCGTGGCGGCGAAGGCCGCCTGGGCGCGCGCGTAATCCTCCGGCGTATCCATCCACCAGATGCGGTCGGTGGGTGGCAGCTGGTACCCATAGATCCGTTTGGCCGTGGCCCACTGGGGTAGCAGATCCCGCCCCCAGTCGCAGGGAATGGTGGTAGGAATGTCGGCCACCACCCGCGGTTCCCAGACCATGAGGCCGGCGCTCACCCAATGGCTGAAGACCTGGTCGGGCGACGGTTTTTCCACAAACCGCGTGAGGCGTCCCTCGCCATCGAGGGCGGCGATCCCGCTGGCGGTGGGGTCCTCGCGATGATGCAGGGCGATGGTGCCGTCGCCGCCGTGCCGTCGGTGTGAGGCGATGAAGGCGGTCAGGTCGATCTCGAACAGGTTATCGCCATACACGACCAGAAACGGCTCATCCAGCCATCGGGCGAGGGGCCGGACGGCACCCGCCGTGCCCAGCAGCCGGGGTTCCAGCGAGTAGGTCGCCTGGACACCGAACGGCCGGCCGTCGCCCACATGGGCGCGGATGGTGTGCGGCTGATGGTGCAGATTGATGGCAATCTGCCGGATGCCGTGCAGCGCCAGCCACCGCAGGGTCCGCTCCAGGACCGGAACGCCTCCGATCGGGAGCATCGGCTTCGGCCGGTCGGCCGTCAAGGCGCCCAGCCGGCGCCCTTCACCGGCGGCGAGAACCAGCGCCTTCATGCTGTGGCTGTGGCATGGGGATGAACTGGCGCGCCTTCAGGTACTGCAGCATCTGCTCGGCCACCTCCGCATTGGCCTGGTAGCCGAACCGGTGGGAGTCCTGGCTGGGATCATACCGGCCGGCGAGCAGGTCTTTCTGCCGTCGTTCATTCGGGTTGAAGGGCAGCTTGAAGCTCAGCCAAGGAATCCCGGCTTCCTTCAAGAACAGGCGCTCGGATGGCGTCAGCGGGCTTACGGACAGGAAGATGAATTGCCCCCCCTGCGCCTTGGCCGTGTCCCGGAATTTCTTCCAGATCAACTGGTCAACCAGCGCGAACTCGGCATCCTGTTCTTCGATCAGCTCTTCCGGCAGCTGCGACGGCGGCACCAGGGTGCCCTGGGCTGCAGCGAGCTGCTCGCGGATCTTCGTCCGGTGGGCTGCGATCTGGTCGGCTTCCTCCCCCTCCGGCAGGAACGGCTGCGCGGGTCGCCGGCCCAGCGCGAGCGTCGCGGCGTCCACATCCACCGTAGCACCTTTGCCCACCATGACGCGGTAATCGAGTGACGACGCCGCACCAGGCACATTGAGGGTCGTGGTGAGGAACTCCCACGCTCCGCTGCCGGAATGGCGCGGCGATTCGGCGCCGCTGATCCCATCATGAAGAAAGAGCCAAACGGCCTCAGGGGTCGAGGTCTTGACCCAGCACCCGGCCGTCACGGTTTTCCCGCGCAGTTGAGTCCAGCGAAGCCGCTGCCCCGCCGGATCCACCATCATCACCGGGTCCTGGCTGAGACGGCACCCGTCGGGAGTCTGATTGATCAGACGACAAGCAGAGCGCCCGTGACGGGCATCGGTCACGGCACGTTTGACTGAGAATCCTGGCGTGGTAAAGCCAGCCACCCAGTAGTCGGGGTCATCCTCATCGCCCAGCGACCAGCTTCCGAAGGAGCTGTTGAGCAGGAGATTGACGCCTGTCGGTACACCAACGAGCGGGTCACGCGACGGTGCTGTGGGTTGCGCTGGCACTACCGGGGCGGGCGCCGCTGTCTTGGGCGGTGTGGCAGGCGCAGGGATGAGCGCCGCTTGGGGCGGCATCTCGGCGGCGACTGCGACGTGCACCGACGGCACCGGCACCGGGGCTTCCTTCCATTTATGCGCCACCAGCCACTGCTGAATGTGCTTGACGCGGTAGAGCTCATTCAGGAGAAAGCTGCCCAGGTGCGAGTGGGAACGAGTCCACGTCACGATGGCCCGGTAGAACTTCTGTATTGGCGTATACCGTTGGTCGTGCAGCCGCAGCTCGCCCTGCTCCACGGTCGCCAGCTCGGGTTTGGCCGTATCGCCCACATACAGCACCGTCACCAGATCGGGCTGGAACTTGATGCCTTCGTTGAGGTAGAGCATCAGCTCCTGCGCATTGTCATAAGCGTAATGGCCGGCGTTGATCACCTCAAACTTCTGGGGCAGCCCGAGGGCATTCAGTTTCCGCTCCAAGTGTTTCGTATGGAGATTCTCGAAGTAACTGCCCATGTCCTCCGCCCAGGAATCCCCCAGAAAGAGGATACGGAAGGTGCCTGGCGGTTTCGCGTAGGGGTAGTCGAACTCACGAAATCCATGAGCGTTGTAATGGATTTTGACGGGATGCGGCGGGATGCCGCTGTCGTCTTTCCTGCCGGGGCGGGGCTTTTCGGTGTAATAGGTGATGGTCGCGTTGGGTTGATGGATGAAACCCCAGGGGGCCCACGTGATGGCATACTCACTTTGGGGCCGCCAGAGCCGCATCGCCCCCTCTAATAACAGCAGGGTGAGCAGCGTGCTGGCGAGGACCATCAGCCAACCCCGAGCAGCTGACCGCCTGGGGCGGGTGCTCGGACCGCTCGTCATCGGTGGCTCAGGCGGCGCTTCGACAGGGGTGGCCATCAGTTCCAATGCTCTCGGAACCAGGCGACCGTCGCCGGCAATCCCTCATCGAGGCTGACCCGCGGCTGCCAGCCCGTCAGGCGGGTGATCTTCGAGATATCGGGCCGGCGCTGCTTGGGATCATCCTCCGGCAACGGGCGGAACTCCACGCGGCTCTGCGTGCCGTTGCAGGAAGCCAGCACCTGCTGGGCGATCTCCAGAATCGACCGCTCGTCGGGATTGCCGACGTTGATCGGCTCATGGACGGCGGCATCCATCACGCGCCGGAGGCCCTCAACGAGGTCGTCGATGTAGCAGAAGCTGCGGGTCTGCCGGCCGTCCCCAAAGACGGTGAGCGGCTCGCCGCGCAGCGCCTGGGCAATGAAGGTGGGAACGGCCCGACCATCATTCAAGCGCATCCGCGGTCCGTAGGTGTTGAAGATGCGCGCGATCCGCGTATCGAGGCCGTGCTCGCGGTGATACGCCATCGTCAACGCCTCGGCGAAGCGCTTGGCCTCGTCATAGACGCCGCGCGGTCCGACCGGGTTGACGTGCCCCCAATAACTCTCCGGCTGAGGATGGACTTGGGGGTCGCCATACACTTCCGAGGTGGAGGCGAGCAAAAATTTGGCCCGCTTCGCCTTGGCAATGCCCAAGGCATTCAGCGTGCCGAGGGAGCCGACCTTCAACGTTTGAATAGGGAATTTCAGGTAATCAACGGGACTGGCGGGTGAGGCGAAGTGGAGCACGTAGGCCAGGCTCCCGCCGACCTCGAGGGGCTGGGCGATGTTATGCAAGATGAGCTGAAAGCGCGGCTGGCCCTTCAGGTGGGCGATATTGGCATCAGAGCCGGTCAGGAAGTTATCCAGGCACAGCACGGTGTGGCCTTCGGCGAGGAATCGTTCGCACAGGTGGGAGCCGATGAATCCTGCGCCCCCTGTGATGAGCACCCGCATGTTCATTTGTTGAACGAATGGCTCCTTAAAAAATTTGGAACGTCCTATTGTACATAACCCCTGCCCACACCGTCAACTGGTACTTCTCCGCTGCATGAAGGCACGAACCGCATCCACCACCCGGCTCAGCTGGCTCGCGGTCAATTCAGGGTACATCGGCAGAGAGAGGATCTCCTGACTGAATCGTTCCGCAACGGGGAACTCGCCGCGCCGGTAGCCCAGCACCCGATAGAGCGGCTGAAGATGGAGCGGCGGCGCATAGTAGATGCCGCAACCGATCCCCCGCCCCTCCAGGTATCGCTGCAGCGCATCCCGTCGCCGCACCCGAATCACGAAGTGATGGTAGACGTGCTGCCTGCCGGCCCGCTCGGCGGGCAGCCCCACTGCTCCCGCGATCCCCGCGCGTCTGAAGAGCCGGCGATAGGTGGCGGCATGCCGGCGACGCGCCACGTTCCACGCCCGCAGATGCCGCAGCTTGACCCGCAGCACCGCCGCCTGGAGCTCATCGAGGCGCGAGTTCCGGCCGAGCATGGGATAGCGGACCCGATCGGCGCTGCCATGCTGGCGCAGCATCCGCAGCCGCGCGGCAAGCCCCCGGGAGCGTGTCACGACCGCACCGGCATCGCCGTACGCCCCCAGATTCTTCGTCGGATAAAAGCTGAAGGCCCCCGCGTCGCCGAAGGAACCGACCGGCCGCCCCTGAAAGGTCGCCCCAATGGCCTGGGCACAATCTTCGACGACGTGCAAGCCCCGCCGCTTCGCCAACCGCAACAGCGGGGCCATGTCACAGGGTTGGCCGTAGAGATGGACGGGCAGGATCGCCCGTGTGCGACGCGTCATCGCACGCGCCACTCGCGCGGGGTCGAGGGTCGCGGTGACAGGATCGACATCGGCGAAGACGGGCCGTGCCCCCGTATGCGAAATGGCCTGGGCGGTCGCAATGAAGGTCAGCGGAGTCGTGATGACCTCATCGCCCGGCCCGAGGCCAAGCGCCTGCAACGCCAGCTCAAGGGCGTCCGTGCCTGAAGCCGTCCCCACGGCGTGCGGCACCCAGCAGAGGCGCGCCAATTCAGACTCCAGCGCCCGCCCCTCCGGGCCCAGGATGAAGGCGCCGCTGGCACAGACGCGTCGCAGGGCTGCGTCCATCGCCGGGCGCAGCACGCGGTACTGCCGGCGGAGGTCGAAGAAGGGTACGCTCATGGGCGGCCGTCAGACGGAATGGGTTTGGAACCACGCGGCGGTGCGGCGCAGGCCTTCCGCGAAGGCGACGCGGCCGCGCCACCGCAGCAGACGCTGCGCCTTGGCGGGATCGGCGAGCGTGCGGCGCACATCGCCGGGACGCGGCGGCTGCAGGGACGGAGGGATGGACAGGCCCAGGATGGCGTTCAGTTCCCGGAGCAGGTCCAGCACCGAATGCTCTTCACCGAGGGCCACGTTGAGCACCTCCCCGCCGATGCCCGGCGTCCGGGCCGCGAGGATGGTCGCCTCCACGACGTTGTCGATGTAGGTGAAGTCCCGGGACTGTTGGCCGTCGCCGTAGACCGGCGGGGATTCGCCGCGCAGCAGACAGACGATGAACTTGGGCACCACGACGGCATATTCGTTGTCGAGGCTCTGCCGCGGGCCGAAGACATTGAAGTACCGGACCGACACCGCCGGCAGGCCAAAGCCCCGGCTGAACAACCCGCACATCAATTCCGCCGCCAACTTCGAGGCCGCGTACGGCGAGATCGGACTGGCCGGCAGATCCTCCCGGAGGGGCATGACGGTCGTCTCCCCGTAGACCGAGCTGGAGGAGACGCTGGCCACCTGCTTCACCTTGGCTTTGGCCGCCGCCTCCAAGAGATTGACCGTCCCTAACACGTTGACCTCGGTGTAGCCCCAGGGATCGCTCATCGACTTGGGCACGCTGCGCCACGCCGCCTCGTGAATCACGTAGTCCACGCCGCGAACCGCCGCAGCCACCGCCGCGCGGTCGCGGATGTCGGCCTGCACAAACTCGATCCGGCCGCGCACGCCGGCCAAGTTGCCCAGTGTGCCCGTCGAGAGGTCATCCAAGACGCGGACCTGCTCGCCGTCGGCCACGAGGCGGTCGACGACGTGCGAACCGATGAAGCCGGCCCCGCCGGTCACCAGGTAGAGGCTCATAGGGTCACCACCTTGGCGCGTCCCCGGACGCCGTGGAGACGGTTGCGCGTGTCGAGCACCAGCCGGGCATGCTGCAACAGGCGCGCATAGTTGACGCGGTCATGATCGGTCACGATGACGACGGCCTGCTGCCGCTTCAGCAGGGCCGGCGTCAGCGGTTGCGATCGCAGCGAGACGGCGTCGAGCCGCAGGCCCGGCACATGCGGATCATGGTAGGCCACCCTCGCCCCCCGCTCGCCTAACAGTCTGGCAATCTCCAGCGCGGGCGATTCGCGGATATCGTTCACATTCTTCTTGTAGGCCATGCCCACCAACAGCACGCGCGAGCCCTTGAGGGCCTGGCCGGCCTCATTGAGCGCCGCGCCCAGCCGCTCCACGACGTAGTGCGGCATGTACTCGTTGACCTGCGCGGCCAGCTCGATGAAGCGCGCCTCGAAGCCGTGCATCCGCGCCTTCCACGATAGATAGATCGGATCGATCGGCAGGCAGTGGCCGCCCAGCCCCGGCCCCGGGTAGAAGGGCATGAAGCCGAAGGGCTTCGTCTTGGCCGCGTCGATAATCTCCCAGACATTGAGATTCAACCGGTGGCACATGAGGGCCATTTCGTTGACGAGGCCGATGTTGACGCTGCGGAAGGTGTTCTCGAGCAGCTTCACCATCTCGGCGGCGCGGGTCGACGACACCGTCACGACGCGCGGCACGATCTGCTCATAGAGCCGCTTCGCGAGCGCCGAACAGCGCGGCGTCTGCCCCCCCACCACCTTCGGGATGTTCGTCGTCGTGAACTGCCGGTTGCCCGGGTCCACCCGCTCCGGCGAAAAGGCGAGGAAGAAGTCCCGCCCCACCTTGAACCGGCGCCCGTCCAGGCGGGGCAGAATCAACTCCTCCGTGGTACCGGGATAGGTGGTGCTCTCCAGGATGATCAGCTCTCCGCGGTGCAGATGGCGCGCGATCCGGTCGGCGGCGTCGACGATGAAGGAGATGTCCGGCTCGCGGGTCTTGCGCAACGGCGTGGGCACGCAGATGATGACCACGTCGCAGCGGTCCAACGCGCGCTCCTCGGCGGTGGCGCGCAGCGAGCCTGCGCGCACGAGCGGGCGCAGATCGGCTCCGGCAATGTCGAGGATGTAGGAGTCGCCCCGATTGACCGCGGCCACACGCTTGGCATCCACATCGATGCCGATGACGGAAAAGCCGGCGCGCGCGAAGCCGACCGCCAGCGGTAGGCCCACATAGCCCAAGCCGACGATGCCAATCGTGGCGTGGTGGCTCATCAGGCGGCGTTGGAGGAGGGTGAGGGAGGTGGAGGCCATGAACGTTCCGTCAGGCGCTGACGTCGCGGCGGCCGACGCTGATATAGCGGAAGCCCAGGCGACGCAGGACGGCCGCGTCGTAGACGTTGCGGCCGTCGACAATGAGCGGTTGCCGCAGCAACCGCTTCAACCGCTTGAAATCCAGCTCCTTGAACTCGTTCCAATCCGTCACGATGGCGAGGCAGTCGGCCCCTTTGGCGGCGTCGTAGGGGTCGCGGCACATCGTCACCTTCGGCAGCAGGCCGTCGGCGTGGGCCATGGCCTGCGGGTCGAAGGCCCGGATGCGTGCCCCGTCATGCTGCAGTGCACGGATAACGTCGAGCGCGGGGGCATAGCGCATGTCGTCGGTATCCGGTTTGAAGGACAGCCCCAGGATGGCGATCGTCTTGTCCTTGACCACCCAGAGGGCCTGCTCGATCTTGCGGACGAAGTGCTCGCGCGCCTCGTCATTGATCTGCTTGACCGCCTTCAGCAGGGCGAAGTCGTAGCCCACCTTGTCGGCCAGATGGACAAAGGCATCGATGTCCTTGGGCAGGCAGAAGCCCCCGAAGCCCAGGCCGGCCGAAAGAAACGCCGGGCCGATCCGCGGATCGAGGCCCATCCCCTCGGCCACCTTCACCACGTCGGCGCCGACCAGCTCGCAGAGGCGCGCAATCGCGTTGATGAAGGAGATCTTGGTGGCGAGGAAGGAATTGGAGGCGTGCTTGATCAATTCCGCGGAGCGGATGTCGGTGACCACGAGGGGGGCGTTCAACGGTTTATAGAGCTGGAGCAGGAGCTCCTTGGCCCGCGCCGTCTCGACGCCGAGCACGATCCGGTCGGGATGCAGGAGGTCTTGGATCGCGGTCCCCTCCCGCAGAAATTCGGGGTTGGAGGCGACGTCGAAGGGAACCTTCCGCCGCGTGTAGGTCCGCAGCGTGTGCTGGATCCACTGCCCCGTCTCGACGGGCACCGTGGACTTCTCGACGATGAGGCGGTAGCCGGTCAGATGAGCGGCGATCCCCCGCGTGACGTGCTCAACGTGCGTCAAGTCGGCTTCCCCGCTGGGCTTCTGCGGCGTCCCCACGGCGATAAAGATGATGAGGGAGGCGCGCACCCCTTCCGCCAGCGTGGCGGTGAACCGCAGGCGCCGCTCCGCCACGGTCCGGTGGACCAGCTCCTCCAGCCCCGGCTCAAAGAAGGGCAGGCGACCCCGCTTCAACTGCCGAATCTTGGCCGCGTCGTTGTCCACGATGATGACGTGGTGGCCTAATTCGGCGAAACAGGCCCCGGTCACCAGTCCGACATGTCCGGCCCCGATCACACAAAGGTCCATGCGCGCTCCTGTGAGAACAGGGGGACATTATAAGGGAAGGCGCCGTCCATTGCAAGCCGACTGTGGAATTTACGGTTGGGGGGAGGTAGCGGTGGTGTTGCGGGCCGACGAGGCGCGATCGGCTCGGTGGAGGCGGTCCATCGCCCGCTCCATCACGCGTTGGCGTTCCTGCGCGCGGAGGCGGGCCCCTCTGGCGGCCGCCTCCATGGCGGCGGCGCGTTGGGCCTTGACCTGCGTCGCCGGCTGGGTGCTGGCTGCTGTCTGCTTGCTGCTCGCTGCTTGCCGCTCGCTGTTCAGTGATGATTGGGGTTTGGGGCGCTGCCGTTGGCGCTGCCTGGCCCGCCGAGCCTGTTCCGCCTGGCGGGCCTCGGTGGCGCGTTGTTGCTGCAGTGTTTCGGCTCGTTGCCGTTTGACTAATTCCTGTTGACGCTGCCGCTCAGCGCGGGCCTGGGCCTGGCGCTCCTCGGCCTGCCGTCTGACTTCAGCTTTCCGCGCCGTCTCGGCACGGGCCCGCTCGGCGCGTTCCTGAACATGCCGTTGCTCGGCCTGTCGGCGCTCCTCGTGCTGTTTGGCGAGCTCGGCCTCTCGCTGAGCGCGGGCTTGCCGGGCCTGGTCCTCCGCCTGGCGACGCCGTGCTTCACGAAGACGTCGCTGTTCCGCTTGTTCGGCCTGTTGCTGCGCGCGCTGTGCTTGCGCCTCTGCTTGGGTTTGCTCTCGACGGGTGCGTTGCTGCTGTAGTTCCTCGGCTCGTTGCCGTTTGACTAACTCCCGTTGACGCTGCCGTTCGGCGCGGGCCTGGGCACGACGTTCGCGTTCCTGTCGTCGCCGTTGTTCTTTTTCTTTTGCTACTTGCTGCTTGCTGCTCGCTACTTGCTGCTGTTGTTGTCGTCGCTGCTCGGCCGCTCGTGCTGCTTGCTGCTGGCTGCTTGCTGCTCGCTGCTCCTGCTGGGCCTGCCGCTCGAGGGCCTCGGCCCGCTCGCGCAGCGGGCGCATCGCCTGACGCATAGCCGGATCCTTGGCCGTGGCCAGGATGCGCTCAAAACTCGCTTTGGCCTGCACGTACTGACCGGCCTCTAACAACTGATTCGCCTCATCCACTTGGGTGTGGAGCGCCTCGGCTTCTTTTGCGCGCTCCGCCGCGCGCCGCTGCTCCTCGAGTTGGTGCTCGGCTTCCTTCAACCCCTGCTCCGCCTGCTTGATGATCGCCTCGAGATTATACTTGTACCCCTTGGTGGGAATGGTGGGCGACTGCTTCTCGGCTGCGAAGGCCGGCGTACCGTTAGGGGCCAGCGAGGCCGCCACGGCGATCACCATCATCATGAGCCGTCCGTTCGCTGTCATTGTAATGGGGCCTGCCTCAACCCCTGCGCCTGGGCTTTCGCCTGCTGAAATTGGGCGGCCGCCTCTTCGAGATATCCGGCGCGCAAACTCTGCCGGGCTTGCCGCAACGCCTGGTGCGCTGCCGCCTCCTGGGCCATGTGCTGGTCAATGAGGGTGCGCGCATGCAACCGGAGCGCGGTGTGCTTGGCCAGAATCTGATGGTAGCGCTGCAGCGCCGTCTCAAACTCGCCTGCCGCCATCGCCTGACGGGCCACGTCGAGGTCGCGGCTCATCTCGGCTAATGTCGTGTCGCCGGGCAGCTGGAGACGGGCGCGCAGCAGGGCCTCCGCGTAGGCGTTGATCTTCTGCTCCCAGTGGCGTTGCAGGAACCGCTGGACATCGTCGAGACTCTGGTCGGTCAGTGTCCCCGTCAGCCGTACGAACAAGCCGTGCGCGTCGAAGTCGTTCGCCCCGGTCAAGTCGTCGCGGAAGTTGGTGAAGTTATAGCCTGCGCCCACCCGGACGGTGTTGAAGAAGTTGCGGTCCACCTCCAACAACACGCCCTGCCTGGCGTCGTCGGCCTGCCGCTGCCGCAACAGCCGGTACTCGCCGATGAGGTTCCAGCGATCCGTCAGATGATAGGTCAGCCGATTGACCCAGAGGTAGGTCTGCGTGTTCGTCTGCCCGGCGATGCCGGCGAGCTGCTCCTGCCGGTCCCTACGGGCAAACTTT
The DNA here is from genome assembly GCA_016206665.1 of Candidatus Omnitrophota bacterium. GTDB lineage: Bacteria > Omnitrophota > Gorgyraeia > Aquiviventales > JACQRC01 > JACQRC01. Next base: position 8,068 of record JACQRC010000100.1, on the reverse strand, counting down.
TCAGCCAGCTCAAAATTCCCCGGCAGATCGATGACGGCCTCGGTGGAGTAAATCTGGCTCGTCCGCGAGATCGAGCCGGTCGTGTCGGCCTGAGAGGCGGGGGCTTTATCTTCCAGACGGACGTAGCGGCCCAACCAGTTGAGCCAATCCCACCGCGTCGGCCGGTAGGCCGCCCCCAGATGCAACTCCTGGAAGCGGGCGAGATTCGTGTCGGTGACGGTGTTGCGGGTCGGCGCGTACTCATACCGGCCCAACAACGACCACTCCTTGGACGGATGCAGCTCGACGACGTTCTTTGTGACCACCTGCCGCTCATGGGTGGGCGCTTCGGTGAACCGCAGCTCGCCGCTCGTCGAGGCCTTGATCCAATCAATGTCGATGTAGTTGAGCCCCAACTTGACGGCGTTGTTCGTCGAGTCCTGAACGTTGGTGTCGGTGTGCGAGCGCTCGACGGAGGCGTCGAGGTAGAGCCGGTCGTTCACCTGCGTGCCCGCGCCGAGAATATTCGCGGACTGCGTCGTGCCCGGATAGGTGCGGTACTCCTGCTCGGTATACAACGAGGTCCGGTCATTCATCTTGGTGCGGCCGCCGAAGGTGGTCGTGGCCTGCTTGAGGCCGGACGGCTGCTGGGTCAGGGTGTAGTGCGTGTAGAGCGAAGAATGAGGATCCAACTGACGCTCGAGGCCAAACTGGGTGGCGTCGCCCTGATTCCCCACCGCCTGCGAGAGACTCACCGTCGTCTTGTCGGCGAGCGCGAAGGTCGTGCCGACCTGCCCCTGGTTCGAGTTGTCGCCGCGCAACGTCACCTGGTCCTGCGCGTAGACGTTCCACTTCGGCGTGACCTGATAGCTCACCCGGGCCGCGGCCAGATCCTGTTGCTGTTTGGTCGCGGCGTTCAGGGGTTGATTCTTGTCCAGATGGCGGTACTCCCCCGTCAGCCCCAACTTGCCGACCTGATGCGTCGCCTGGACGCTCGTCGTCCGCTCGCGCTGCGAGCCGACGTTCTGCGACGATTGCTGGTTGCCGTCCTTGACGAGCCGCTGCAGGACGTGGGAGGCGCTGACCGTCGTGTTGGGGCCCAACCGCTGGGTCACGGAGCCGCCGGTCTTGATGGTGCCGGCCTCAAAGGCGGAGCCGGTGTTGGAGAAGTCCTGGTCCACCTGACGGTGGAACCCTGTCATGGTCGTGCCTTTGAATGGTTGGGCGGTCGCCTCGATCTTGTAGGCCTCCCCTTTTGTGCCGGCGCCCGGCTGCGTGATGCTCGTGAAGGTGATGCCCCCGTCGGAGGAGAAGTTCTGGCGGGCGCTGGAGACCTGCGAGAGGGCATACTCGCCGCTCACCCGGGTCTGGGCCGGCAGGTCAATGGCCGCGTCGAGTCCGCGCAGTTCGTAGTCGGCGCTCTGCTGCGTCTCGCGCAGCAGCGTCCCGCCCAGCCGGACCGGACCGAACTGCCGGGCCACGCGGCTCCCGAACGTCTCATCCTTCATCGTGGCCGAGGGCTTGTACTCATACTCCGCCACTAACACGACGGGATTCCCGTTGAGAATATTCGTCGAGATGATGGAGAAATCGGTCCCCTGCGACACCGAAGGCACCGGCCGCGTCATCAGGAGGCGCCCCTGGTCGTAGTCGATCTCGTAATCGGCGCCGACGGCCAACGGCTGCCGGCTGATCGTCGTCCCGGTCGTCTCATCCCGGATTTCGAGCGACAGTTTCTCGCTGCCCTGGATGACGTCCTTGTTCTTCAGGTAGTAGAGGCTGCCGCCGGTGCCGCGCAGATCGTCATGCGCCGCTAATTGCCGCGCCGCAGCGGAAAAGAGAATCAGCAGGGTGTTGGGATCGCCGCGCTGGGAGGTCGCCACCGATTCGTAATGGAGCTTGCCGCCGCTTAAGGTCCGGTTGTACCGGGCAAACTCGGTGCCGGTGAGGCCCGTGCCATAATTGCCCCACAAGAAGGACGACTTGCCGGATTCGACGAGCAGGTACAGCCGGTCCTGCGTGTTCGCCGCGTCATAGTTGATCGTCGAGTTGTCGCCGTAGATGGGATAAAAATCTTCCGGCTCCAAGTTGCGGAACAGCTCCTTGCGCTCCCGATCGATGTCGTAGCTGGAGGTCACCAGGTACTTGCCCTTGACCTTGGCCTTGAGGTAGTAGGCGACGCGGCCGTCGAAGTAGATCTCCCGCTCCATCCGCTGCCGATCCTCATTGGTGAGCGACCCCACCTGCCCCTTCGCCGCGAGATGGCCGAGCTCCGCTTCGCTCAGCGACACGAAGAAGAGATAATGGTCGTTCACCGTCACCGGCTTGGTCTCGCGGTAGACCTGGCCCGCAGGGTCAACCACCTCCACATCGATGGCGTGCTCGCCCTGCGGCAGAATCAGCTCGGTGGAAAATTTGCGTTCGCGGGAGACGGGCGCGGTGCGGTCGTTGATGCGGAGTTCATGTCGTGGGGGGACGTAGCCTTCAACGCGGATGAGGTTGCCGGAGACAGGAATCGTCTGCTGCGGGCCGGGTTGGCTCATGTTGAGTTGCGGAAAGCCCTCGGCCCAACTCGGCGCAGGAGCCGTCAAGAGCGCTGCGCACCAGATGCCTACGATTCCCCACCCTGGTCGGGTGAGCATACGCCAGCAACCTCTCCTAAGCGCTTGTGCGGTTGATGCTAAACGTCATTTTATCATACTTTTAAGAAGTTTTCCCTGTCAAGGGAAAGTTTTGGAAACTGCTGTGGCCGGAGGTTGATAGAGCTCGACGGTAAACCGCTGTAAGGAGGTGAAATCCTGGCGCCCCTCTCCATTCCAAACAAAGAGCCGATAGCGGTAGCTGCGGCCCGCGAGCAGCTCCCCCACCTCTAATCGGCCATCCCATTCCACCGAGGCTGGCGGCGGCCCGGCCCCGGTGAGCGTCTGGAGCAGCTGCTCGTCATCCGTGGCAATCGCAATGATCCACGCCTTCACGAAGAACGGATAGTTGCAGTCAATGCGAAAGACGGCCGGCTCTGCCAGGCTGGTCTGCTCGATGCGTAGGATCGGTGGCTCCACCCGAATCGCCAAGATCGGCCGCGCCACCGCCGGCAGCTGGGTGACGGAGAGATCTGTGACGGGTAACTCCTTCGGCAGGCTGATGGCTGCTGATTGCTGATTGCTGATTGCTGATTGCTGGCTCCTGGCCTCCCGCCCCAGCCGCACCCCAAAGTTGACTTTGCTGAGCGAGCCATCGGTCGCCGTGATGAGCCGGGTATGTTCCGTGGTCAGGGACGCTCCGGGGGGCAAGGTGGTGCGGTCGAGTTTGAGCAAATGCCGGCCCGGGAGCAGATCCGGCAGATGGAAGCGGCCGGCGGTATCCGTGGTCACGGTCACGCCTTCTTCGGTGGCCAGGCGGATATCGGCGAGGCCCGGTTCGTCCCGATCTTGTCTTCCATTGCCGTTGGCATCCACGAAGACCTTGCCGAGCAGCGTGGAGAGCGTGAAGAGCGGGTCAGGGGTCACGGTGATCGTGACTTGACTGACGTTCGAGATCACGGGGTTAATGCGCGCGAGCATCCTATTGATGTATTCCCCTGGCGTGAGGCTGCCAGGAATCAGGAGCAGCCGGAGCGTCCTGGAGGCGGTGGCATTGACGGTGATATTGGAGAAGGTCAGCGTCTGGTCGGCGACGGTCGGCGTCATGGCCACGCCATCGAGGGCCGCACTGCCCGCTTGGAAGACGAAGCCGACCGGCAGGGTATCTTCCACCCGGAAGGTGAGGGCGTTGGTCGTTTGGTTGTTGGTGAGCGTCGCCGTGACCGCCACGGGCTGACCCGGGCTGACGCGGGTACTGCTGAGGCTCTGGCCGATGGTGAGGAGGCTCGCGCCCACGGTCTGGGTGGCGGCGGTATCGCTGGCGGCGTTGTCGGTGCTGTCTTCCCCATCGGTGTAGGCCACGGAGATGGTATCCGTGGCCAGGAGCTCCAAGACGCCGTTATTGGCGGTGCCGGTCTGGCCGGCTTGGAGGAGCGCGGTGGGCAGGCCGGTCGTGTTGCGGAAGGTCTCGGTCTTCGCTCCGGTCTCGGTGAGGATGTACGTCCCGCTCATCGTCTCGCTATCGCCGCCGGAGATCGAGACCGTGACCCCGTTGGCGGTATCCGCCGCCGTGCCATTGAGGTTCTCATCCTCATCGACCAACGTCACGTAGAGGAGATCGTCCTTGAGGGCGTAGCCGGCAACTTCGTTACCGTCCTTGTCGGTGAGCTTGCAGGAGGTGGCCGGATGCGTGATCTTGACCGGGTCGCCGTCCTGATCGACGCCGGTCTCATCGATCGTGCCGCTGTTGTCAATCGAGGAGCCGCTGGCGGTCATGACCAGCTCGCCGCCGATGTCCAAGGTGGTTCCACTACCCACGGTCAAGGCCCCGGTGATCGTCGCGGCCTCGGTGATGTTGAAGGTGGTGCCACTCTCATTGAACGTCACGTTGTTCCAAGTGGTGACGAAATTGACTATGTCAAGGGTCACCGTGCCGGTAGCCCCGCTGCCATTATACGTCACCGTCTCGGTGCCGGCGGTGTAGGTGCTGAGGCCGGCTTGGCCGGCGTCATCCCAGTTGCCGCCGATGGTGAGGTTGGTGTTGTTGGTGGCGTTGGTCAGCAGCATCGTGGAGCCGAGCGTGGCCTTGTCGAGATCCAGGTTCCCCGCCACGGTCAAGGTGCCGGCGCCGACCGTGAAGGTGCGGGTGCCGGCCCCTGAGCCACCGCGCAGCGAGAGGTCGCTGGTGTAGGTCGCGGCGGGGATGGTCGCGTTACTCGTCAGGGTATACCGGAAGGTCCCAAAGGTCGTCCCCGACTGCATGTTAATCGTCCCGCTGAGGGTCGGGGCGGTGGTGTTGGTCCGGTTGATGGTGCCCGTGCCGCTGAGGGTGCCGCCCGAGTTCAACGTGAAGGTGGCGCCGGAGCTGGTCAGAGTGATGCCGCTATTGATGTTCCAGGCGCCTGCGGAGATGGTCATGCTGCTGGTCGCCGTGAGCGCGGCGGTCTCTGTCACGGTGCCCGTGTAGCCGCTATTCAACGACACCGAAGCCACCGAGAGGGCTAAGTCCCACGTGCAGTCCTTGGTGCTGGTGCCGTCGAAGACGACGTCATCCGCAGCCACCGGCGCCGTATCCGCGCTCCAGTTCGCCGCGGTCGAGGCGTTGGCGTCGCCTCCCCCGCCATCCCAGGTCCGCGTGGCGGCGAAGGCCGGCGGGGCCCACGCCAGACCGACCAGAAGGGCTAGGACGAGGCGGCGTCTCATCACGGCGTGACCGCCCCCCCGTTTCTCACCTCAACACTCTGCAACGGTGTAAAATCCTCATGCTGCTTCTGATCCCACACAAAGAGACGGTACAGGTACAACGAGGGCTCGAGGGTACCGGTGTCGAGTTCACCGTGCCACGTCAGGGTGGTCGGCGGTGGGCCTGTGCCGGTAAAGACCTTGACCAGCCAATGCTCATCCTGCGCCACGACGAGGGTCCACTGGGTAATGAACTGCGGATAGTTACAGCTGATGGTAAACGTCACCGGCTCCGCGAACCGGCCCTCGCGGGTGAGCTGCACCGTGGCCGGCGAGACGCTCACGGCCAACCGCGGCTGCGCCACCGCCGGCAGCTGCGTCACGGCCAACTCGCGCAAGGCGGTAGAACGTCCTATGTCCGATGTCGGTTTCCGCGGGTGAGCGACTCAGGACTTCGGACTTAGGACTTAGGACGCTGTTCGTTGTTGACGGCAGGCGGACGCCGAAGTTGACCTTACTCAAGGAGCCATCCGTCGCCGTGATGAGCCGGGTATGTTCCGTGGTGAGGGTCGCCCCAGGGGGCAGGGTGGTTTGATCGAGCTTGAGCAGATGCCGGCCGGGCAAGAGATCCGGCAGATGGAAGCGACCCGCCGTGTCGGTCGTGACGGTGACGCCTTCTTCGGTGGCGAGGCGGATATCGGCGAGGCCGGGTTCGTGGCGGTCCTGCCGGCCATTGGCGTTGGCATCCACGAAGACCTTGCCGAGGAGGGTGGCGAGGGTGAAGAGCGGATCCGGCACGACCGTGAGCGTCACGGCCGAGAGGTTGGAGATGACCGGATTTTGCCGCGCGATGAGCGAGTTGATGTACTGGCCCGGCGGCACGCTGCCGATGGTGAGGAGGTATTTGAGGGTCCGGACCTGGTTCGCGGTGGTGGTGATGGAACTGAAGACCAGCGGATTCCCTGTCGAGCTGGGACTCACGGCGGCGCCATCGAGCGCGGCGGAGCCCTCCTTGAAGGCGAAGCCGGCGGGCAGGCTGTCTTCCACATTGAAGGTGTAGCTATCCGCCCCGTTATTGGTGAGGGTGACGGTGACGAGGACCGGCTCCCCCGGGGTGGCTTTCGTCTTGTTCAGCGTCTGGCCGATCGTGATGACGCCGGCGGGGTTGACGGTGGTCGTATCGGTGCCGGTGTTGTCGGTACTATCCTCCTGGTCGGTGTAGGCCACCGAGATGGTATCGGTGGGCCGGCACTCGAGCTTGCTGTTGTTGGTCGTGGGACTCTGGCTCGTGGTCAGCAGCCGGGTGGGCAGCGCGGTCGTGTTGCGGAAGGTCTCGGTCTTGGCGCCGGTTTCGGTCAAGAGGAAGCTCCCGGACATCGCCTCGCTGTCACTGCCGCAGGTGACCGTCACCCCGTTGGCGGTATCCGCACTCGTGCCGTTCAGATTCTCATCCTCGTCCACCAACGTCACGTAGACTGACTCGGCCCCGAAGTCGTAGTCGGCGACTTCGTTGCCGTCTTGGTCGGTGAGCTTCAGCGAGGTGGCGGGATGGAGGAGCTGGCCTTCGGTCTCATCGATCGTGCCGCTGTTGTCGATGGACGAACCACTCGCGGTTATGGTCATGTCCCCATCGATGTCGAGGGTGGTGCCGCTGCCCACCGTCAAGGCGCCGGTGACCGTGGCGGTGCCGGTGACGTTGAAGGTGGTGCCGCTTTCGTTGAAGGTGACGTTGTACCAGGTGGTGGTGATGTTCGTCGTGTCAATGGTGATGGTGCCGGTCGCACCGCTGCCATCGAAGGTCACCGTCTCGGTGCCAGGGGTGTAGGTGGCAGAGCCGGCGGTGCCATCATCATCCCAGTTGCCGCCGACCGTGATCGGGGTGTTGTTCGTCGCGTTGGTCACCGTCGTCGTCTTGCCGGCAGTGGAATGGTCCATGCGGAAGTTGCCCGCGACCGAGAGCGTCCCAGCTCCAATGGTGTAGGTGGCATTGACGTTCGCCGGTCTCAGGTCCAGGTGACTCGTATACGTCGTGGCCGGCACGGTGAGGGTGGGCACGGCCGCCGTCCCGACGGTATACCGGAACGTCCCAAAGGTGGAGCCGGACTGCATGGTGATCGTGCCATTCAGCGTGGGAGCAACAATACGGGAATAGCTGACCGTGCCGGCGCCGTTGATGGTCCCACCCGAGTTCAGCGTGAAGGCAGTAGGCGACGCAAATGAGATGGTGAGCGGTGAGACGACTGTCATGGTCCCCCCGATCGTGGTCGGGCCGCTTAAGGTACTACCATTGCCGTTGAAGGTGACCGCGCCGTTTAACGTCAGCGTCGAGTTGGAATCGGTGATCCAGGAACCGCCTGCCGTGAACGTCGCACCGCTGTTGATGGTCAGCGTGTTCACGCTGCCACCACCCGAATCACCCACGACACCACCCGCTGCCTGCGTCAGGGTGCCCGAGGAGACGGTGATCGTGTCGGCGAGAACATCCCCGCCCGATACCGTCCCGGTATAGCCGGCATTCATGGAGAAGGAGTTGTACCCGAGCCCGAGATTGCCCCAATTACAATTTGTGGTACTGGTGCCGTTGAAGACGATATCATCGCCAGCGACCGGCAAGGTATCTGAATCCCAGTTCGCCGCCGTGGAATCGAGATTATCGCCGCCCCCCCCATCCCACGTGGCGGTCCGGGCGAAGGCGGGCGGGGCCAGCCATAGCCACAGGCCGAGGGCCAGCACGAGTCGGGCACCGAGGCGGTGACGTACCACTATTCGACAACCCCTGGATTGCATGTTAGGCTGTAGGCCCCGACACCTTGACGGCGTAAGGAAGC
>JACQRC010000097.1 GCA_016206665.1 Candidatus Omnitrophota bacterium | reverse complement strand
TCTGACCTACGCGGAGCTGGCCGCCGCCATGCCCGAGGCCGGCGGCTCCTCCAGCTTCGCCCGCCACGCCTTCAACGACATGATCTCCTTTGTGGCCGGGTGGGCGCTGCTGATGGACTACATCGTCACCATCGCCATCTCGGCCTACACCATCGGCCCCTATCTGGGCACCTTCTTCCCGGTGCTCAAGACCGCGGCCGGCAACATCCCCTTCGCCCTCGCCATCATCGGGGTGCTGCTCTTGCTTAACCTCGTCGGCATCAAGGAGTCGACCCGCATCTCGTTGCTCCTGTGCATATTTGATATTGTGACCCAATTGGCCATCATCACGTTGGGCGCGGCGCTGCTGCTCAACCTGCCGCATTTGGTGGAACAGATGCGGATCGGGGTGCCCAATGTCGACTGGTCGCCGACGTGGCCCCAGTTTTGGAAGGGGGTCGGCATGGCGATGGTGGCCTACATCGGGATCGAGTCGATGTCCCAGTTGGCGGGGGAAACCCGCCACCCGGGCAAGGTCGTGCCACGGGCGATGCTGCTGGCGATGATGACCTTGTTTCTGACCTACTTTGGCATCTCGACGGTGGCGCTGTCGGTGCTCTCGCCGCACGAGCTCGCAACGACCTATTTGGAGGATCCTCTGGCCGGCATCGCCCAGGCCATGCCTTACTACGGTCACTTTTTGGGCAAGTGGGTGGGCGTACTGGGCGGGACCATCCTCTTCATCGCCGCCAACGCCGGATTGATCGGGGCCAGCCGGTTGACCTTTTCGATGGGTGAGTATTTTCAGCTGCCGCGGATCTTCTACCGCATCCACCCGCGCTTCAAAACGCCCTACGTCTCGCTCATCTTTTTCGCCGGGTTGGCCGCTGCCGTGATTCTGGTAGCCAGGAAGCTCACCTTTCTGGCGGACCTCTATAACTTCGGCGCCATGCTCGCCTTTGCCCTGGCCCATCTGTCGCTGCTTGGGCTGCGCTGGCGGCGGCCCGAGCTGCCGCGGCCCTTCAAGGTCCGCGGCAATCTGCGGCTGGGCAAGATTGAGCTGCCGGTCACCGCGATACTGGGCCTGCTGGGCACCGTCGCCGTCTGGATCGACGTCATCCTGACCAAACCGGCCGGCCGCAACCTGGGCTTTCTCTGGCTGGGGGTCGGCCTGACCCTCTACCTGACCTACCGGCGCCAGCAGCGGCTGCCGGCCGCGGGCCACGTCGAAATCGAGCGACTGCAGGTGCCGGAGTTCGCCAAGATTCCGATCCGGAAGATTCTGGTGCCCACCCGCGGCGGGCCGCAGACCGAGGCGGTCCAGTTCGCCGCGCAGATCGCCAAACTGCACAACGCCGCCCTGACGACGCTGTATGTCATCGAAATTCCCGCCACCCTGCCGCTCGACACCTTCTTTCCGGAAAAGCTTGCCGAAGCGGACAGCGTGCTGGCGCGCGCCCAGGCGGTGGGCCGTGAATATGAGATTCCCATCGAGACCAAGGTCCTGCAGTCCCGGTTCGCGGGCGAGACGATCCTCGATGTCGCCCGGCAGGAGGGGGCGGACCTGATCATCCTCGGGAGCACCGCGCGGAGTTCCGGCCCCACCGCTCAGGCGCGGCCGCTGCTCGGTGGCACAATCGAACACGTCATAAAGAACAGCCCCTGCCGCGTCTGGGTGTGTCAGACCCCATCGTCCGCTGAACCATGAGGCTGATTGCCGTCGCCCTGGGTGTCGGCGGTAGCTTCGCGGCCGCCTATCTGCTCTACGGGCGTCGCCTCGCGCGCGCGCTGCAGTTGAACGCCGACGCGCCCACACCGGCGACCGCCCTCGCGGACGGCGTGGATTTCGTCCCGGCCAAGGCGCCCTTCCTGCTCGGCCAGCATTTCTCCGCGATCGCGGCGGCCGGTCCGATCGTCGGACCCATTCTGGCCGGCGTGTGGTACGGCTGGTTGCCCGCCCTGCTCTGGATCGTGCTGGGCGCCGTCTTCCTGGGCGCAGTGCACGACTGCTCGGCGCTGGTCGGCTCGGTGCGCCATCAGGCCGCCTCGGTCGTCGAGATCGTGCGGCAGCAACTCGGCCGCCGGGCGCATCTGCTCTTCCTCACCTTTGTCTGGCTCTCCCTCATCTATGTCATCACCGCCTTCACCGACCTGACGAGCGCCTCCTTCGTGGAGCCGCAGTTCGGCGGCGGGGTGGCGATGTCATCCGCCGTGTATCTCGTGATCGGACTCGGCATGGGTGTGGCCCTCCGGCGGTTTCGCTGTCCCCTGTGGCTGGCGACCGCGGTGGGGCTGCCGCTCGTGGGGCTGGCCATCTGGTACGGCCAGCGGTGGCCGCTGGCGCTGCCCGCCGTCGGCGGGATTCGGCCGGCCCTATGGTGGGACTTCCTCATCCTGGCCTACTGCGGGCTCGCCTCGGTGCTGCCGGTGTGGCTGTTGTTGCAGCCCCGCGGATATCTCGGCGGTTTCTTTCTGTACGGGACCCTCGGCGCAGGGCTGCTCGGGATTCTGGTCGGCGGCGATCGTGTCTTGTATCCGGCATTTCGCGGTTTCACCTCGGCCCAGGGGTTGCCGCTCTTCCCCTTCCTGTTCGTGACGGTGGCGTGCGGAGCCTGCTCAGGGTTTCACGGCCTGGTGAGCTCCGGCACGACCTCGAAGCAGATCGCGCGGGAGACCGACTGCCGGCTCGTCGGCTACGGGGGCATGCTGCTCGAAGGCCTGGTCGCCGGCCTGGCCCTGTCGACGGTCATGCTCCTGGCGCCGACCGACCCCACAGCGTCGCTGCAACCGGACCGGATCTACGCCAACGGGCTGAGCCACTTTGTGCAGCAGCTGGGCATCCCGCAGGATCTGGCCCGGGCGTTTGTCCTGCTGGCGTTTGCGACCTTCATCTATGACACGCTCGATGTGGCGACCCGGCTCAGCCGCTACATCCTGCAGGAGCTGACCGGGTGGCAGGGCAGCGCCGGCCGATGGGCCGCGACGCTGCTGACGCTGGCCTTGCCGGCCGTCTGTGTGACGGTGACGATGCACGACGCCGCCGGCCACGTGGTGCCGGCGTGGAAGGTCTTCTGGACGATCTTCGGCACGTCGAATCAGCTGCTCGCCGCCCTCACGCTGTTAGGCTTGAGCCTCTGGCTGCGGCAGACCAGGCGGCCGTGGCTCATCACGGCGTTGCCGATGGCCTTCATGCTGGCCATGACGCTCTGGTCGTTGGTCCTGTTGATGCGCACCCCCAGCCTGATCGCCGCGATCGCCGGCGTCCTGGCCCTGTTAGCGGTGGCGCTGCTCGCCGAGGCGGTGCGCGTGCTCCGTCATCGAGCCGCCTGACACTCCGCATGCCTGGGCCTGACGTCATCGTCATTGGAGGAGGCATCATCGGCTGCGCGGTCGCGTATGAACTGGCGAAGCGCGGGCGGAGTGTCCTGCTGTGCGAGCGAGGCGAGATCGGTGGGGAGGCATCGTCTGCCGCCGCCGGCATCCTCGCACCGCAAGCCGAAACCAAAGGGCCGGGCCCCTTATTCGATCTGTGGCTCGCCAGTTTCGCCCTGATTCCAGACACCCTGCGTGAACTCGAAGCGGCCAGCGGCCTCCGTGTCGCGTGGGAACGGTGCGGGCTGTTGCAGCTCGCCCTCACCGAGGCCGACGCCCGGCCGTTGCGCAACCTCGCCGCCTGGCAGCAGCAGCGCGGCTTGCCGGTGGAGCGGTGGGAGACGTCGAGGGTGCGTGAGCGCGAGCCGGGCATCGAAGCACCGGTCCTGGAGGGCTGGTTCTTTCCGAATGAAATCCGCCTCGACAATGCGCAGTTCACCCGCGCCTATGCCGAGGCGGCGCGCCGCCGCGGCGTTGTGATGCGGACCCACACGCAGGTCGGTCGTGTGCGGGTGGAGCAGGCTCGCGTGACCGGCGTCGAGACCACCGCCGGCGCGTACGCGGCCCCAACCGTCGTCGACGCGGCCGGCTGCTGGGCCGGCCTGGATGGCGGGCTGCCGATTCCTGTGCCGGTCGAGCCGGCGCGCGGGCAGATCATCGTCTACGATGCCCCGCTGCCGCACTTTCGGACGATCGTGCAAACACCGCGCGTCTATGCCGTACCCCATCCCGGGCGGACCATTGTGGGCTCCACCGTCGAGTATGTCGGCTACGACAAGCGGACCACCGACGAGGGACTCGCGGCGATTCGCCGGGGCTTGCGGGAGATCGCGCCGGGCCTGGAGCAGCAGCCGATTGCCCAGACCTGGGCGGGCCTGCGGCCCCACGCGCCGGATGACTGGCCGATCTTAGGGCCGACCTCCATCGAGGGGCTCTGGATGGCGACCGGCCATTTCCGCAGCGGTATCCTGCTGGCGCCCATCACCGGCCGGCTGATGGCCGAGCTCATCGTGGATGGCCGATCCTCCGGCAGCTGGACATCGTTTCAGTGGGAGCGTTTTGCGCGCCGATGACCCCACCCGAGCCGGCCATCCTCTTTGAGAATGAGCGCGTCGTGGCGGTCAACAAACCGGCAGGGCTGTTGACGATTCCTGACCGGTTCAATCACACGCTGCCCCACTTGGTCGGCTGGCTCGAGGCCCGGGCCCGTGCGGTGGCCGCAACCGACGTGAAGCTCTGGAAGGTGCACCGGCTGGATAAGGAGACGAGCGGGGTGGTGCTGTTTGCCAAAGATGCCGAGACCCATCGCGCGCTCAATCGCCAGTTCGAACGGCGGCTGGTGACCAAGCGGTACCTCGCCCTCGTCGAGGGCATCCCGCGCCGCGCCGAGAGCCTCATCCGCCTGCGGCTCGGCCCGGACCCGCGCAATCCGGGACGGACCATTGTCACGCGCCGCCCCGGCAGCAAGCATGCGGAGACCCGGCTGAAAATCCGGGAGCGTCTCGGTCCCTATGCGCTGTTAGAGCTGGAGCCGATCACCGGCCGCACCCATCAGCTGCGCGTGCACTTGAAGGCGATCGGGTTTCCGCTGGCCATCGACGCGGTCTACGGACGCCGGGGCGCGCTCTACGCCTCCACCCTGACCAAGCCTGACGCCACGCCCCCTGCACAGGAGGAACCGCTGATGTCGCGACTGACGCTGCACCACCAACAGCTGAGTTTTCTCGAGCCAGCGACGCAGGAGTCGGTCACGGTGGCGGCCCCGCTGCCGGAGGATTTCCAGGGGTTGCTCGACCGGCTGCGTGCTTCGACTTCGCTCAGCACTTGCCCTGAGCGAGCGAAGCGAGTCGAAGGGCTGCGGCGGCGCTTTCCCCGGCCTGCCCCCACCGCGCACGCCCTCCTGCTTGGCCTGGCACTCGCCCTGTGCGCGGCGACTCCATCGTGGAGCGCCGAACCGAAGCTCGCGGTCTTGACCGAGACGACGGTCACCGAGACGGGCCTCAAGGCTTTTCTCAAGGCGCATCCGCTCGGGGAGCAGGACAATCTGCGCCTCGATGACTGGGGCCGTTCCCCGGGCGCCAGCGTGCACATCGTGCTGGTGCGCGACCGGGAACGACCGCACGTGCACCGATTCCACGACGGGGTCGCGTGTCTCGTTCAGGGCGAGGGACGGCTCCTGTTAGAGGGCAACGCGATCGCCTTGAAGGCGCAGGATTGGGTGGTCATTCCGCGGGGCAAGGTGCACTACTTCGTCAACGACGGCAAGCGCCCGGCCGTGGCCGTGGTGGTCTTCGCACCGCCGTGGGAGGCCCAGGCGCCGGATACCGTCACCGTGCCGTGAGCTGCGGCTCAGGCCACCGTGCAGGTGAGGTCGTAGAGCGCGGAGACGATGCCCTGGGTGATGCGCGTCAGGAAGGGCAAATCGAGTGTGGCGAGCGTGTCGGAGCTCGCGTGGTAATGCGGGTTGCGCAAGAAGGCGGTGTCGGTCACGAGCAGCGCGGGATAGCCCCGGTCCCAGAAGGGCGAGTGATCGCTGAGCCGGGTCATGGGCTGGAGCCAGCCATTCAGGGGCACCGTCAGACTCTCGACCGGCAGCTCAGGCACCGCGCGCAAGTGGTCCGCCATGTGGCGCAGCAATCGCTTCGACCGCCGGTTGCCGACCACCCCCACGTAATTGCCCTTCGCGGGCAGGCGCCGCCCCAGCCGCGGGGGATAGCGCTGCAGTCCCACGTGCTCGGTGAAGCCGAGCATCTCCAACGACACCATCCCCAACAGCCGCTCACGGCCCCGCTTGAGCCGTTCGGCGTAGTGGAGGCTGCCCGCCATCGCATACTCCTCGATATTGAACCCGACGCACCGGATCGTCACCCGCGGCTGCCAGCCGGCGGCGAGTCGGGCCACCTCCAACAGGGCCGCCACGCCGCTCGCATTGTCGTCGGCACCCGGGGTCCCGGGCACGGCGTCAAAATGGGCGCCGACCACGAACCCTGGACCCGGTGCCGTGCCGGGAATGGTGCCGATGACATTGTGAAAGGTCTGGCCGAAGCAGAAGAAGGGATCCCGCTCGACGTGGCAGCCGGCCTGGGTCATCGTGTCGGCCAGATACTGTTCGACCGCCTTGAGCCGCTCAGGATCGCGCTGCGGGCTGCGCTCGCCGACGATCTGTTGGAGATGCTGCAGGAGCTGGGCCTGAGCCACGGCAGGTACTGTCATCGTCACACCGCTATCGTATCACAGGCGTCCATGCCGAGGCGCTTTTCAATTGGCGCGGCGTGTGGTATGCGTAGTACGAGAGGTGATGCCCCATCGCACAGACCATCCGCGAGGGATTGACCCAGCGCGTCGCGGAGTCGCTGGCCACGCTGCCGCTCGAGGTGCATCAGGCCTGGCGCGATCGGTTGGTGACCGAGGCCAAGGCGCAGGGCCTGGTGATGTACGACGAGGCCAAGGTCCTCGTGCCGGTCGGCGTCGAGATGGCGCCCTGGCTGCTCTCCCGGCAGCAGGGACGGATGCTCCTGCGGCTGTCGCTGGCGATCCGGCGGGTCCTCGCGCGCGCGGTGGAGCGCTACCCGGAGGATGCGAGTCTCCGCGCGGTGCTGCCGCTCACCGAGGAAGAGGAGCGGTGGCGGCAGCTGATGTTCCCGCGCGCGCTGCCCCGGCCGGCCACCGTCTTCGAGCGGTCGGATACTGATGGAGACCTCGGCCGGGACGGCTGGCAGCGCCGGTTTCAGTTCCTGGAGTTCAACGCGGTGGGTGTGGGCTGCATCCATTTCATGCCGGTGGCCAACGCCATCGCATGGGAGTTCCTGCGGCCGCACCTGCAGAACCGGTTCCCGGAGATCCAGTTCACCCTCCCGGTCGACATGCGGGAGCTGTGGCTTCGGACGCTGCTCGATCACGCGCGCGCGATCGGGCGCAAGCGCTGCCGTGTGGCGCTCATGGAGCGGCGCGAGACGACGAGCGGCGGCGCCGATGAATTCTCCTTCATGGCCCAGTACCTCACGAGCCGTGGTCTGACCGCCTTCGTCGCGGACCCGAGGGATTTGGCCGTGCAGGATGGCGAGCTCACCTGCCAGGGCCAGCCGATCGATCTCATCTACCGCGACTACCAGATTCAGGAGCTCTTCTCCATCGAGAAGTACGGCACCACCTCCCTCGAGCCGGTGCGGCTCGCCTTCCAGCGGAATCAAGTCGTGTCCAGTTTCTTGGGCGAGTTCGACCAGAAGAGTGTCTGCGAGCTGCTGACCAACCCGGCCTACGACCGATGCCTCGGGTGGTACGAGTCCCGGCGCATCCGTCCCCACATCCCCTGGACACGGCTCGTCGCCGAGCGCAAGACGCCTGGGCCCGACGGACAGCCCGTCGATCTCGTGCCGTATGCGCGCGGCCACCGCGCCAGCCTCATCCTGAAACCGAACCGCGGCTATGGAGGCGAACAGGTGGTGATCGGGCCGCGCGTCACCGACGCCACCTGGGAGGCGGCGCTCGCCGGGGCCGTCGCGCACCCGCACACCGTCGTCGTCCAGGCCTATGTCGAGCTGCAGCAGGCCCGTTTTCCCGCCCTCGACGGCACGCGCGTGGAGCTGGCGAATCAATGGGTCACGCTCGGCATGACCCCCACGCCCCACGGCATCGCCTTTCTCGGCCGCGCCGCGCGCGACACGGTCGTCAACATCTCACGGGGCGGTAGTTTGGTGCCCGTGTTTCTGGTAAGCTAAGCGTAGGACACGCTATCAGTCCGATGTGCGATGTGCGGTGGGGACGTGCGATGTGCGTTTCGAAGTGGGATGTGCGATGTTCGGTTGTTCTACGCACATCCCCCATCGCACATCGTTACGCATTTCGCATTTCGTTACCGCACATCGATCCACTCACGGTCGTCGAGACGTAGCCGATGTATCTCGAGCATTGGGGCCTCAAGGGGTTGCCCTTCGAGAACACGCCGGACCCGCGGTTTCTCTACGCCTCCCGTCAGCATGCCGAGGCGCTGGCGCGGCTGCGCTACGTGATTGAGGGGCGCAAGGGGGCGGGGGTCCTCAGCGGGGTCTTCGGCTGCGGCAAGACGCTGATCGGGCGGGCGCTGGCGCGCCTCTTCGTCCTGCCACGCTACCAGGTGAGCAGCGTCACCCAGCCGCCGCAGAGCGCGGTCGAGCTGTTGCGCACGATCGCCCGCAGCCTCGGCGCGCCCCGCCTGCCGGAGAGGCTCACCGAGATGTCGACCGATGCCTTTCTGCAGGCGATCGAGGAGATTCTCCTCAACAACGCGAAGGACAATCGCGACACCGTCGTGATCATCGACGAGGCGCACGTCCTCCAGGAGGAGGCGACGATCGATGCCTTGCGGCTGCTGCTCAATTTTCAGCAGGAGGACCGGTATCTGGTGACCCTCATCCTGCTGGGCCAGCCGGAGCTGCGGGAGCGGCTCCAGCGCCACAAGCCCTTCCTGCAGCGGATCGCGATGGGCTACGACCTTGCGCCGCTCGAGCGGGCCGACACGCAGCAGTACATCACCCACCGGCTGACCACGGCCGGCGCAGCGAACGCCGCGGCCATCTTTTCCGAACTGGCGGTCGAGGCGGTGCATCAGAACGCCGGCGGGATTCCCCGGCGCATCAATCAGCTCTGCGATCTGGCGCTGGTCTCCGGCTGGCAGCGCAGCGTGGCCCAGATTGATCAGGGGATCGTGCAGGAGGCGCTGGCCGGGTTGGGGGTCTGACGAACGTGCTGGAACGGCGTGAGTATGTGCGGTTGGATACCCGGCTGCCCGTCGAGTATCGGGTGGTCGGGCCTGCGGCCGCGCCACCCAGGTCCACGGCCAAGCGGCCGGCCGTGACGAAGGATATCAGCGGCGGCGGGGTGCGGCTCATTCTCACCGAGCCGCTGACGCCGGCGGCGTTGCTCGAGGTAAGCGTACATCTGCCCGAGCGGCCGGTGCCGCTGGTGTTTACGGGCGAGGTGGTCTGGGTCGAGTCGTACGCGGTGATCGGCGGCAGCGGGCGGGAGCAGCGCTACGAGGCGGGCATCAAATTCGTGCAGATCGCCCCGGCCGACCGTCAGGCGATCCTGCAGCACGTCATTCTCAGTTTTGTCCCGAAGGGGTCGTCCGTCCCCCTCAGGCACGATTACCGCATCGGCCCTTCGGGTCGATCGACAATTAGCTGGATGCATAAAGTCGGATCTTGCTATCATCTTCAACGGCCATCCGTCCAAGCTCAATGCGAATGTTCTTACAGGGGCAAGCGACAGGTTCGTTCGGCCAGGAAGCCAATGTCTCTCCACAGATGAGGCATTCATAATACAGGTTTTGTCCAGCAGGATAACCCTCCTTTGGATCGAAGGAAAGATAGCGTTTAGGGTTTCCCATGGTTTAATCGGCTAATCCGCCGGAGCTAGATAACCCGAATCAATAAGATCTTGAACCGTGCGTTTACCGAGGTCGTATTGCATCCCACCGCCCTGTTGACCGTACCAGCCAGCCACTTTCCCATAATCTACCTCGAGCGGTTTAAGCACGTTGTAGGTGTGGAGCGATTGGCTTTCCAGGGCGGCCGGCAGAGACCGCTGCCCAAACGGTGTGCCTGCCGGGGCAAGAAAACTGCCATCAGCTCCACCGTATCGATCAATCAGAGTTCCTGGCTCCAGAATAGTTCTTGCTGCCTCTCCTTCAAAGCCTCGGTTTGGCGGATGCCTGATAGTAATCTTACCCAAATCTACGGGGCCGTCAACAGCGGCGCCTCCAAGGGCATTGCCAAAGCCCCGCAAGCTACCGACGGCCCGGGCGTTGAGCACGGCCATTCTATTAGTTAGAGGCTGAAAGACGCGGCCGAATCCCTTGGACAGCGCCTGTCCGGCCCCTGTTCGTCCCAGCGCTTGCCCGAGCGGACGTAACACAGGTGCCGCGGCCCTGCCGATGCCGAACGTCGCTGCCGACGTCACAGCCCCGGCAAACGCGCCCGTACCAAATGTCCCACCCGCAAGGCTGCTCCCCACTCCACCGCTCACCGAGCCGGCCGCTGCGAGGAGCGCCATTTCTCCCAGGAAGGCACCGGCGCCGGCCGTCCCGACCGCCGCGCTGACAAACGGGCCGCCCACGGCCATGGTGGCACCAAAAGAGGCCCCCGAAGCCGCCAGATTGAGCATGGCGGAAAAGCTGCTAATCTGTCCGGTGATGGCTCCAATGCCGACGAACGAGAGCGCGCCCAGAATACTGCCGTAGAAGGCCAGCTCTGCGAGTGAGGCCAGGAAGGAGAACAGCGGGGCTAAAAAGAGGAAGTGACCTGACGGATCGACATATTTAACGGGATTATTCCTGGCATAGGCATACCGGTTCAGAGTTTGGGGATCGACAGGGGCTTGGACAAAAGAATCTGGCTGGGTGAACCGCGCTAGTTGGGGATCGTAGTATCGGGCGTTGTAATAATAGAGGCCCGTTGACGCATCCTGGCGCTGCCCGGTGAACTTGTGGGGCCGGTTTTCGGAACCAGATTGGTAATAGATCTCCCCATACGGTTTGTAGCGCGTCTCTTGGACCACCTGGCCCTGCTCATCGGTGACCATGGTGACCGAACCCAGATGGTCGGTGTGGAAGTACCGGATCCGGCGCTGTTCCGCCGCCTCTGCCCAGGGGGTGACGTACAGCAGGCAAGTCACCGTCACCAGCGCGACGCTGGTGACACTGGCGACACAACGGCTCAACCGGGGAAAGGGAAACGGACTGGTGGTCATGGCTTTGAGTCTATCATGTAGATGCATATTTGTCAATGTACATTTGAAAAATTATCAAATCTCACTGCCTGGCATCACACCACCGCCAGCAGTGCTCGCCCGCGCGGCTTCACGCTCTTGGTTGGGCGCGGTGTCTGGCCGTCCGGGTCGACACCGGAGATCTGGAGGACCGCCCCCGTGGGCCGATCGAGCACGAGCTTCTGGCGATGCCGGATCATGGGAGGAAAATCCCGCCACCGGCCGTTGACCTGTTGGCGGACCAACTCGGCCTCCCACTCGTGCACTTCTACCGTTTTCTTAGTCAAGTGCACGTGGTAGATTCGCTGCAGGCGGAACTCCACCTGTCCGCACTGGTCTCCCTCGACACCGACAATCTCTTGGAAGGTACCGTCCTCCAACATGTGCAGTAACGATTGTCTGAACGCCTCATGATCCATGGGTGCCTCAGCTCCTTTCGGGCAAACAAAAACGCCGGGTCTGCCTTGCTTTCGGCAGCCCGGCGGTCCCTGAGGGATCCGTGGCTTTGCGCCCCCGCGTTACCGCGGGTTTGCCTTTCTCGTGCGGACGACCGCTCGGTTGTCAGGACACCCTTACAGGTGTCGGAAAAACACCGCGGGGAAGTTCTCCCCGAACAGCCCTTCCAGTTTCCTGCGGCCCCGGATGGCCTTCCAATTGAGCCATCGGCGGTAGAGTTTCAGCACACGCCACATCGTGAAGGCTCCTTCTCCAAGCACAGTTGAAGTGTACCATATGATTACGTAAAGTGTCAACAATAAGATTTGAGATTGATTCTTGAAATATATAACTTAAACTTTAACAAATAGTTGTAATATTAAAATTCAATGAAATTTTTTATGTAGCAGTTGACAAAGTTCGCCTGTTGTGCTACAGTGCCAGCATGGCCAGAAAACCCGTCCATCCCAACCTCTACGGCGCGCGGCTGCGCGCGCTGCGGCACCACCGGAAACTCAGCCTCGTGCAATTAGCCCAGCGTTCCAGTGTAGATAAGAGCACCATCAGCTACTTGGAGCGGGGGTTGCGTACCGGCACGGTGGAGCTCGTCAGCAAACTCTGCCGGGGGCTGGGGGTGACGTTAGCGGATTTCTATGCGGGGTTAGAAGGCTGGCAGGGGCCGGTCGAGCTCCAACGCGCCCAGGCCCGGGTCGCCAGCTACGTCGTCGCGGAGCGGGGGATGAGCCTGCAGCACCTGACGACGAGCGTCTTGGGCAAGCCCTTCTTGCCGGCGCTGTTGGACCTCGCACCAGGGGGCAGCACCCTGCAGGAAGCCCTCCGGCCCGGCACGATGAAATTTTGCTATCTGTTCGAGGGCCAGCTTGTGGTAGACTTGAATGACCAGAAGCACGGAATCGGGACCGGCGATTCGATCTTCTTCGATGCGGCGCTGCCGCATACCATCACCAATCCCGGCAGTACGACCGCACGGGCCATCGTGATCGTCAGCCCGCCAGCGTTGTAAGAGGAGCACAATGCCACAGAAGCGTCTCAAGCGTCTGAGCGCTCCCAAGCGGCGTACTCGGCCGCTCAGCAGGACCCGGCCGGCCCTGAAGGTCCAGCGTACACCCCGCTTCCGGATCCTGGTCTGCGATGACGAACCAAAGATTTGCCACATCGTCACCGAGCTCGTCGCCGGCCTCGCCTACGCTGATACCGCCTCCAACGGCGTGGACGCGCTCCACAAGCTCAAGACCCACCACCATGACCTCCTCGTCCTCGACCTCAAAATGCCCCGGATGGACGGGTTAGCCGTCCTGGACGCCCTGCGCCAGAGCCAGCGGGAGCTGCGGGTCATTATCCTGACCGCCCACCAGGACCTTGCCGTCGCCCACCAGGTCTACCGCACCTACAAGATCCTGGCCTACTTCACCAAGCCCTTCGACATCCACGAGCTGCGCGCCACCATCGAACAGGCGCTCCGCCACGCCCCGCAGCCGGTCTGACGCTGTCCACGCCTCCACACCGTTCAGAACGTCACCCGAGCGCGTTTTCTCCTTGACAAGCGTTGTGACAGCCGTATACTGAGACATACGAAAGTAGGCTACACCCTGGAGCAATCCAGGGTGTTGTTATCTTGGGGGGAATCCCATGGCGACGGATGAGTTACTGACCTTTGAGGAGTTGCGCGCCTACCTCAAGATTCATAAAATGACGCTCTGGCGGCTGACCCAACGCGGGGAGATTCCCGCCATGAAGGTCGGGCGGTCTTGGCGGTATAGCAAAGCCCAGATCCAGGGGTGGCTCCAGACCCAGTCGAACGCCAGGATGCGGCAAGCGCAAGTCGTCGAGAAAGCGGGCAGTCCGATAGCGATAGGATCAGGATAGCATCAGTGGACTTCGATTCTAAAATGGCGGGAATGCTACAGCCCAAACCACGCATCGTCCTCTGTGAATCCTATGAGCCGCTTGAGGAAGTGATGCGCTGCGTCTTATCAGACGACTATGAGGCAATCCCCATCCGGAACCCGCATGAACTTGGCGGGTACTTAGCCACCAACAAGACCCAGCTACTCGTCCTCGATCTCGATAATCAACCACCCAACATCCTCGATATTTTAAAAACCCTCAAACTGGTTCATGGTGATCTTAAGGTCCTTTTGATTTCAACGAACCCCAGCTGGCAAACCCAGGCCGAAGTGGTAACGTTAGGTGGCGTTCGCTTCTTGGACAAAATGGCTAATCCGTCGGCGCTCAAGGAACGAGTCGAGGCGCTCCTGCGCGGAGACACGATCACCTCGATCCATAGACGCGTCGTTACTCTGCGTACGGGGAAGCTCTACAATCGTTAAGGAGGCTTTCCAATGGAAAGTATAATGGCCAGCTTATTAAGCAAAATTAGGAACGCAGGCCTTGATCTGGAGAATCGAGTGTTTGTCTATGACAGAAGAGTTTATCTGACTGACACTAATCTTGAAGGAAACGTCTATTTTTCCAGATATTTCGACTGGCAGGGCGTAGCAAGGGAAGAATACTTCCGCGTGGCCGTGCCAGATCATATGCAGATCTTGCAATCTGGTTATAAGCTTATAACCGTGAATGCTTGGATGTCGTACAAGCGAGAAGCAACGCTATTTGATGAGATTAGGATAGCTATCAAAACCAAAAATTTTACGCATACGAGTTTTGACATGCTTTTCGCTTTTATGAATAAGAAGGCCAACGATATCATTGCGTTTGGGGGGCAGAAACTCGCTTTTGCACAAAACGGAAAGCTTGTTTCTATACCTCCCACCATTAGGGCTGGAGCTGAAATGTGTCTTGATGATGCTGCAGCAGGTGACCGCGACATGCCTGATGAACTGACAAAGGGGAAGCTTCGTGTAGCGGTTGGAGGTCAGTGAGACGTGAACCACTTTATAATCTCCGCAGGGCTACTTTCCTTGTCGGCGCTTATGGCTGGACTTGTCTCACTGAAGAATAAACCAGTCTCAGCTGTTGCCCGCGTTTCCAGTTTGCACTGGTTTAGCATCAGTTTTTGGAGTTTTACAGTCGCAGCCCAATTTCAGCTGCGGCCAGTGATTTCAGACTTTTGGTGGGGGTGGCTTCTGCACGTGGGTTGTACTTTTATACCAATCTTCTTTCTCCATTTTGCGACGCTTTATAGCTCAGAGGGCGCTTCCTCGAAATCGCCCATTTTGTTCATTGGATACCTGGTGACCGTTGCCTATAACCTCCTCAATCTATTTACCAGGAATTTTACCGGCCCAGCCGTTCAATGGCCTGAGTATGCCTACCCAAAACCAATGATATTTTATCCGATCTATTTCATGACATTTGTTGCAATGATTGCCTATGGATCCTTTTTGCTGTGGCGTAGTAAGCGCGGGCTAGCACGCGCACAAGCAGCGACGCTCAATTTTTATCTCATCGCCCACCTACTTGGTTATTTTGGAGGCCTGGATAACTTCCTCATCATGGCCGACATCAGATGGTTTCCACTATATCCATATGGACTCTATCTAAGCGCATTCTATGCTGGCACAGCCGCCTGGCTTATTGTGAAGCGCTCCTTCTTAAGTGTCGGTGTATCGCCAGGGCAGGCTAGAACTTCTTCCTTCCAGCCAGCTTTGCCTTAGGCGCATGTCCCGATCGGAATCACTGCTACCTCGCCTGCTCAAGAGGCCACGCTTACCAACCCTATTTAATCTTTGTCTTAAGAGGACCAGGCCGTGCTAGGGCAATATGTCATTTCATTAGCAGTAACATCGCTAACACATTTCTTGTTAGCGATTTTTGTTTATGCAAATGGCAAACGCCGCCTCACGAATATAACATATGCGCTCTATTCAGCTGCTATTGCGTGGTGGAGTGCGCTTGAGGCCTATTCTATAACGGTGGACAACGCATCAAGCGCTCTCCTATGGTGGAGGATTAACCATATTGGTGTAATCTTCATCCCAATCTTTTTTGTGCATTTTGTTGTGAGTCTACTCGAACCCCATGAGAGGCGAAGGAAAGCAGCAATAGTTAGAACCGGTTATTTCTGGGGCCTCCTTTCCTTGGCCCTTGATTCAACGCCTGCCTTTATTAAGGAAGTTGTACCCAAATTTGACTTCAGATTCTTCATCAATCCTGGGGTTGTCTACCCCGTATTCTTCATGATGTGGGTGGCGTGGGCACTCTACGGCTTGGTTGAGCTGTTCAGGATCTATAGGCGTTCTACCGGCATTAAGCGTAATCAACTGACTTATTTTTGTTGGTCTATGCTGGTTGCATATATCGGAGGAATTCCAAACTTTCTGCCTACCTTCAATGTTGTAATCCCTGTTCTGATGCCGTATGGGACCTACGCGGTCGCACTTTATGCGTTTATGACTACTTATGCAATTGTCAGACATCGGCTGCTCGATATTAACATCGCCATTACTAGGACGTCAGTTTTTATGGTGGTCTACGCTATATTGCTTGGCTTGCCACTGCTCGGTGCGCTGTCGTGGCAGCCACAACTCGAACGGTTGTTTGGTAGGCAGTGGTGGGTAGGATTATGGTTCGTTTGCGCAGCCCTTGCGACGGCTGCCCATTATCTGAATCTGTTCTTTCAGCGTCGGGCTGAGGATCGCCTTTTGCGTGAGCAGCGGCGGTATCAACAAACCCTGCTGACTGCGTCGGTGGGGATGACGCAGATCCGGGACCTACACCGGTTGCTCAACGTCATTGTGCGTGTCCTAGTCAAGCAAGTGCGGTTGACGCATGCCGGAATTTTTCTGGTCGAAAAAGACACCGACCGGTACATCCTGCGTGCCGCGCGCGGCGGCCAGGAGAAATTGCAGGTCGGGATGGCCCTGGAAAAATACGATCCGCTCGTTCGGTTCCTGAAGCAGCGGCGCGCCATCTTAGTGCAGGAAGAACTGAAAGCCATGCTGAGCGAGGAAAGCGAGCGCTTCACGGAAGGCGGCTTCTACCAGGACATGCGGCTGGCGCTCAACCGCATGGAGCAGATGCGGGCCAGCCTGGCCATTCCCAGCTTCGCCGACCAGCGGCTGTTGGGCTTTCTGGTGCTGGGCCAGAAGACCTCCGGGCAGATCTACTCGACGGACGACTTGTCGGTCTTCTCCACTCTGGCTAACCAAGCAGCCCTCGCCATCGAGAACGCCCAGTTCTTTGACGAACTCAAGGTGGCTCAAGCACAGTTGTTTCAAGCCGAGAAGCTCACCATCGTTGGCCAGATGGCCTCCGGGATGGCCCATGAGATTCGCAACCCCCTGACCATCATTTCCACGGAATGTCAGCTGTACCTCGATCGCCTCAAACACCGTAGTCCGCAATCTGAAGCTGAACAGCAGATGGTCGCCGAGATCCAAAAGGTCCACGAAAGCGTCATCGAGGAATGCACCCGGGCCAGCACCATCATCGAGCAGATCCTCAAGCACTCCCGCCCCACGCGGGGGGCCAAGGCACCGGTGGAGCTCACCGCCGCGATGGAGGAGGCCCTGGCGTTGGCGCGCTACACCCATACCACTGGTACCGTGACGGTCGTGAAGCAGTATGCCGCAGACAAGCTACTCGTGGAAGGATTTGCCACCCAGATAGCGGAGGTTCTGGTCAACCTCATTCTCAATGCCCACCAGGCCATGGAGCGGGCCGGCGGAGGCACGCTCACCCTCATGACCCGGCGGCAGGGGCCCAACGCCGAGGCGGTGGTGACCGATACCGGCCCAGGCATTGCCCCGGAGAACCTCAAACGTCTCTTTGAACCGTTCTTCACCACGCGGCATGAGGGTACCGGTTTGGGGCTGTTCATCTGCCACCGGATCATCCGCGACCACAAAGGTCAGATTGAGGTGCAGAGTGAGGTCGGCCAGGGGACCACCTTTACCGTTAAACTGCCGGTCTCGACGGGAGCGGCCACGGAGACGACCACCGCATGACGCCTACGATCCTCATCCTGGACAGTGAACCCAAACTCTGCACTCTGCTCGGCCAGGCATTGACCCACGAGGGCTACCGGGTCCTCACCACCACCGCCGAACCCGAAGCCGTGGCCTTAGTGATGGACGAGCAGCCGCAGTTGGTGATTGCTGAATTGCGCGCCTACACCACCACCGGCTTGCGCTTCCTGCGACGGCTGCGGGAACTGGATCCGCAGCGCACCATCCGTACCATCCTGACGGCTTATGAAGTCGATGAGGAGACCGATACCGAGGCGCGGCAGCTGGGCCTCAATGACTACCTGCCTCGTATGCGCTTGCTGGCCGACCTGTTCCCGACTGTCCGGCGGATCCTCACCCAGCCCCACACCGTGCCCCGCTGGATGGGGGCGTGTCTGGCGGCGGAGCGGCACGCCATCTATGTCTTGCAGCCAGGCAGCGGCGACTTTGTCCTCCTCAATACTTCGGATGTTCAGCGTGGCACCTTTCCTGAGCAGTTGACGGCTCAGCATGGATTAGTCAGTTGGTTCCGTCACCACCCACAGCAGCCCCTCCTGGATCTTCTGGCCCTTTCGACCAGCGAAGCGGACAGCGTGTTGCAGACCATCTTTCGGAGGTTAGGGGCAGAGTTAGCGGTGGGGATGTTTGTGGGGAGGACGCTCGTCGGGTTCGTGGTCTTGGCCGATCGGTTCTGGCAGATGATCTATCGGAGCCGGAGCGTGCTGATCCCGCAGGCCATCCACGACCAGTACGTTCTGCAGATGATGCACCACTTTGTCGCCGAGCGGCTGGAGGACAACCACGTAGACCTGCTCAACAAAGTGGGACTGCTCTTGGATGGGGAGACCACCCCTGGTGTCGTCGCCAGGGCCACCGTCCCTGGCGTGACCACCTTTACGATCCCGGCCCAACTGGCCCGGTTGCAGCAGCGCGTCGCCAGCTGTCTGGTGCACCACGAGGCCCACGGCTACCTCTACGCCAAGGACCAGGACGTCGTCCCTTGGCCCATGGCCGAGGTGGCTATTCATCTTGCCTTCCGGTATTTAGTGCTCTATGAGAGGCGGTCGCCGGAGGAAGCCTTGGAAGAGTTGGAAGCCAGCGCCGGCGTGTGGTTTCCGCAGCAAACGGTGAAGCGGCTGTTACGCGCCTACCGGATGCAGTTGCCGGCGTTCGCCGCGCTCGCCAACGATGAGCGTTTGTCAGGAGGGTTTTAGAGGACGGAGGGCACGGTCACGCAGAGCAGTTTCGCGGAGTTCGTGCCGGTGTTTTCCAGATGGGAAGGCTGGTGGCCTTCAAAGTAGAGCGCATCGCCTGCCTTCAGGTCGTGCACATCCTGCCCCACTGAATACCGCACCCGCCCGTTGATCACGTAGCAAAACTTTTCCACATCAGCTTGGTGCTGCTCGAGGGGTGTTTTGCCCCCCGGAGCCATCTCGAGGAGGGAGGGCAGGAGTCTCTTCTGCAGAAAGTCAGTGGTCAGGAATCGCTGGACCACTTTGTCGTTGTGCCGGCAGATATCCGAGTGATCCCGAGCCGTTCTGACGCTGACCTTTGACGTGGCGTCGGCTAGGCCGACATAGAGTTCTGCCAGGGTAATCCTCAACGCCTTGCACAGGCGGACGTGAGCTTCCAGCGTTCCGATCATCCGGCCGCGCTCCATCCGGCTGAGGGTCGAGGCGTGAATCTTCGAGACCTTTGCCAGCTCGATCAGAGTGAGCTGGCGTTGTTTCCGGAGTTCTCGTAACCGGTCGCCTAAGCCCTTCAGCATGAACACCTCCTGAAGATGGAGGACACGATAACAAACCCGGCAAGTCCTGTCAATGGTTTTGTTCATTAATAGAAAATTTTATTTGCATTATATGCAAATCCTTGGTAAGCCATCTTTCGCTCCGAACAGCCTGTTGAGCAGAGCGTTTAGCAGCACGTCATTCTCAGTTTTGTCCCGAAGGGGTCGTCCGTCCCCCTCAGGCACGATTACCGCATCGGCCCTTCGGGCCGATCGACCGGTGGTGGGGTCGCGGGGAGCGCGGAGGCGTTGTAGAGGCAGACCTTGTTGCGGCCGGAGCGCTTGGCGGCGTAGAGCGCCTGGTCGGCCTGGTCCACGAAATCCTCGATGGTGGCCGCATCACACCGGGGATAGGTCGTCACCCCGATGCTCACCGTCACCTTGAGCGCCTCCGGCTGACCCGGGATGACGAAGGCCAGCGATTCGATCGTCTTGCGCAGCCGCTCCGCGGTGACGAGCGCTCCGTCGAGGTTGATGAAGGGCTGGACCAGGCAGAACTCCTCGCCGCCGTAGCGGGCGGCCAGATCGACGCGGCGCGTCGCCTGCCGGATCGTCTGGGCGACCATTTTCAAGACGACATTGCCCTCTGCATGGCCGTAGGTGTCGTTGATCCGCTTGAACAGATCGAGGTCGAGGATCAGCAGCGACAGCGGCGTGTGGTACCGACGGGCCCGGGCCAGTTCGTACCGGAGCACGACGGAGAGATAGCGGTAGGTGTACAAGCCGGTCAACCCGTCGGTGATCGCGGCCTCCTTCAGCGCGGCATTCTCGACGATCACCGCGACATATTTGCCCAGGCCGGCCACCGCAAAACCCACCAGCGTCACCACCCAGGCGCTCGCCACGTCCCACAGCCAGTGATGCCGCGCCGCGAGGCCGCAGGCCGCGCCCAGCCCCACGAGCAATCCGGTGAGGCCGGCCAGCGCGCGTCCCATCGGCCACGCATAGCCCACCCAGGCGGCCAGCACGCTGACCAACAGCAACAGCGCCCACTCGGCCAGCGCCGGCACCTCGCGCAGCCACGCCTGGGTCCACAGCGTGAGCAGGGTGTTGGCCATGATGAAGACGCGCGGCATCGGGCCGATCGGCGTGGGGTCGATCTCGTGCATGATCTTGCTGGTCAGGCCCACGAGGACGATCTTGTCCTGGAGCATACCGTCCGGGACCGCCGCAGCGTTGGCGGCGGCGAAGCGCGACGCCGAATAGACGGTCAGGCGTTCGGGCCGAACGAGGTAATGGATCCAGAAGGTTCCGTCGGCGCGCCGGGGAATCACGAGTTGCTCAGGGGCTTCGTGGCGGAGCAGGGCCGTCGCCAGCACTTCGCTCGTCCACCGCGCGCGGGGGGCGGCCACCGAGGAGCCGGTGACCAGGCTGCGCCGCACCGTCGCATCGCCGTCCGCCGGCTTCTCGACCAGGCCCACGCCGGCGCTCGCCTCTTGCAGGGCGGCACCGGGCACGAGCGGCTGCAGCCCCTCGCGCAACCAGGCCCCGATGATGACCGGCCGGGCTTCGCGCAGGGCCTCGGCGAGGTGGCTCTGCTCGTCGGGCGGCAGGCCCTCCCCGGGCAGGGGCAGATTCCAGAGAATCAGGCGCGCGCCGGCGCGATGCAACGCGGTGAGTAGCCGGGCGGTCATCGATGCCGGCCACGGCCATTTGGCCCCGAGGCTTGCGAGCGTTTCATCGTCGATGACGACGATGGCCAGGGCCGCCGTTTCCGAGGGCATCGGACGGTGCTGCTGGGCGGCCCGCGTGAAGGTGTCCAAGGTTTGCAGACGCAGGAGATCGACGGCGCCGCTCGGGACCACCCAGCCGCGATAGACGACACAGCAGAGGACGGCGATGAGCACGGCGTGGCCAGCGGTGAAGGTGCGTTTGGCCATCATCAGCCTCGCTCCGGTGGCGCAGGCGGGATGGCCTGGCCGGCTTCGATCGTCTGCCAGGTGCCCATCACGACCCGGTTGCGGCCCGCATGCTTGGCGGCGTAGAGCGCTTCGTCGGCGACCTGAATCAGCTCTTCGGCGGTGTGCAGGCCCAGCTCATCGAGGGCGGCGACCCCGACGCTGATGGTGACACGCAGCCCTTCGGGATGGTTCGGCAGGGTGAAGCGGTACTCCGCGATCCGGCGCCGGATGTTCTCGGCGCAGATGGAGGCCCCCGCGGCGTTGGTGTGGGGCAGCATGACGCCGAACTCCTCGCCACCGTACCGGCCGGGGATATCCGTCGTCCGCAGCGCCTCCCTCAGGAGGGTGGCGACGGTCTGGAGCACGGCGTTGCCGGCCAGGTGGCCATAGGTGTCGTTGACCTGCTTAAAGTGATCGATGTCCAGCATGAGCAGGGAGAGCGGCGCTTGGTACCGGCGCACCCGCTCGATTTCGAGGCGCAGTCGGAGCTGCCAGTAGCGGAAGGTGAAGAGCTGGGTCAGTTCATCGGTGATCGCCTGCCGCTTGAGCGCGGCCGTCTCGCGGTGCAGGACCACCGAGCGGTAGAGGCTCGTCGAGGCGTAGACCAGCCCCATCACGCCGACCGGCAAACTCCAATGCCAGAGCAGCCCCTGCCACCACAGCGTCAGATGCAGTCCCAGCGCGCCCGCCACGCCCAGGCCGACCAGCGCCGCGCTGTGCCGCGCCGGCAGGCGATAGGTGAGCAAGAGGGTCAAGAGCGCGAGCAACCACAGCATCAGCAGTTCGAGCGGGAAGGGCAGCTCGACCAGGCTGCGGCCGCTCAGGAACATCAGCACGGTGTTCGCGATGATGTGCAGCCCGGGCATCGGTCCCAGCGGCGTGCGATGCACATCCCGGTCGCGAAAGGTGAGCCCCACCAACACCAGCTTGTCGCGCACCGCCTCCGCGGGGAGGCGTCCCTCGAGCACCTCGGCAAAATTGAGCGTCGTGATCTCCGACGGCAGATAGGCGTAGCGGATCGGCACGGTGCCATCGCGCCGCGACGGGAGGGTGACCGTCCCGCGAGGGCCGCGGAGCAGGACGGCGCGCTCCAGCCGTTCGATCCGTGGCAGGGGCACGTCCAGCATGACGGCGGCGGCCTTCACCTCAAAAGCATAGTCCACGAAGACGCCGCGGGCATCGCTCCACCAGGTCCGCCCGCGCCGCACCACGAAATCGGCGCCATGCGGCTTGTTGACGATGCCGTAGCCCAGCGCGGCGGCAGCCAGTGTTGGCTCAGGCGAGACGTGGCGGCCGAATTCATCGATGTGGGAGGGCAGCAGCACATTGCCGCACGCGCGCATCGCTCCCGCCAGCGCATCATCGCCGGCATCCTGGGCTTCATGGCCGACAAAGACGAAGTCCATGGCAATCACGCGCGGATGGCGCTGGCATAATTGCTGGAGGAACCGTGCGTAAATCTCGCGGGGCCAGGGCGGGGTGCCCAGGCGCTGGGCCGTGGCTTCATCGAGGGTGACGACGGCCAGCCCGGCGGGTGGCGCCGGAGGCAGGAGCGCGTGGCTCAGACGCAGCAGCCGATCCTCGCCTCCTAACAGGAAGGCCTGGAGGGCCGCGCTCTGCCGGGCGAGGGAGACGACACCCGCGATCAGCAGCGTGCCCATGAGTAGGAGCTGCGTCAGGGTCGCTCCCGGGCGGCGTGGCGGTGTCAGGGACTCAGTGTCGGTCATGGGGCCTCATCCGCGTGTCGGAGACGATAAAAAAAGGCTGTCCTCCTGGACAGCCAGGGACACACGATTATCCTTTCGTGCTATCGGCGGGTACGCCGTGGCCTATTAGAACCCCTCAGTGCGCACGGGTGGTTCGAGACCGCCGTCTATTTTTCCGTTATCCCCTCCGTCATCGCTCGGCGGGGGGCAGTTGGGAGCGCAGGAGTCTTTGGTCTCCGTCGGGGGCGGACTGCCACCGCCGGGTGGGGGTGCCACAGCCGGCGCTGCATTCTTGGTCAGCACAAACGTCCGCGCGCCCGCGAGGGCCGGCGCTGGGCTGGCCGTGAGGGTGTAGCCCAACGCAGAGCCGCCGGTGATGATGGGGTCGAGTTGATAGACGTACGGGTTCGCGCCCTCGGTGACCAGTTTCTTCGAGGGATCCAGCTTGAAGGGATCGAGCGCATAGGCCACTTGCGAGGTGGCCAGCTCGCTGAAGTCCTGCGGATAGCGATGCGGGTTGGTCGTCGTCCAGAAGTAGTCGTCGAGCCCGGCCGAGAGCAGCTGCAGCATCGCCTGGGCCCGCTGTTCGTAGGCGCCGACACGGGTGCGGGTGATGGTGGTATAGGCCACGGCCGCCCCGAGGCTCACGGCCAGGGTGCTCGCGATGAGGGTTTCTACCAAGGTCCATCCGCGTCGATTCGCCATCGGAGTTTCCTCCCTCCATAACAACAGTCACGCCACGCCGGTCTGGCCGTGCGTGGCGCGCTTCATCCACTTCGGCAGCCGGGCGGTCCCCTGTCAGGATCCCTAGCTTTGCGTCCCCGGATTACTCCGCACCGCCTCACCAAAATTGTTTCACAATTTTGGTGGGCGAGGTCCGCCATGATTGGTGGCGGAGGTTTGCCTTTTCGGTGATCTCAATCACCTACAAGTATACCATAACTTCCTCAAGCTACAAGGGGTAGCGGCCGGCCAACCAGCGGCACAGCCAGGCGGTGAGCAGTCCGGCAGGGGTGCCCAAGGCATTGCCCAGGAGCGCCAGCGCCACCCCCAAAGGGGCGAGGGCAGGGTGGTAGACGGCGGCGACCAGGGGGGCCGAGGCCACCCCACCCACATTGGCCTGGCTGGCGGTGGCGGCCAGGCCAATCGGCCAGCGGCGCCATCGGCTGGTGAGGAACATCAGGCTGCCATGGACGGCGAAGGCCACGACGCCGACCGCCAGCCACCAGGGCACACGCCAGAGCGCCGCAAGATTCGCCCGGGCGCCCATCGAGGCCAGCACGAGGCAGAGCAGCGGTGCGCTCAACCACGAGGCGGCCGGCGTCAGGCGGGA
Organism: Candidatus Omnitrophota bacterium; assembly: GCA_016206665.1. Taxonomy (GTDB): domain Bacteria; phylum Omnitrophota; class Gorgyraeia; order Aquiviventales; family JACQRC01; genus JACQRC01. The sequence continues at coordinate 17,354 of JACQRC010000097.1, read as the reverse complement.
GCTGCCAGGTAGACTCGCCAGCAGCAGCCCTATCGCCGTAATCAACAAGAGCCGCCAGGTCGTCGGCGTCACGACGGAGCCCAGGACTGGCAACCGAGCACCGGCCTGCTGGGCGAGGAGCGTCGCGCCAGCGGCCATCGTCAGCGCGAGCAGGACGCGGCCCGTGGTCGTCGGCTCCGCGGCTGACGTCGGAGACGCGAGGCTGAGGGGGCGCGCCTGCCAGGCAAGGTCGACGGGAGCCTGCCATCGCGCCAGCCACAAGAGTCCTCCCATCCAGGTGTAGGCGAGGAGCGTATCCACTACGATGAGCGGGGCGAGGATCGAGTCGGCCGCGCCTACGCTCTGCGCCACCGCCACCATATTGGCGCTGCCGCCGATCCAGGTGCCGGCCAAGGCGCCGATCCCCTGCCACGCCTCGGGCGGCAGGTGAGGGCGCCACCAGAGAAATCCCATCACGAGCCCGAGAATGATGCCGCCTGATCCCACGGCAAAACAGGCCAGCGCGTGGCGACCCGCCTGCGCCAGCTCACGCACGTTCGCCGGCAGCAGGAGCAGGAACAGCGTCGGCGGCAAGAGCCAGGCGGTGATCGCGGCATAGACGGGCGAAGAGGGTGGGGTGAGGCCGCACGTGGTGCCTAACATGGGCAGGCCGTAGCACCAGACCGGCGTCGGCAGCCACTGGAAGACGGGCCAGGTCCCATGGCGGCGCATCACGCCGCGAATGGCCGCGACGAGCAGAACCAGATAGAGCGACAGCAGGAGCGGATGGCGGATCATGCTGGGCCGGTCCACACGATACCGGTGCCCGGCGAGCGCCGGGATACCGACAGCCGCGGTCCCGCTGCCGTCAGCGCGCTGCGGCATCGCAACGGATACAGCAGCCAGTGCGTGTCGAGGTCCACCTCCTCGAAGACGCCGAGGCCGCAGGCCAGATGGACGCTGGCGGAGAGCCCGATCGTCGATTCCGCCATGCAGCCGATCATGAGGCGCAGCCCGGCGCGCCGGGCGAGGCGGACCATCTGCAGGGCGCCGAGGATGCCGCTTTTCGCCAGCTTGATATTGACTCCCTGCGCCAGCCGGTGCCGGACGATGTGCCGGAGATCATCGGGGGACCGCGCGGATTCGTCGACGAAGACCGGAATGGGACTGCGCCGGGCGAGCTCACGGAGGGCTGTCGTCGCGGCGCGCGGCACGGGCTGTTCGATCAGGCGCGGGATGATGCGCCGGCGCTCCAGCGCGCGCAGCGCGCGCAGCGTCTGCCCGACGGTCCAGCCCTGGTTGGCATCTAACAGCAGCTCCGCGCGCGGCGCGGCTAGGGCGACGGCCAGCACGCGACGCAGATCGGCATCAAGATCCTCCGTGCCCACCTTGATCTTGAACCGTCGGAAGCCCCGCCGCCACGCGAGACGCGCCACACGGCTCGCCCGCGGGGCCGGCCACGCCGCGAGCGTCAGGTCGCTCTCGACGGACGTCGTCCGTCCGCCCAAGAGTCGATAGAGGGGCAGGCCCCTCGTGCGGGCGCACGCGTCGAAGAGCGCCATCTCGACGGCGGCGAGCGCGGTCGGATGGCTCCCCGCATGACCCCAGAGGGCGGCGATCAGTGTCTGATAGGATGCGAGGGACCGTCCGATGAGCCGTGGACGCAGTCGGTCCACCGCTTCGCGCATGGCCTCGACGGTTTGCGTCGGCATCGCGAGCGAGGAGGAGCCCTCTCCGTAGCCTACGAGGCCATTGGAGAGGCGCACGCGCACCACGAGATTGCGTGTAGTCATCGGGCGTCGGCCCAGGGCCGTGACGAACGGCTGCCGCCAGCGGACCGCGACCGGATCAGCGAGCAGTTCCGCAATCTGGGGACTCACGGCAGATAGGTTCCGCAAAAGAGGTGTTGGCCATTCGGTAAACCTTCCCCTTGCCGAAAGGTTTCGAGGGGACGACCCAGCCGTTCCGCGACGCTGATGCGACGGACGTATTGCCCGGTGCCTGGGCCTTCGATGACGGTGTCATGGCCGGCATACAGCATGACGTGCACGATCCGACGCGGATCGCGGGCCTCGGAGAGAAAGACGAGGTCGCCCGCTTGGGCGCGGGACGGGCTGAGGGGACGGGCGCGCAGCCATTGCTCATGCGCGTCCCGCGGAATGGTGAATCCATTGAGGCGGTAGCTGAGATTGGTCAGGCCCGAACAATCGACGCGCTCGGCCGACCGGCCGCCCCACCAGTAGGGCGTGCCGATGAAACGCGTGGCCGCCTCGACGAGACCGCGGCGCTGGTCGGCGGGGCTGCGCGACCGCAGCGCCGCCATCGCGCGCACCGCCTCATCGGGTTCGTGGTGACGCGACACCGGCATCAAGGCGGCCGCCACGACCCACCCGGGGTAGCCTTCCCAGCGGCGATGATGCGTGAACTCCGGCTGCTCGATGGCTTCAACGAAGGCCCACGCGACACCGTCAACGATGCGCGTGCTGTGGAGGCGGACACGCTCGCCGTACAGCAGTTGTGTTTCTTCGAGCGGATCATGATCCAACGACGCCGCGGCCCGGACGGGCCGGGCGCGTAGATCCGCCACCGGCACCGTCACGACGTAGAGGCGAGCCGTGCAGCCGCTCACCATCAGCACACAGCACACAGCACACAGCACACAGAAGCGCGCGGACATAACGCCTCATTGTAGAGGGGGAAGGCACGGCCGGTCAAGGACGGTGGGCTCGCTCAGGACTTGCGTTTTCCGACGCGGCGTCGTACAATGGCACCACGATCGGGAGAAGGTCCATGCCGACGCTGTCAGAACGACGACGCTTCCCGCGGGTGGCCTACGCAGGCACCGTGGAGATCCGCACCAGGCGCTGCGCCTACACGGCGACACCGCAGACGCTCAGTCTGGGGGGCCTGAGCGTCCAGCTCGACGAGGAGCTGGAGCTGCGCTCTCTCGTGGCCATTCATCTCCAGCCGAATCCGCGCGCGCCCGCCATCGTGTGTCAGGGCCGGGTCAACTGGGTCACGGCGCGGATGGATCTGCGCCACACCCCGCCCATCCCCCATGACGTGGGGATCGAATTTCTGAGCCTCTCGGCGGGCGCCCGCCGGCTCCTGCGGCTGTGCGTCGACGAACTCCGCAACCAGGAGGCCGCCCCGGCCTACCGCCCGCATCTCAAGCCAACCACCATTCACGGCCGACAGCTGGCCCCCTTCCTGCGCACCGACACCCATCCCTCGGGCGACTGGGAACTGCTCGTCTATGAGGGTGAGCACTGCTGCTATGAGCACCGGTTCCCGACGGTGGAACAGGCGACGCGCGGCTGGCGCACCTTTCAAGATGAGATCACCAAGGCCCCCCATACCACGGCCGCCGTCCGATAAGTCGGTCGCCTACGCGCGCAGCCGTCACCGGCTCTTTGCCATCCAACTGCTCTGGACCGTCGCCGGGCTCTGGGGACTGCTGGCTACCGGCGCCTCGGCCGCCTGGGCCCAGGCGCTGCGGCAGCGCGGCCTCGCGGAGTGGCTTGTCGTCGGCGGCTATGGGCTCCTGGTGGGCGGGGCCTCGACGCTGTGGTTCCTGCCCTGGCAGTGGTACGGCGGCTGGGTCCTCGAGCGCCGGTTCGGCCTCTCGACGCAGACGTGGGGCGCTTGGGCCGTCAGGGAGTTGAAGGGCCTGCTGGTCGGCGGAGTCGTATGGCTGATGGTCATGGAAGGGCTGTACGCGATTTTGCTGACGGCGGGGAGATGGTGGTGGGCCTGGGCGGCCGCCGGATGGTTCCTGGTAACCGTCGTCCTGACGCGCCTCATGCCGACGGTGTTGCTGCCGATCTTTTACAAGACGCAACCGCTGGCGGATGCGGCGCTCCAGCGACGGCTCGAGGGTTTGCTGGCGCGCCTCGGGCTGCCGGTAATGCCGATCTACACCGTGGCCCTAAGCCAGGAGACGAAGAAGGCCAACGCGGCCCTCGCCGGCCTGGGCCGGTCGCGCCGCATCCTGCTCGGCGACACGCTGGTCGCGCACTACACGCCGGAAGAGATCGAGGTGGTCCTGGCCCACGAGCTCGGCCACCACCGGCTGGCCCACCTGCGCTGGCATCTGATCACCGGCGCGGCATCGGCGCTGGCCGGTTTTTGGCTGGTGGATCGATGGTGGGGATCGCTGGCGCCGGCGGTGGGCGCTCGCGCGGTGACGGATATCGCGGCCTTTCCCCTCATGGGGTTGCTGCTGTTTGGATTGAGTCTCGTGCTGCTGCCCGTGGATAACGGGGTCTCGCGGCACTTCGAGTTCCAGGCGGATGACTTTGCCTTGACGTTGACCCGGCTCGTGGATCCCTTCATCTCGGCCATGCAGAAGCTGGCCCAGCAGAATTTAGCGGAGATGCACCCTCCGGGCTGGATCGAATGGCTGCTCTACGACCATCCGTCCATCGCCCGCCGCATCCGCGCCGCCGAGCTCATCCGGGGGGCGCCTCATGAGATCTAAATTGATCATGGGAACTTTTTGTCCCCCACCGTGTCTGATCCTACAGACGATGAGCTGATCCAGCGAAGCCAGCAGGGCGATCTCCAGGCCTTTGATGGCCTGGTCCTGCGGCATCAGGCGCGGCTCTTCAACTTCCTGTACCGGCTGCTCAACCACTACGAAGAGGCGAAGGAGCTCACGCAGGAGACCCTGGTGCGCGCCTTCCGCGGGATCAAGGGCTTCCGGGGTGAGGCGATGTTTTCGACCTGGCTCTACACGATCGCCACGAATCTGGCGCGCAACCGGATCCGCCAGTTGCAGCGGACGCGCAACGTCATTGCCGGCTCGCTTGATGATCCGGTCTCTCCCGAGCCGGGAGCGCCGGCCCACGATGCGCCGGATCCCCAACCGTCGGCCGCCGGCCTCATCGAAGCCGAGGAACGGGAGCGGTTGGTCTGGGCGGCGGTGCACCGGCTCGAGGAGCCGTATCGCACGGCCGTCATCCTCCGCGACCTGCAGGGACTGGCGTACGAGGAGATCGCGACGATCTGCGCGTGTGCATTGGGCACCGTGAAATCCAGATTAGCGCGGGCCCGCGAACAGTTGAAACGGCTGTTAGAGGGGATCCTTTGATGGACATCGGTCACGTGGTAGCGCAGCTCTCCGCCTATCTTGATGAAGCGCTCAGCTCCGTCGAAATGCGGGACATCGAGGCCCATCTGCGGCAGTGCTCGAGCTGCACGGCGGAGTCCGAACGGATGCGAACGCTGGTCACGACCCTGCGCGCCACCCAGCCGGTGCCGCCGCCCGTCGATCTCCGGGACAACGTTCGCGCGCAACTCGCCCAGCCTGGCCGGTGGGCGCGGCTCGCCGACGCGCTCTTCCGCCCCTGGCAGCTGAAGCTGCCGCTCGAGGCCGCGGGGGTCCTCGCCACAGCGGTCCTGGTCGTGGTGGTGATGCGGGTCATGTCGCCAACGATGGTGCGCAGTCCGCAGAAGATGGCCATGGCACAGCACGCCGCACTGTTGGACCGTTTAGAATTGCCATCTGCGCCGCGAGATCAGGCCCGAGTAGGCAAGCGCATGGACGAGCTGGCTGAAGCTCCAGCGCTTGAGGAGGGCGACATCCTATCGAGGAATGCGGCAGCCCCTGCTCCGAGTGCTGCCGCCACGCCAGTCGCCACGCGCGAGGGGTCTTTGGGTGGCGTCGTGGCGTTCCAGCTGGTCGTCGCAGATCCTGCACAGGCGGCCACCGCCTTGGCGGAGGCGGCGGCACGCCTGAACGGCTGGTTTTCGACCCGCGAGGATCAGGTGCATTGGGTGGAACTGCCCGCCGACCAATACGCAGCCTTTCTGGCAACGTTGAGCGCACTGGGTACGGCGACACCCCTGCCCGTGAATTACGAGATCGCCATCTACCAAGCCGAACACGCCACGCGCAAGCGTCCGCCCCTCGACCAGCCCAGCGTCATCATCCTGCTCCATCTGATCTCCTCGACCCAGCAGTAATCGGTCCTGCCCGAACTTTTCCGGGAACCTTTCAACCCCGCCCGTGTCTCATCCTATAGAAAGGGAGGAGACCACCATGAAACGACCACTGATCTGGGTAGTCCTGGGAGGAATGTTGGTTGGCACGTCCGGCCTGGCGCAGGCGGATGTCATGTTGACGGAGCCGGTGCAGGCGTATGTGATCGAGCAGGCCAACTATACGGGCTCGCTCGACGGGGAGATCGCCCGCCTCACGGCAGAGTATGTGATTCAAGTTTTGCGCAACGGCTGGACGGAGATTCCCTTGTCGCTCGCGGGTGCCACGGTGACCGAGATCAAGCTGCTCACCAAGCCGGCCGGCTCGGCGATTCTGCCGCGCGGCGGCGAGTACGTGCTCGCCGTGCAACGGGCCGGGTCCTATCGGATCCGCGTGACGTGCACGGCCCCGCTCTTGCGCGAGAGCAACTTCGAAGGTATCGCCTTCACCATTCCGCAGGCGACCTTCTCGAAATTAGTCTTCGACGTGCCGAAGCAGGCGGTCGAATTGCGCCCGCAGGACCGGCTCTACATCACGACGACGCCGGCCGGCAAGGGCGTCAAGTTGACGGCGGCGCTGGGTCCGGCGCAGCGGATCGATGTGCGGTGGCTCACGAAGGCCGTGACCACAGTCAAGGTCGAGCCGCTCATCTACGGCGAGGCCGGCGTGCTGGTCAACTTCGAGGAGGAGTTAGCGAAGGTGCTGGCCCTCATCGACTACCGCATCTCGCAGGGTGAGATGACGCAGGCGGAGATCGCCCTGCCCAACGGCTTGAACCTGCTCAACGTGCGCGGTGCCAGCATCGAGGAGTGGATTACGGTTGACCAGGATGGGACGAAGGTGCTGCGGGTGAAGTTCCGCTCGCCGCTCAAAGAGATGACCTACCGCTTGATGGTGGAAGGGGAAGTGCCGCAGCTGCCGCGCGAGGGGACGGTGACGCTGCCGGAATTTACGTTGCGCGGCGTCAAGCAGGAGCGCGGCTACGTGGCCGTGGCCTCGGTGGGGAACATCGAAGTGGCCCCCGGTGAGGCCGCCAGCGCCACGCGCATCGACGTGAAGGAGGTGCCGGAGGAGCTGCGGGCCTCCACGAGCCGGCCGATTCTCCTCGGCTTCCGGTACTACCAGCACCCGTTCGCGATCGCCGTGGGTTTGAGCCGCCACGAGGACTCGCCGGTCCTGGCCGCGATTGCCGAGCTGGGCGACCTGACGACGATCATGGCGAAACAAGGCGCGCTCGTGACGCGGGCCGTCTATCTGGTCAAGAACAACAAGAAGCAGTTTCTGACCGTGACCCTGCCGAAACAGGCCACGCTCTGGAGCGCCATCGTGGACGGAACTTCGGTCAAGCCAGGCAAAGGCGACAACGAGAGGCTGCTCGTGCCGTTGGTGCAGTCGGACCGGGGCGAGCCCTTCGACTCGCACGGCTCGCTCAGGGTGCTGAGCGGAGTCGAAGCACGGGCGTTCCTCGTCGAACTCGTCTACTTCCAGGCCAAGCCGAAACTACCAGCGCTCGGGACCTTCAACCTCGAGGGCGTGGCACTGGACATGCCGGTCAGCGCCACGAACTGGACGCTCTACCTGCCGAAGGAATACCAGTTCTTCCGGTTCCGGGGCAACATCGACACAGGCTCCCTCGCCTACGCCTTCGTGGATGAGCCGCGGATGATGGTGGCGTATGCCACCAGCAGCATGCCCGGCGCGTTGGGGGGTGCCGAGAGGCGGTCCCATTTCTCGCAGCGGGCGATGAATGCCGCCACAGAACCACAAGAGTACGATAAGCTGGAGATGAACCGGGAGGACGTTCCTGCGAGCCAGCCGGGTGTCTATGCCGAGCTCGAGGCGAAGGATGGCCGGCTGTCCGACGTCATCGCCAAGATGGAAGAGTCCGGCATCCTGCCGCTCAAGATCCACCTGCCGCGCGCCGGCCGGTCGTACCACGTGAGCCGGCTGATGACGGCGACCGAGCCGCTGACCGTGCGCGCCCTGTTTGTGGGTGTACCGCAGGTGGTGTGGCCGGTGGGATGGATAGGTCTGGTCCTGATGGCGACGGGGGCGGTGAGGTTTACCATTCATCGACAACTGCGTACATAACGCAGACCACGAAAGCACGAAAGATCACGAAACCACGAAATGGGGCTTTCGTGGTTTCGTGCGCCTCCGTGTTTCCGTGGTATGTTTTGACGCTCTCCCCCGACGGTGTTATGATGACTTCAGCAGTCCGGAGCAACGGAGGTGGAGGATGTTAGCCGAATTAGAGATCCTGCCGGTGGGGCTGCCGGGGACGAGTTTGAGCCGCCAGATTGCGACGGTGGCGAAGCTGATCGATGCCAGTGGCCTCGATTACCGCGTCGGCCCGATGGGGACCGTCGTCGAAGGGTCGTGGGACCAGGTCGTGACTCTCGCGCGCCGCTGTCACGAAGCGATGCTGCAGCAGGCCGACCGGGTCCTGACCACGATCCGCATCGACGACCGGAAGGACCAGCCCGGCCCAGGCCGGATCACCTCGAAGGTGCAATCGCTTGAGCAGCAGGTTGGCAAGACGCTCCGCAAGTAGGCTCCCGCCGATCGTCCGCCAGACGCTGCGCCGGGCCGCACTCGCGGCGGCCGTCATCGCGGCCGTCGTCATCGGCCGCCATCCGCAGCTCGCCACATGGGCGGTTGGGTCAAGTCTGCCCACGCAGGCCGTGGTCAGGAATGTCATCGATGGCGACACGATTGAACTCGCGACGGGACAGCACGTGCGGTACATCGGCATCGATACGCCGGAGGTGCGCCGGAAGACGGAGACGGGCTGGCGCTACGAGCCCCAGCCGTATGCGCTCGCGGCCAAGGAGTTCAATCAGCGGTACGTCGAGGGCAAGACCATCCGCTTGGTCTACGATGTGCAGACCCACGACAAGTACCAGCGATTGCTGGCGTACGTCTATGTTCCGGCGCCGGATGGCGCCGACACGCACGCGGATCCTGAGCAGGGCACGCATGGAGGCGAATGGTTCGTGAACGCGCAGCTCGTGTGGCATGGCTACGCGAAACTGCTGACGATTCCGCCGAATGTCCAATACACGGAGCTCTTCAAGCGGAGGCAGCGCGAGGCACGGGAAGCGGGGAGGGGATTGTGGAGCCGGTGACGGTCAGGGCGGACGCCACGCTGGATTGCGTGGGGCTGCTGTGCCCCGTGCCGATCTATCTGACGGCCCAGCGTCTGATGGCGCTGACATCCGGGGCGGTGCTGCAGGTCGTCAATGATGACCCGGCCATCGTCGAGGATCTGCCCGCGTGGTGCCGGAAAACCTCACACGAGCTCCTCGGGCAAGAACAGCAGGGACCGGTCTACCGGTTTTGGGTCAGGAAGGCTCAGGAGACTTCCCCGGCCAGCCCTTCAGGTTAGACGGGGCGGGCGCGCTGGGGGAGTTTGGCGAGGAAGGCCTGAAACTCTTTGGTCTGCCGCAGGTTCTTCAAATCCGGGTCACGCCGCAGATGGTCCACGTCATCGTAGCCATGCCGCAGCGCCTGGGTGAGGGCATCGAGCGATTCGCCGAGGCGTTGGAGCAGGGAGTAGCTGCAGGCGAGGTTGTACCAGGCCAGCGGCTCCTCGGGGCGCAGGCGGATGAGCTGCAAATCGATCGCCATGCCCTTGTCGAAGAGGCCCTTGCGGGTGTAGGCGTTGCCGAGGGACACGAGGGCCTCCACGAAGTCCGGCTTGTCGGCGAGGAGCCGTTCGTAAAAGGCGATCTCGAAGTCGAGATCCTCGCCGGCCTTCGTGAAGTGTCGCAGCGGATCGACTGCCGTCGTGTATTTAGGAGTGCGTTTGGCCATACTGCCATGAGTATTATGGCGCGTGAGCAAAAAATGTCAACACATTCGACTCGGCCCCGCCGCCGGCGGCTGGGCCTCGCTCAGTGTTGACCCATTCGACATGACGATGCGTGAGGTGTTGCGACAACTGAATGAAGCCGCCCAGCCGCTGTATCTGGTGGGGGGCTGGGTGCGCGATGAACTCCTAAGACTCGCCCCGCCGCGCAACGCCGATCTCGCGATGCCGCAGGGGGCGGTGGCCTTCGCGCAGCGCATGGCGCAGCGCCTCGGCGGCCATTGCGCGCCTTTGGATGCCGCGCATGGCTCTGCGCGCCTGGTGGTGCAGGGGCCCAACGGGCCGCACGAGATCGACTGCACCGATTTTCGCGCACCCACGCTGGAGCAGGACCTGCGGCTGCGCGATTTCACCGTCAACGCGATGGCCTACGCCTTGCCGGCCTGGCTCGCGGGCCGCGCCGAGTTGATCGATCCGCTGCGCGGGTACCACGATCTGCAGGCCAAGCGATTGCGGGCCGTCTATCCGCAGGCCTTTCACGACGACGCCGTGCGGATCCTGCGTGGCGCCGTCTTCGCCGCTCGATTCGGCCTGGCCATCGAGCCATCGACGCAGGCGTGGATGCGCGAGGCGGCCCCGCGCCTGGCGACCGTCGCGGCGGAACGGAGCCGCGAGGAACTGTTCAAATTGTTCAGCGTCGCATGCGCCGCCCCGCATCTGCGCACGCTCGATGAGCTCGGCGCGCTCGAGGTCTTGCTGCCGGAGATCCACGCCTGCCGCGGCGTGGAGCAGGGTGGATACCACCATCTCGATGTGTGGCAGCACTCGCTCGAGACGCTCCATCAGTTGGAGGAGATCCTCGCGCATCCTGAGCGATTCCCGTCAGAGCTGCGCCGGCCCCTCGATGACTACCTGCATCAGCCGGTCAGCAGCGGCCATCCCCGCTCGGCGCTGCTGAAATTCGCCGCCCTGCTCCACGACCTCGGCAAGCCGGCGAAGCGATGCACCGATGAGGCGGGTCAGCTGCACTTCAACGGCCACGAGCATCTGGGCGCCAACCTGGCCGCGGTCATCGCCGAGCGGCTGCGGTGCTCAACGGATGAGCGCCAGTCGCTGGAGCGGATCATCCTGTGGCATCTGCGGCCAGGCTATCTCATCAAATTAGCGGAGCGCACCCGGCGGGCCCTCTACCGGTATTTCCGCGACACCGGCACCGATGGGCCGGCGGTCCTGCTGCACTGGCTGGCCGACCGCGCCGCCAGCCAGGGGCCGGCGACCCATCCGGACGACATGCCTGGGCAGCGCGCGGTGGCGCACGAGCTGCTGACCCACTACTTCCTGCGGCCGGAGGAGGTGGTGCGATTGCCGAAGTTGATTCGTGGCGATGAGTTGATGGCCGAGCTGCATCTGGCCGCCGGTCCCGTCATTGGAGAGCTGCTACGCCAGATCGAGGAAGCGCAGGCCGAACGGCGCGTCACGACGAAGGAGGAGGCCCTGGCGCTGGCCAAGCAAGTCGTGGCGCAGCGGCGATGAAGGGGCGTCAGGCGTTGCTGATTGCTGGTTGCTGGCTGCTGATTGCTATCTGCGCCCCGCCAGCCTTCAGTGGGGAGATCCTCGTCGGCGCCAGCCGCGTGGAGCTCACGCTCCCACCGAACGTACCGCTGGCCGGTTACAGCAAACGGCACGGCCGGCCCTCAACCGGCCAGCGGGATCCGCTGTATGTCCGCGCGCTGGTCCTCCAGTCGGAGACCCAATCGGTCGTCTTCGTGAGCGCCGAGCTGCTCATCATTGATGATGCGCTGCGCCAGGAGGTCGAGCGGCGTTTGCCATCACCCCCCAACCTGTTTCTGGTCGCTACCCATACGCACTCCGGTCCAGGGGCCTACGGCCGCCGGTATCTCGAGAAACTCTCCATGGGCCATTATGACGCACGGGTCTTCGAGGCGATCGCCGAGACGATCGTGCGGGCCGTGCGCGACGCGCGGCAGCAGCTGCTCCCGCTGGCCGAGTGGCAGTTCGGGGTCATGGAGCGATCCGGCGCCAATCGGAACCGCCTGCGCGAGGGCGGGCCCGTCGATCCCGAGGTCCTGTCGGTGCTCTTCAGCTCATCCCGCGGGCCGGTCGCCATGCTGATCACCTTCGCCGCCCACCCGACCGTCCTGGGGTGGAAGAATCGGGAACTCTCAGGCGATTACCCCGGGTATCTGATGCGGGCCTGCGAACAGGAGGCGCACGCGGTCTGCCTCTTTTTCCCTGGGGCGATTGCGGACCAAGGACCGGTGACGGAGGAGCTGCCCGACCGCTTCGAGCGGGCCCGTCGGCTCGGAGAGCAACTGGCCGAGGCAGCCATGAACACGCGCTGGCTCACGCATCGTCTGGCGCAGCCCGAGCACCGCGGCCGCTTCCTGGACATCTGCACCGAGCACGTGGCGTTGCCGCCGGCGCAGATGCGGGTCGGCCAGTGGCAGTTACCGCGTTGGCTCGGTGAGACCTTCCTGGATCGCACCGCCACCATCACGGTAGTGGCGGTGGACTCGCTGCGGTTCATCGGCGTGCCTGGGGACCTCAGCAGTGAGCTGGGCCGGCAGTGGAAGGGATGGTTCTGGACCCAGGGGTACGCGCCGGTGCTCGCCGGATTCGCCAACGACTACATCGGCTACATCCTGCCGGCCGCGCAGTATGAGGCTGACGAATACGAAGCCCAGATGATGTTCAACGGCCCGACCGTCGCGGACACGCTCTGGTCAGCGATTCAACGCTGTCATGCGACGATTCGTTAAGACCCTTGCGCTCGCCCTGTGGCTCTGCGCCGCGCCGGCGGTGTGGGCCGAGCCCCACGTCGAGACGGTTGAAGGTCTGACCGTCGTCTTCCTCGAGGGCCGGCCGTATGACCTTGGCCACCAGCACGGCACCCTGCTCAAGCCCCAGGTGCAACAGATGGTTCGTGGGACGCTGCGCTTTTTCCATGGCTACGTGAAGATGCCCGTGCTGGGTCCCTGGCTGGTCAATTGGAAACTGGATCGGATCTATCGACAGATGCGGCCGCATATTCCACCGGCCTACCTCGACGAGTTGCGTGGATTGGCCGAGGGGTCGGGGGTGCCGCTGCGCGACTTGGAGCGGCTGCACGCGATTCCGGAACTAACCACCTCCTGCTCCAGCCTCGCCGTCTTCGGCCACGCCACGGCGGATGGACGGCTCTATCACACGCGGAACTTGGATTGGAATATCCAGGCCGGTGTCCAGCGGTTCGCCGTCGTCTTCGTTGTCCGTCCGGAGGGCCAGCACGCCTTGCTCAACATCGGGTGGGCCGGCTTCATCGGCGCCCTCTCAGGCATCAACGACCAGACGATCTCCATCGCCCAGATTGGCGCCAAGAGCACCGACGAGAGCTACGCCGGCACGCCGATGCCGTTTCTGTTGCGTCGCATCCTTGAGGAAGCGTCTACGCTCGGCGAGGCCGTCGCCATCGTGAGCGCCGCTCCCCGCACGCGCGGCAACAACTACGTCTTCGCCCAGGCCCGCCCAAATCCCGCCATAGCAAATGCACCGCGGGACGTGGGCGGGCAGGCGAATCGCCGGCAGACGGTCGCCCTCGAGACGACGCGCCACCACGTTGCGGTCTTCCGGCCCGACGACGCGGCCGAACACCAAGTCTCATACGCCGCACCACTGCCTGACAGCGTGTTTCGCGCCGACACGGCGATGGATCCGACCATTCGCAATGCGCAACTGGCCTCCCATGGCGATCCGAACAAACCGGGTCTCGAAGATCCCGCGGGCAGCTCGGCCTATGACCTCCGCTACCTCGGCCAGGAGGCGATGATTGAGAGATCCTTCGGCAACCTTGATGCCGAGCTCGTGCGCGCGATCGCCCAGACCGTCGCCTCGCCCTCCAACGTCCAGAGCGTCATCTACGCCTATCCGGAGCTGTGGGTCGCGAACGCCGAGGGCCGGACGCCGGCCGCGAACACCCCCTACCATCATCTGCGCATCGACGGGTGGTTGGCGCCCACGCCCTCCAGTAACCCGTGACCGCGCTGCACGTCGACGCGCTCCTCTTCGACCTCGACGGCACCCTCATCGATTCCCAGCAGGACATCGCCACGTCGGTCAATTGGACGCTGGCGCAGCTCGGCCTGCCTCCCAAGAGCGTTGGCGAGGTCACCTACGGTCTCAATCCCGCCGACACGTTGCGGGCTGTCCGGCCGGATTTCCTCATCACAGCGTTGGGCGACTTGCGACGCTACGTCGTCTAAGGCTGCCCATGCAGTGGGGGAATTTCTTCGTAATGCTTTGTGGATCTGTGAGAAATGTAAAGCGTCTACGTCATACCAGCGCAACCAGCAGCACGGTCGTCGTCACCGGTTAACGGGTGCGGAATAAGTGCATAACCGCAGCGATGGCAGTATGTAACATAAAGCGTCTACGTCATACGTCAGTATGTAACATAAAGCGTCTACGTCACTATTACAAAACGCCACGGAACTGTCCCACGAATTCAATGAAAATTTCTCAGTAACTCAGCGTCTGGCGCCAGTTGGAGACCTTCCTGAGCGCACACTAGGGCCTCGGTCAACCGGCCTGCCGCCTTTAACAACGAGGCTTTTCCAAAATACGCTTGCTCCACTTCATGCGTTTTTGATACGTAAATAATCCCTCGTCCAATTAGATTAATTGCACCGTCGTAATACTGCAGAGCCTTGTCGTTTTCTTCTTTGTTGGTGTAGTGATCACCTAGATCAATCCACGCCTGGGTATTATTTGGATTTAACTCTAAGACCTTCTCATAGCATGCTCGAGCCTCAGCATAATGCTCAATGAGCTCCAGAATATTGCCCTTCAACGCTAGGGCGTCTTCGTCCTCAGGGTTGTTACTTAGCGCTAGAGTTACGTCCTCCAAGGCCTCGTCATATTCTCCGGCTAACGTAAGGCTACGAACCTTTTCGAGCAGTTTTATACGCTGTGACCGTTTCAGCGCCATGGCTGCCTAAGGTCCAGACTGGCCTATGGAGATGGGCATGCTTCAGGCTCCGTGATTTCAGGTGCTTCTGCAATAGCTGGGTCGGAGAAAAATTCGATCAAAAAACCAATTCCTGCAGCAAACTTAAAGCCTCGTTTCGCAACCTTTAACCATCCCCTAAGGAATTTCTTTCTTGCATCCGATAGAGCAGGAGCACCCTTTAAAGCGCGTTTGACATTTTTAATAGCTTGGTCAACCTCTGCCTGTGAACTTTGTTTACTGATCCCCTTGACGAGAGGGTCGTCACCCAATAGGCGCTCCTTCTGCCCTCTGAAGCCAAATGGATCAATCAAAGTAGTCGGATTGTTCGCAACATACGAAAACGAATTGAGTTCTTGTGGTTCACGTAGAAGATCGATGAGTAAAAAGGGCGACTGAGCTGGCCCTGTTTCAGGGAGCAATACTGGGTCCTCCTGTAAGAACCTCCCGATTCCTGGGTCATAGTATCTACGCCGATAATACACCAGGCCGCTTTCCAGATCGCGTTCCCGGCCGGTATAGCCATACGGCTGTTGCAGGGTCCCAGTTTCAGTGACGACGTTCCCGAAGCTGTCATACTGGAAGCTCTTGACGGCGGTGCCAAGGGTATCTGTAATCGCGGTGATGGAGCCTAAGCCATCCGTGTGGTAGAAGAAGGCTTGGCTGCCTCGTTCCATGATCAGGGGTTCGTCAATCCCCGGGCCGTGGGTATATTTGGCTTGGAGGGTATTCGTCCCATCATACTCCGCGAGGATATCTTCCTGGTCATAGACGTATCGGGTGATTGCGCCGTTGACATTCTTCTCGATCCGTCGGCCCAGGGCGTCATAGGCATACGTGGCAGTCATCCCAGGCTTGGCGAAACTAATCAGCTGATTCTCTGCATCGTAGGTAAAGGTTTCGACGTTCGCAGGGTTCGCCTGCTCAGTTTTGGTAAGGCGGTTCCCGTTGGCGTCATAGGTATACGTGAAGGTACCGTCGTCGAGGAGCCGGTTGGCGGCGTCGTAGAGGTAGTTGCTGACTGCTGATGGCTGATGGCTGATTGCTGATGGCTGTCAGCCGGTTCCCCACAGGGTCATAGCTGAAGGTCTCTGTGGGGTTCGTGGCTTGGATGAGGCGGTTGAGGGCGTCGTAGCCATACTGATGCAGGCCGAGGCGGTCGGTGAGGGTTGCACGGTTGCCGACAGCATCGTAGGTGTAGAGGGCCTGAGCCAGGAGGGTGGTGGGCACGGCTTAGCGAGTGGGGAATTTCTTCATAGGTCCTTGTGGAGTGATGAAGAACGTAAAGCGTCTACGCTACTACGCTACCAGTATACTCGATACTTGGTTAGCAGGGCTCACGGCTTAGTGGGGAGCAGTATATCTGTACGCTCTTTCTCGTTAAACATCTGCTCAACAACGCCAGTCCCCAGTTGCTTGAAAGCTCTTACAGTAAATTGAAATACGATCAAATGTATTAAGACCAAGATTCCAGTAGTACCTATGACAAGCCATTTCTTCTTCGGTTGTTTTTCAAACCAAGTAAACGAGATCACGAGACAAACTGCGTAGAGAAATAATGGAAGTAGAATAAACCTTACGTCTCCGACCCATAGCAAAAAGAGAAACACAGGGAGCGAAATAGGAAGGAGGGCGAGGGTAACTCCCTTATTATAGATATACCAGAAGAGCACAAAACCTGCGAAGACAATTCCTGTAGTAACGAGCCTCCTAATGCTAAACATCCATCACCTCACCGGACAGACTTCTTTCTCTTTCTCCAATTCTTTTTTTCGTACAGCTTCGTCGAGTTTGTCCTGAAGTTCCCTTAACTCAGGATTTTCCTTTGCTCGTTCTCGTAAACTATCGAGGATCTCCTGACCTATTTGTTCTTGGATCGCTTGCTTCTTCTCTTTTGATCGGAATGGATTCAAACTGTTAGAGATGAGATTATCTGCTTTACCCAATCGTTCCGCCTCTTTCTCAAACGCAGTTGCCGCCCTCTCAATGAGACCGTCCGGAAGATGGGATCCTAGCTCTTTTTTGAGGCTTTCTTTAACGTTGTCTTTTATTGGACCTAATCCGAGAGGATCTATTAAGGTCACCGGGTTATTCAGCGCATAGGTATAAAAATTAACGCCGCCAAAAAATTTTATTGGATCCTCCTGCACGAATGTTCCCGTCTTCGGATCATAATACCTCGCCCGATAGTAATAGAGCCCCGACTCACAGTCATACTCCCTGCCGGTAAAGAGATAGGGATTGCCGTAGGCCGAGCACGCGAGGGTCACGTCATCCGGCGTATCCATGAGGCCGTCCGGTCCCGGGCCCAAGATGGTGGGATTCCCAAAGGATTCGTAGCGGTACCGTTCGACGACGGCGCCTGTTGGATTGGTGAGCGCGACGGTCGAGCCCAGGCCGTCGGTGTGGTAGAAGAGGGAGGTCCCTCCTCTTTCCATGATGAGCGGTTCGTCAATGCCCGGGCCGTGGGTGAAGCGAGCCTGGAGAACGTTAGCCCCATCGTATTCCTGCAGGATGTCTTCTTGGTCATAGACGTAGCGGGTGATCAGGCCATTCACAGACTTCTGGATCCTTCGGCC
>JACQRC010000094.1 GCA_016206665.1 Candidatus Omnitrophota bacterium | reverse complement strand
GCGCAGGCCTGCCTCGACACCGGGGTGAGCTTCATCAATTGCATGCCGGTCTTCATCGTGTCGAACGCCGCCTGGGCGAAGCGCTTTACGGCGAAGGGCATCCCCGTGATCGGTGATGACATCAAGGCGCAGCTGGGTGCTACGGTGCTGCACCGCACCCTCGCCAAGCTCTTCTGCGACCGTGGGGTCGTCATCGATCGCACGTATCAATTGAACACCGGGGGCAACACCGATTTCCTCAACATGCTCAACAGCGAGCGGCTGGTCACCAAGCGCACGTCCAAGACGCAGGCGGTCCAGTCCCAGCTCGACGAGCCCTTGGCCGACGAAAATATCCACATCGGTCCCAGCGACTATGTGCCGTGGCAGAACGACAACAAGATCTGCTTTCTACGGATTGAAGGGCGCGGGTTCGGCGGCGTGCCCTTGCACATTGAAGCTCGGCTCTCGGTGGAGGATTCGCCGAATAGCGCCGGCATGGCCATCGATGCCATCCGTTGCTGCCGGGTGGCGCGTGACCGTCACCTCGCCGGTCCGCTGCTCGACATCTCGGCGTGGACCATGAAACATCCGCCCCAGCAGCTCTCAGACCATGAGGCCAAGCACGCCATTGACACCTTCATCCATGGCAATGGGAAAGCCTGAGGCCCGGCCGGCCTCGATTGCCCAACTCTTTTGCCTGCTCCTCATCATCCCCGCCGTCAGCGCCCTAGTCGCTTGCGTCCTCGCCCCCTGGCTGCCCTTCTCCTGGACCAAAATTTTCCGCCGGGTCGCGACGATCGCGGCGGGCGTGGCCCTCGTCTGGCTGGTGCGCCGCGATCCGCGCGCGCGCCTGCGCTGGCTGGGACTGGAATTCAGCGGCCGGTGGGGGAGAGAGCTCTGCCTCGGCGGGGGGGTCGCCACGGCAGCCTACATGACGTTGCTGTGGCTGGGGGCGCTGACCGGCGTGGTGCAAGTCGGGTGGTCAGCGGATGCCCGGTGGGTCGGTTTGGCGCTGATCATGCTCCCGACGGCGCTGCTGATCGGCTGTCTGGAGGAGCTCTTTTTTCGCGGCTGGCTGTTTCAGGCCTTCCGGTCGGCGTGGGGCGTCGGTGCGGCCGTCATCGGCTCGAGCCTGCTCTACGCCAGCCTCCACCTGGTCAAGGATCTGGCGCAGTTGGCGTCCAAGTGGCCTGATTTCATCGGCCTGTTTCTGTTAGGGCTGCTGTGCGTCAGCACGCGCGTGGTCACCGGGCGATTATTCGTCTCGATCGGCCTGCACAGCATGCTGGTCTATCTCATCAAGCTGGATGGGGCGTGGCTGCGTTTTCATGAACGGGAACCGCACTGGGTGTATGGCACCCCGCAATTGCTCATCAACGGTCTGTTAGGGTGGGTGACGCTGGCGATGGTGGGTGTGGTGACGTGGCGGTGGCTTCAAGGAGGTTCACAGATGGTTGGGCGGCGCAAAGCTCAGGCGATTGTAGTGGCGTCCCTGGTGATGGGACTCGTCGGTCTGGCGGCAGTGGCACGGGCCGAGGAACCGGCCGCGAAACAGGACCCCAGCCGGTATCACGGCATGGCGCGCAAGTTGGGCCGGGGGGTAGCCAATGTGGCCACCGGGGTGTTGGAAATCCCGCGGCAGATGGCCCACACTATCGAACAGGACGGCATAATTGCCGGGCTGACCGTCGGGACAGTGAAGGGCGTGGGTTGGGCGGTGAGCCGTGAGCTGGTCGGCATCTACGAAGTGGCCACCTTCATCATGCCCCAACCCGATGAGTATGGCGTCATTCTTGAGCCGGAATTCGTCTACAATCACTGGGAGTGGCAATAGGACCGCGTGACACGAATTGTCCCGCCCAGCGAGCTCGTTGCTGAGAAACTGGGGGAGATCTATTTTGGCAAGCCGGCGGCGCGCCGTGCGACGCAGGGATTGCGCCTGTGGCGGGTGGCCGTCGCGGCACCGGCGGTCTTGCTGGGACTGATGGCCATGACGTGGTGGGTGGCTCGTGTGGCGTGGCGAGCTCAACGACCCACGCTCATCGTGGCCGATTTTGACCAGGGGATGAGCGCAGTCGGGCGCAGCGGCGGCGTGGGCGCGTGGCTGGGTCATCCTGAAGACCGTACGCAGAATTGCCGCATCCTCTGGGACAGCGCGCACGGGCGGGGCGGGACCGGCGGGGCGCTGCGCATCGAGTATGATGTCGAGGCCGACGGGCCTGCCCTGACAGGGGTGTGGCTGACGCCGCCGATGGAACGGAACCGTTGGCATGGATACGACACGCTCCAATTTGGGTTGCGTGCGGATGAGCAGCAGGGAGCCTCGAGCACCTTTGCCGTGGTGTTGCGTTCCTCGCATCATCGCGTGCACTACGAGATGCACGGCGTCACGCCGGCCTGGCGAGAGTTCAGCGTCCCGTTGGGCGAGCTGCACGGAGAGGCGCCCCAGGAAATCCTGTGGCTCTTTGAGGATCACGCGGTGACCCAGCGGGCGGGTGTGGTGTATCTGGACGATGTGCAGTTGCGACACGGGCGGTTTCGCAGGCCGGTGGTACCCACCCGTAGGGAGGGATAACGATGCGCCTCATCGCCATCACCAATCAGAAGGGGGGCTGCGGCAAAACCACCACGGCCATCAACCTGGCCGCCTCGCTGGCCGCCTCAGGATCGCGGGTCTTGCTGGTGGATATGGACCCGCAGGCGCACGCTTCCTCGGGTGCAGGCGTGCAGCTTGCGCCCAACGCCAAGACGCTCTATCACGCCTTGTCCGGCTCGCCTGAGCCCACGGCGCTGCAGGAGACGATCGTCGCCGTGCGCGGCGGCTTCGCGGTCGCCCCGGGCCACATCTTGCTCAGCACCCTCGAGCAGGAGTTGGCTCAGCAGGAGGGGGGCATTGGCCGGTTGAGCCACGCGTTGGCGGGTCTTTCGCAGCCCTACGACATCATTCTCATCGACACGCCGCCCAACCTGGGCTTTCTCACCTTCAATGCGCTGCGGGCCGCGAACGAAGTGATCGTGCCGATCGATATTAGCTCCTTCGCTCTGAATGGCGTTTCGAAACTGTTTAACATGCTGGAGCTCATCAAGGTCAAAACCGACCATCGGTTCACCGCGGTCAAGGCCCTCGTGACCAATTTCGACAAGCGTTCCAAGTATGCGCGCCAGATGTTGGGACTGATCCGCTCGACGTTCCACCACCAGGTCTATACCACCATCATCACGGTCAATATCGCCCTGCGCGAGGCCGCGAGTCGTGGCGTGCCGGTGGTGCACTTCAACAAGTACGCGTCCGGCGCGCGGCAATACCTGGCGTTGGCCGACGAGGTGAAACAGGATGGGCGACGGCTGGATGCGCAGGCCTTCGCCGAGAGCAGCCAAGCGCTGCTGAAGCGCGTGGCCTTCGAGCTGCACCACCCTGAGGCGCAGGCGATCCATGTGGTCGGGGACTTCAACCAATGGTCGGTGTCGGAAGGCAGCCTCCTCAGCCGACGGGAGACCGGCCTGTGGTCGAAGGAGGTTGAGCTCCCCCCTGGGAGGTACCGGTACAAATTTGTCGTCGATGGGCAGTGGTGCGAGGATCCCAATAATCCCCGAAGCGAGGTCAATCCCTTTGGCTCGGCTGATTCCATTCTCCTCATCGATTAGGGTGCAGGCAGACTTGACAGCGTGGCACGCTGTGTGGTGTAGTAGTGGCAGCATCATCGCCGTGGCGCATGATGATCACCAGCGAGGAGGACTTAAGGATGAAGGGATGGATGCGGGTAATTCTGGTGGCGGCCATCGCCGTTGTGGTGGCATCTCCGGTGTACGCGCAGGACATGGGGCACAAGGCGGGACGCGGTCTCGTCAACGTGGCCACAGGATGGCTGGAGCTCCCGAAAACCATCCATGACGGCTCCCAAGAGGAGAATCCGGTGGTGGGTGTCACGACCGGCATCTTCAAGGGGGTCGGCAAGGCCGTCTTGCGGACCCTCGTGGGTGCGTACGAAGTCGTGACCTTCCCGGTGCCGTATCCGAAGGATTATGCGCCGGTCTATGAACCGGAGTACGTGTTCGACTAGCCAACCTTCCCTACGGGTGGTGCCACAGGTATCCGCGCGCGGACTCCAGGCCCTCATGAACTGCTCATGAGGGCCTTGGTGTTTGTCGGCGTCTGGCTACTGGCGACTGGACCAGCTCAGGCGGGGACGCTGCCGGTCGGAGAAACCCTGCACTATCAGGCGCGCTGGCTGGGATTCGTGGTGGGGGAGGGCTCGCTCAGCGTGCAGGAGCTCACGATGGCCGAGGGCCGGAGCGCCTATCATCTGGTGGCCATCGCCAGGTCGAATGCCTTTCTATCCCATTTCTATCCGCTGCGCGATGAGGTCCATTCGTACGTGGATGCCGAGCGTCTGGTGACGCTGCGGTACGAGAAGAAGCAGCGCGAGGGCCGTTATCGGTCGGATGAGGTGGTGACCTTTGACTACGCCCAGGGGCTTGCCACCTACCAGTCGCTCCTCAATGGTTCGGTGAAGACGATACCCGTCGGGCGTGGCGGCGTCCTGGATCCGCTGGCCAGCTTGTATGTGCTGCGCTGGCGTCCGCTGCCACCGGGCGAATCGCTCACCCTGGCGGTCTATTCGGATGAAAAGGTCTACCAGATGGAAGTGAAGGTGCTACGACGGTTTTCGCTGGAGCTGCTGCGCCGCGGTGTGTTCGACTGCATCGAAGTGGAGCCGCTCGCCACCTTCAAGGGACTGCTGGTCAAACGGGGACGCGCGCGCATCGAGCTCACCGATGACGCGCGGCGGCTCCCGCTGGAGGTCAAACTCGGCACCCCCTGGGGCGCTATCACCGGCGTCATCACTCGCGAGTCGCTGCGCGCGGCCCTGGGTGCGACGCCCGTGGCGCCATGACCCCACCACCGGGCCGTGCGGCAGGTGGTGGGGTGAGCCGGCTGCATGCCGGCGCCGCGGCAGCGCTTGCGCCAGGCACCTGGAAGGTGGTCGTAGCCAACGGTGTGCCGATCGTCGTGCTGAACTGTGAGGGCACATGGTATGCCTTTCTCGACCGCTGCCCGCATGCCGCAGCACCCCTGAGCCTGGGACGTCTGCGCGGTGATGAGCTGACCTGCGCCAGGCATGGCTGGAGCTTTGATGTCACCACCGGCGCTTCGATTCCCAATAACCCTGCCTTTGGCCTGAAGCAATTTCCAGTTGTCGTGGATGGTGGTGAGCTCTTCATCGTGCTGGGTCCCTAAATGCCGGCCGGCGGGCTGGCTTGTATTTTACCGAAGTTGTGGTATCTTTAACATTGAAGCCGATAAAGGCAAACCAGCCCTGCCGCAAGGTGGGGACTTCCGCGACCACGAGCGCGGTTGCCCGAAAGGGTGGGACGGGCGTCTAGCCTGGCCTGCTGTGGTGGCAGGTCGCAAAGCTCCAGACCTCTGTAGCCTTCGGGCTACTTGGTGGCTGAGCTGCCGAAGCTGACAAGCCGCTTTATCGGCTTCTTTTTTTGTGTCTGATTAATGTCGTATAATGTGTCTTATGTTACATTAAGTTAGACTCAAATGCATACGTATCATCTTATAT
>JACQRC010000093.1 GCA_016206665.1 Candidatus Omnitrophota bacterium | reverse complement strand
TTCGCTCGCTCAGGGTCAGTGCTGAGCGAGAGTCGAAGCACTGACTGCTGGCTGCTGATTGCCCCTAAATCTCAGCCCTTGTCTTTACTGGCTGCTGGTGCTATACTTACAATAAGGCTCGTGGATGGTGGGGAGTCATGCGCCGTCTCTTAGCCCGATTGTCGGCAACGGTGATGGAGTTACGCGCAGGGGAGCGCCGCAAGGCGTGGCTGCTCTTCGCCTACTTCTTCTGCACCATCACCGCGTACTACGTGATCAAGCCGGTCAGCCGGTCGCTCATCCTCGGCGAGCTCGGCTCCAAACTCGTTCCCCATGCCGATCTGCTCGTCGTGCTCATCATGGGGCCGGTCGTGGCACTCTTCGCCCGCCTCGTCGACTGGCTGCCCAAGCCCCG
This sequence comes from Candidatus Omnitrophota bacterium, assembly GCA_016206665.1. Taxonomy (GTDB): domain Bacteria; phylum Omnitrophota; class Gorgyraeia; order Aquiviventales; family JACQRC01; genus JACQRC01. The sequence continues at coordinate 3,738 of JACQRC010000093.1, read as the reverse complement.
CCTGCTGGACAGCGTTCTCGTCTTTCTGATCCTCAATCTCGTCGGCTTCTGGCTCCTGTTGCAGAACCCGCTCCTGCCCGGCGTCTCCGCCGTCTTCTATCTGTGGGTCTCCATCTTTTCCGTGCTGGTCGTGACCCTCTTCTGGCTGGTGGCCAACGACCTCTTCCATCCGCGGGTGGCGAAGCGGCTCTACGGCTTCATCGGCACGGGCGGCATTCTGGGCGGCATCACCGGCGGGTTGATCGCCGCGCGCGGCGCAGCCTGGTTCGGCACGGAGAATCTGCTGCTGCTCTCCGCAGGCTTTCTCACGGTGAGCCTGGTCCTCGTCCACCGGCTCTGGCGGCTCGCCGAGCACCCCACGGATCCCGGCGCCGCGGCCGAGCCGCCCGCGGCCCGGGAACGGTACGACGACGATCCGCAGGGCTTTTTCCGGCTGCTCTTCACCACGCGCTACCTGTGGCTGCTGCTGCTCATCGTCGGCATCGGCAAGACCGTCGCGACGCTCATCTTCTACCAGTTCAATCCGCTCATCGAAGCGGCCTTTCCGCTGACCGATCAGCGCACCGCCTTTCTGGGCGGCTTTTATGCCTCGCTGAACGCCACCTCCTTCCTCGTGCAGTTTTTCGTGACGAGCTGGTGCCTGCGCACCCTCGGCGTCACCGTCGGACTCCTGTTGCTGCCGATCGGCTTGCTGCTCGGCTCGGTGGGCCTGCTCCTGGCGCCCTCGCTGCTCGTCGCGGCGGGGACCGAACTCTACGACGGTGGCCTGAGCTACTCCCTCAATCAATCAAGCAAGGAGGTGCTCTACCTGCCGCTCTCCCGCTCGGTGCGGTACAAGGTCAAGCCCTTCATCGACATGGTGGTCTTTCGGTTCGCCAAGAGCCTGGCGGCCTTCTTGAGCATTCTCTGCATCACTATCTGGCACTGGCCGGTGCGCGCGTTGAGCCTGCTCACGATTCCGCTGATTGTGGTGTGGATCCGGGTCGTCTGGGAGATGCGCCGGGAATATGTCGAGACGATCAAGCGCTTCGTCGTCCGGCGCAGCGGCGAGGAGGAAGGGCAGCCGTCGGTGTGGGCCTGGGCGCGGGTCTTGTGGCAGACACCCGAGTTCGCCGCCAGCCCGGTGACGGAACTGCTCCAGCAGCTGCGCCGGGTGCCGACGATCGAGCGCAAGCTGGTGACGGCCGCCCATCTCGCTTATGAGGTGGACGGGCACGACCGCGAACAGACGACGCGGCTGCTGGAAACAGCCATTGAGCGGGAGCTGACCAAGTTGGAAGGCACACGCCTGGAGCCCTGGACTTCGTTGGTGCGGCAGGCGGGCGAAACCTTCGGCGTGGGACGGCGCGGCGATCCCTTTGCGACCACGTCCGGCGGCGCCAGCGGCCCGGCCGAGCCGCCCCGCGGCTCCCAGGAGGCGATCGATCTGCTCCTGCGCTACTTGGTGCAGGAGGAGGATCCCTCGCTGCGTGACGAGATTCTGCGGTGCCTGCAGCTGCTCCAGCAGCAGGATCTGCGGCTGCAGTTCGCGCGCGGGCCCATGCACCAGATCATCACCGCCGAGGTGCGCGCCTACGAAGCCCTGCAGCAACTGCGGCTGTGGTGCCGGGCGCATCGCGCGCAGCAGCCGCCCACCGAGGGGCCGGACCGTCTGGATGAGCTGCTGCGCGTGTTGCTGGATGAGCATATCGAACGGGTCTTCCGGAGCCTGAGTCTGCTCTATGGTCCGGAGGATATCACGCTCATCTACCGGCAGATCTCAACGGGCGATGGGGCCAGCCATGCGGACGCGGCCGAGCTGCTGGACAATTTGCTCGAGCCCTCGCTGCGCCGGCTGCTGATGCCCATCATCGATGAAGAACTCTACCTCGAGTCCCTGGCGCGCCGGACGCCCACCGGCGGCGCGGAGGATCCTGCCGCCGCCCAGAGTTTTGTCCTGCAGTATCTCCGGAGCCCCGACCGCTGGCTGCAGTTCGCCTCGATGTGCGCCATCGCCGCCACGCAGACACGGTCACTCCAACGCGACATCGAGCGCTTCGGGCGGGAAGCGACCGACCCCTTCCTGCGCGAAAGCGCCGCCATCGCCATGCGGGCCCTGAGCACCTAACGCTGCTGATGAGCTTCCCGCCGTCCCGTCCCGTCAAGGGACTCCTGATTGCCCTCGCCGTCACGCATCTGGCCTGCGCGACGGCCACCACCCGCCAGTCCGCGGTCATCACGCATCCGGTGCGCGGCCTGGCGCGCGTCGGCTGGTGGCAGTGGTCGAAGAACACCTTCATCGATCCGTTCGGGCGGGTGCTCAATGTGCCGCGGACGGTGCGCCGCCTGACCGGCCACCCCCAACCTGCGTCCAACCTCGTCGACGGAGCGATTCCCGACTCCTCCTTTTATGCGAATCGCGATCCCGGCCACATGACACCGGAGGGACTACGCTGGGGGCCGGCCACGCCCGAGGATGTGCCACGTCCGCCCTTCAGCCTCACGCGCTTCAAGATCGAGGGGCGCACGCCGGGTTTCTTCATCCATGACGCGGACGGCCGGGCCTACCTCTTCAAGTTCGACCCGCCCGGCCATCTGGAATCGACGACCGGGGCGGAGGTGGCGGCGAGCAAATTGCTCTACGCCCTGGGCTATGAGGTGCCGGTCTATGAAATCGTCGTCTTCCGCGGCGAGGACCTGAAGCTCCCCTCCGGTGCCGTCGTCGAACGCCAGGGCCGACGGATGCCGCTCACGCCGGAACGGCTCGCCCGCCTCCTCGACGACGTGCGCCGTCCCGACGGCACCTATCGCGTCTCCGCCAGCCGGTTGCTGCCGCCTCGGATGCTCGGCAGCTTCAGCTTCAAGGCCTTCAGCGGGTTGGCGGAGCTGCGCGCGCTCAAGCTCGCCTACGCCTGGGTCAACAACACCGATGCCAAGGACCTCAACACGCTGATGACGTGGGACGGCGCGCGCGTCACCGGCTACCTCATCGATTTTGGCACCGCCTTTGGCGCGGATCCGGAGCGCGGCAGCAAGCGGCCCCAGGATGGGTGGGAGTATCTCTGGGATAACGAGGTGGCGCTCCAGCGGTTGTTGCTGCTCGGCTGGCATCCACGGTTCAGCCCACGGCGGTACGACCAACACGAGCGGCCGTTCAGTCCGGCGGTCGGCCTCTTCAGCCCGCGCCTGGATCCCCGCCACTGGAAGCCGCAATATCCCGTCTACGCCTTCAAGGAGATGACCGTGGAGGACGCCCGCTGGATGGCGCGCAAGCTGCAGGCCATGACCGCGGAGCGCATCCGCGCCTGCGTGCGCGCGGGCCGGTATTCGCGGCAGGAAGACGAGGACCGCATCGTCGAGGTCCTACTTCAGCGCCGCCAGGCGATTCTGAACGCTTACCTGAAGGACCGTCCGTGATTACCAGCTACCCCCACCACCTTCCCAAAGAGCCAAAAATATGGTATAGTTATCACGTAATTGGTTCCTTGAGAAGTTGATAGGGAGTTTTGACTCTCGATAAAGGCACACCCGGAGCAATCCGGGGTCCCCTCCTTCGCCCTCCTTCGCGCTTCGCGCTACGGAGAGGCTACGGAGGGCCCTCCGTAGCCCGCCCAGTGAAACGCTGGGGATAGCCAAGGGCGAAGGAGGGGCAAAGCCACGGGTCCTGTCAGGATCGCCAGGCTGCCGAAGAGGCACAGGATCGCCGGGTTACCAAAAGAGCCCTCAGGCTGTTTAGGTAACCCGGTTTTGTTATAGGAG
>JACQRC010000092.1 GCA_016206665.1 Candidatus Omnitrophota bacterium | reverse complement strand
GCGTACTGCTCGAGGATCGCCCGCCGTTGACGCCGCACCGTCCAGACGATCGTCCGCGACGTGACCGAGGGATTGCCGTCCATGTCCGCGCCCATCCAGCTGCCGAACCGCAACAAGGCCGGCACCGGCACGCGCCGCCCGTAGGCGCCGGTGAGACGCTCCTCCAGGGTCCCGAGGACCCGGGGCAGCTGGTGGTAGAGCACCGTCTGCAGATAGAAGAGGCCGTTCTCCACCTCCTCCTCGACGGTGGGCCGCACTGACCGGATCTCATCGGTCTGCCAGAGCGCCGTGACCAGCTGATGCATCCGCCGCTCTTGCTGCGCCCGTTCCTCGGGAGTGGGGCGGGTCGTTTCCAGCGACAGCAGGATGTCAAAGATTTGACGGTGCTTCGCCAGCACTACGCTGCGTTGGGCCTCGGTGGGATGGGCGGTCAGGACCAGCCCGACCGCCGCATCGTCGAGCAGGCGCGCGATGGCCGTCCGGGACCGCCGGGCCGACCGCCACCGCTCGATGAGCGCGGCCAGGGAGCCCTTCTGCGCAGGCGCGCCGGGCAGCGAGGCGTAGAAGCGCTTGCGGCGAATCCGATGGTTTTCCTCCGCGAGGTTGACGAGCTGAAAATAGATGGAGAAGGCGCGGACCACGCGGATCGCCAGCGGCAGGGACAACTGGTGAATGAGCCGCGTCAGGCGCCGCTCATCGCCGGCGCGCCCCTGCCGACGCAACGTGATCGACAGCCGACGAATCGTCTCCTCCACCTGGAACAGCCGGGCGCCCCCCTGCTCCCGCAGCACCCGGCCCAGCACGTCGCCGAGCATGCGGATGTCGCGCCGCAGGGGTGCGAGCTTATCCTTTGGCGCGTTCATCGAGCATATACCGTCGGATCAGGCACCCCCGCCACGCGGAAGGCCCGGCGCCGTTCGGCGCATTTGTTGCAGCATCCGCAATGGCTTCCCTGGCGTGGCCGCAGACAGGAGAGCGTCAGCGTGAGGGGCCAGGAGGCGCCGCGCAGGATCACGTCGGGTTTCGTCAGGTGTCGATACGGCGTCACAATGGTCACAGGCCAGCCGAGGGAGCGGCGCAGCATCGCTTGCATCTGTCGCACAAAAGGCCCGGTCGCATCCGCAAAGGGATTGCCGGCCAGCCACCCGATCGCCAGATGGGGCATCCGCCGCTCGGCGCACCAGATCCCGCCCAACGTCAGGAGCAGCAGATTGCGCCCAGGCAGATAGACCGCCCGGTCATCGCTGCGGGCGCCGGGGACGCGCCGACCCGTCACCGCCCAGAGTTGACGACGATACAGCTTCGCCGCCGCGCAGCTCACCACGGTGAGCGGGGCGATGGATCGCCGGCGCACCGCCCGCAAGTACCGTTGCAACTGCCGCCGCTCCTGGGCCTCCCACGGCAAGCCGGTCTGGACATACAGGGGCCACACCCGTCGCGCGCGTCTGGATAGCTCGGCCACTAATACCGCGCTGTCGAGTCCCCCGCTGACGAGGACGCAGACCTCAGCCTGCCGTTGGACGGCCATGGGACGTAGCATAGCGTATCGGGGGCGCAGAGGCAAGCGAATGGCGTGGCAATCAGCAGTCAGTGCTTCGACTCGGCCCCGCAGGGCCTCGCTCAGCACTGACCCTGAGCGAGCGCAGCGAGTCGAAAGGGTCAGCACTCAGCAATCAGCGTGCGTCGTTCGTTGGGCTGATTGCTGATAGCTGGTTGCTGATGGCTATCTGTGACGTCGAGACGCTCGGTACGTGGCGTATGACCGGGGCGTTTCCCAGAGGGTCACCCGCGTCACAGGAAACCCCTGGCGGGCGGCATGCTCGAAGATGCGCTGGGCAATGGCCTCGGCGGTGGGATTCTGGGGCATGGCGTAGACCCGCTCCCCCTGCCGCTTCAGCAGCGGCAGCAGCGGATCCCGCTGATGGAGCAGCATCTGATGGTCGAAGGTGTCGTCGATCCAGCGCTGGAGGATCGCTCTGATCTCGTCGAAGTCCACCACCATGCCGCGGCGGTCCAGCCGTGCGGCGGAGAGCTCAATTTCCACCCGCCCGTTGTGCCCGTGCAGATGGCGGCATTTGCCCTGGTAGTTGAGCAGCCGGTGGCCGTAACAAAAGTCAATCTGCTTCGTCACGCCGTAGCGCATCGCCTGATGATGATACTACAGATGAGACGGTGAAGGCAAGGCGGGCCTTACAATTGCTGCTGGTCGCTGCTCCAGTACAGAATGCGCAGGCTCTGTTCTTTGGGAAAGGCGGGGGGTTGCAGGACGGTCTTGAGGCGCGGGTCGCTGTTGTACTGGCCGACGTAGCCATGGACGATGTTGCCGTTGGCATCGGTGGCGCCCAGTGGACGGCTCTCATTCACCGCAAGGCTGCCATACAGCGTGACGCTTCCCCTGGCCGCCAGGTTGTTCAGCGCCGCGTCATCCACCTCGGTCCGGAAGGAACCCAGCGCCATGATATTCGCATCAATCTCGACGTCCCTGGGTGCGTTGACGTTGATATAGACATTGTTGTCCGCAACCAACCCCAGGATGTCCGTCCCCTGGGGCTGGACGATGGGATTGCCGCTGTTGTAGAGGACGTTGTCCTTGATCGAGATATTCTGCGCGCCGAGGGTCAGTTGTCCCACCAGCGTGCCTTTGAGGATGGCCGTCCCCTCATCAACGATGACGCCCGACGGAGGCAACGGCAGCCCCTGTTTCGTCAAGGTGGTGTACTGGGGGACCAGCTCCCCGCTGCCATTGATGGTGTAGCCGGTCAACTGGTCGCCGGTGACTTCCACCTGGCCGGATTGGTTCAACGTATATTGGGCGTCCTTAAAGACGTAGCCTTCCGGTTCAGCGATGGCACGCAACGCCGCGGTGGCCGATTGCGGGAACAGTTTAGCCGGGACGTTGAGCTGCGGCGCGCCGCTCTGGAAGGCGGGGTTGGACCGGCTCGCGTCCACAGGGGTCACGCCATCGGCCTCGGTGCCGCCCGCGTAGAGAATCGAGTCCATCGACGTCGTCACCACATCGGTGAAGGTGGGCGTCCCCATGACGCGCAGATAACCGTTCGAATGGACCGGTCCCGTGATGGTTTGGCCGGAGCGAAACCAGGGCCGCGCGGTGTTGGTGTCGCTGTCCGCGGGATTGTTGGTGAAGTAGGCGTACGTGGCAAAACTCTGGATGGCCGCGCCCACCGTGACGGTGCGGGAGCTGTACCCCACCGTGGCGGTCGCCGTGATCTTGTAGGCGTTCGGGACGCCGACCGTCGCATCCGGGTCGATCGTCGCCGTGACCGTGCCCAGATTGGCGTAGGCTGCCGGCACCGCGTACAGGGGGCTGGCGCCCTCCATAATCTCGACGGTGGAGGCCGGCGGACTGGCCGTCTGGGTCGTCAGGTACTGGAGGGCCTGTTCCACCGCGCCTTCGGCCATGTACAGCGCACCCAGCGAATCCTGCCGCATCACCGCCACGTGCTTGCCGAGGAGGCTGCGCATGAGAAAGGTGCTCTCCATCGCCATGAGGAGCACCAGCACCATATAGCAGGTGATCATGGCGAAGCCGCGCTGGTGCCGCACCAAGCTGAGTTGTCGTCGCGTCAAGCGTCTCATCGTGATCCCTACGAGGTCGGCGTCACCGGCGTGATGGTCGTCACGGTCTTTCCTTTGATTTTGATGGTCGTGGTGAGCGGCGTCAGGCCCGTCGTCGTGGACGACGTGTTCGTCGTAGGCGCCGGGCCGTAGACGATGGCGATGTTCGACTCGCTATTGCGGAGGTGGACCTCCTCCTTCGCCGTAAATTGGCGCAGACTCGTCGAGGGGGCCTGGGGCCGCAGGGCCTTTTCTGACGTCACCGTCGCCGTGAGGCTCGTCGGCTGGGTCGTCTGGCCGTTCTCTCCGTCAAACCGCAAGGCCTTGATGCCGTTGGCCACCACGATGGGGGCCACCACCTCCGTGCCGTTAGCATCCAGCTCATGGCGCTCGATCTGCTGCTTGGCGCTGTCGTAGTAGTACTCGATCTGATTGCCGTGCTCCAGCCGGTGCGTGGTCGCGCTGAGCACTGAGCTATCGGCATCGGCGCCATCCGTCGGCACGGCGAAGCGAAGGCTATCGGCGTCCCGGTTGGCGCTGAGGGTGATGGTCACCTGGCTGGGCATCGCGTGGCGCAGCTCGCTCGCCATCCGGCGCAGCGCACGCTCCGACTCAAACTGGAGATCCGCCATGGAGTTGCCCGAACTCCAGCTGTCGCGGGCCACCGAGAGGACGCTGAAGGTGAACGCCACGATCACGGCGAAGAGGCCGGTGGCAATCACTGATTCAAATATGCTGAAGCCCTGTTCCGAGCGTCGTGGACCCATGGTTACCTCCGTGCAATGGCAAACGCCAGCTGAACCGGAGCATCGATCTGGCCGTCGTTGTCCAGGTCTTCGCCTGGATCCAGGACCCCGTTGAGATTCTTATCCTCCCCGCGCGCCACCCGGCCACCCCGCTCCAACCAGCAGATGCTGATGACCACGTTGTAGAGCGCGGGATTCAGGGCATCGTCTGGCGCGATCGTGTAACTGCCCATGGCTGACGTTGGTGGGAGACCATCCACCGCGAAGATTTTCGGTGCGGGGTCGACGTAGAGCGTCTGCACTTGGGAAAAATCGGTCATGGCGACTTTGCGCATCTCCTCGGCCTTCTGGACCGCCATATTCGTCGCCAGATTGAGCGCCTGGGAGGAATCATTGATGATGAGGTAGTTGGTGAACGTGAGCAGCATGCCACCCAGCGCAATTCCGGCGATGAGAATGGTCGCCAATACCTCGAGTAAGGTGAGCCCTTCGATGCTTCGACTCCCCCGCCAAAGGCGGGGTCGCTCAGCATCGTGGTGAGCGACCGCAGGGAGTCGAACCACGACTCGCTTCGCTCGCTCAGGGCAAAATCCTGAGCGAAGTCGAAGGATGAGTCCAGTTGTTGATAGCCTTGTACGTCGGTCCATGGGTTCGGGTCCCCACTCTGCGGTTGTCTCCCGCCAATAAAATGGCCTGTCTACCGAGGCAGACAGGCTCGTCCTTCGCCCTCCCGCCACTCGGCAACCCAGCTCCCCCGCTGCTTCGCTTTGCTTCGCATAGCGAAGCAAAGCTGCGGGGGCTGTGGCTTTGCGACCCCATCTTGCGATGCCCGCCACACTGCGAGGCGGGTCCGCCACGTCTTGTGGCGGAGGTGTGCGTTTGTCACCGCGTCAGGTCTTCCGAACTATTGTAAGTATACCATTCTGTAGAGGATAGTTCAAGCAGCGGAGCGACGGTAACGGGTCACTTCGACCCCCGCGTGCTCGAGCCCAGGGAGGGCTCGCTTTTTGACTCGCAGGGTCACGCGGCGGATTGGGCGGAGGCTCAGCAGCCGCCTGGCCAGGCGCTCAGCCAGAGCCTCCATCAGGTTGTGGGGCTTCGCACGGCAGAGCGTTCGGATCGTGCGGACGATGGTTGCGTAATCAACCGCATCGGCCAGCCGGTCTGTGGCACCGGCCCGTCCTAACTTGAGCTGGAGCTCGACATCGATCCAGATGGTCTGAGCGCGACGCTGCTCATGGGGATGCACGCCTAACCTACATTGGATGGCGAGGTTCTGGATGAACAGCTTATCCAAGGGCTACTCTTCCATGGTGGAGATGTCCCCCACCGGCGAGCCTGAGTCCCAGGCCCGCAGCACCCGTCGCATGATCTTCCCGCTGCGCGTCTTCGGAATCTTGTCCCGAAACTCGATCTCGCGGGGTGCGGCGTGGGCGGCCAGATGCTCCTTGACGAAGAGAGCGATCTCCTCCTTGAGCCGCTCGGACGGCTGAAACCCCTGCCGCAGCGCCACAAAGGCCTTGATGATCTGGCCCCGCACCGCATCCGGCTTGCCGATGACGCCGGCCTCGGCCACGGCCGGATGTTGGATGAGCGCGCTTTCCACCTCGAAGGGACCGACCCGTTCGCCGGAGGTCTTGATGACGTCATCCGCCCGCCCCGCGTACCAGAGGTAGCCGTGCTCGTCTTTGTACGCGGTGTCGCCGCTCACATACCAGCCGGGGATGCGGAAATATTCCTGGAACTTCGCCTCGTTCTTCCAGATGGTCTGCATC
>JACQRC010000091.1 GCA_016206665.1 Candidatus Omnitrophota bacterium | reverse complement strand
GGGTTATGGATGGTGACGCCTGACTCCAGCGTGACGTCATGGTCCATGACACCAAGGCGATTCCTTTCGGCGAATCTGATCCTGACTTTTCCGAAGGGTGCATCAGCGACCCACGCATCGTCTTCCTGCCTGACTTCCGAGCGCGCGAGACCCGCCGCCCAGCGTGGAAGGTTCCTGGAATCAGACGCGAACTCGTACACGTCTGCCGGCCGACGATCGATATAGATGCTGATGTGCTGAACATCGCCCATCGGACTGCCTCCTCGTACATTGAACGTGCAGGCTCCAATGCCAAGCATGAAGAGCGCGACCACCGTCACGATGGACGGATGGCTGGTCACTCGCGCTGCGGCTTCCGATTCCATGTGTCTCATCGTTTACGTCCTGGCCAGCACCAGGCGGGATCCTTCGGCCAATGCCTGAAACACTTCGGCGGGGTCTTCCCAGCCCTCCGACGGGGTATCCTGGGACGCGCTCGGAAGTTTTATTTCGTAGACGCTTTATTTCGTAGATTTCGTAGTTTCGTAGACGCTTTACGCAACGCCCGCCTCACCACTCTGTTGTGCCTTTATTCCCACCTCGCCGCGCCGCAGGCAGGCGGCGAGCGCATTGATCGATCACCCTCGGCTGACCAGCAGCTGCACCTCATCGCTTGCGGTACGGCCGGCTGTGGGCTTTGAGCCAGTCGGCGACGGCCTGTTCAGTCAATTTGCCCTTGGCTATTGCCATGACCAAGTCAAATTTGGTTTCTAGTGAGGCGTGGAGGTCGTAGCCGTTGAGCTGGAGCATGACATGCATGGCCCCGAAGCCGACGCGCTTATTGCCATCCACAAAAGGATGGTTGCTGATAAGGGAGTGGCCCAACGCAGCCGCTTTGCCGAAGAGATCCGGGTAGAGATCTTGACCCCCGAAGGAGGCCTGCGGACGGTAGACAGCGGCTTCGAGCAGGCCTTCCTCGCGCAGGCCGATCGTGCCTTCGCTCTGCCGCATGATCTGCTGGTAGAGGTACAGCACCTGCTTCGGATAGAGATACTTCACGCTTTCGCGAGACGCTTGAGCAGTTCCCGCTCCTCGCTAAGGAACGCATCCACGGCGCGGCGAAAGTCCGGGGAGACCACGTCCTCTTTCAACTGGTGCAGGATCAAATCAATCCCCTGGCGCACCAGCGCGGATTTCGGAATATGCGTCGCCTTGGAGGCCTGCTCCAGGAGTCTGATTTGCCCGTCTTCCAGTTTCAAGCTGATCGCTTTCATGCCTGCCTCACCTCCTGCTGAATACTATATCATGATATATATGTATATTCAAGTATTACTTACACCATCCACCGTCCCGCCCCCACCGCGGCGCAGGCAGGCGGCGGGCGCATCGACGAAGCCCTTGGAGTCTTTGAGATCCTTCCCCGTCAGCTCCCGGACGCGTTTGATGGCTCGGATCGCCATAGCATGACTCCAAACCCAGAAAACCAGTACCGATTTCTTTCCTATTCTTCAGAGAGTTGCTGGTAGCGCCGAAGAAACTGGCGGTCTTTCGGGCGGCCGGCAATCTGTTTGGACCGCAACAATTTCGTCAGCCGACCCACCTTGACGGGGACCCCCTGCACGGTAATGGTCGCAGCATCCCCGATCATGGCCTCAAAGGTATAGCCCGAGACCGCCAACAACGCCTCCACCATGACCCCGGCGGGCGACGTCGCCGTCAGGGTGAGGCGGCTGCGCACAACGTCCCGCAGCGCCCGCGCCTCCAATGCGCCGGATGCGGTGCCCAGGGCATAGCCCAACCGCTGGAGTTGGTGCACGGCTTTCTGCACGTTGGGCAGCGTGGGCTTGAGGAAGAGGTCGTAGTCCATCGTGGTGATGGCCTCAGAGGCGCGACGGGCGTAGTAGTTGATGCCTGCCATTCCGATGACCACATACTGGACGCCGACCCGATTGAAGGCGCGGATGACGGCTATGTACGGATCCGGCACGAGTCGGGCCGTCATCGACGCTGTCCATAATGGCGCTGCCAGGCCAGCCAGACGGCATGCACCCACCCCCGCTCCACACCGTCAGTGAGGGCGGCGTCCCGCGCCGCCAGCCACGCGTTGAGCCGCGCCTGCCGGAAGACGGGGCGATCGGTTTCGGCGAACTCGAGCAGTTCGCCGGGACTGCAACCCAACACCGTCGCCAGCCGCGCCAGGGCCCGCAACGACAGCGAACGTCTCCCGGCGTCCGCCGCCGACAAATTGGAGCGATACCACTTGAGGCGCCGCGCCAGCTCCGCGGGGCTCGTCCCCCGCTCCCGCGCCACGCGCCGAATACACGTACGGATTCGCATGCCTATATGTTATCACATATTGATAACATTTTCAATGCCGGCCTCTTCCCACCCCGCAGGGCACCGCTGCGGCGGGGCAAGCGCGGTGGAAAATAGAACCGGTAGCTGTTTCATTCTTCATAGAGGTAGTTGGTCACCCCGCTGCCGCGAATCGTGAGCTGTTGGTGAGCCGCGCCATCGCCCTTGAGGTGGTAACGCATGAACGCGATCGCGTAGCGCGTGATCGCCGCCCGGTTCACGTCCTGGGTCAGATAGCCCTCCAGGGTTGGGTGCTCCTGGCGTATGCCTCCGGAAAACGTGGTGTGGACCGCGCCTTCGATCTCCACCATGTACTTCGGTCCGGGCAGGTGATCGTAGAAGTGCTTCCGGTCATTGCCCCGGCCCTGTGTGACCTCCGTCGACCCGAACATCAACAGGAACGGGACGCGGATGTTGGCCACCTCCTCGGCGGAGAAGACCGTGCCGTTGACCGCCGGGGAGAGGGCGATCGCGGCATCCACCCGCGGGTCCGCATACCGCTGCACCGTGCCGGCCACGACCATCGTGGTCCAGGCCCCGAAGGAATGTCCCATGACCCCGATGTGCTCTGTGTCGAGGCGGCCTGCAAACGGCGAGCTCCTGTCCCTGGACGCGTTCACCAGCAAGTCGATGGTCGCCCTGATCTGCGCGGGACGATAGGAGATCTTCGGCCGGGAGGCCACCGCGTCGTCGCCCAGCCACTTGTTGCGGACTTTCGCGGCGTAGGCCAGGGCTCTGACCGCCTGGCCCCGTTTCCGTTGCGGTGTCGCATCGGGCCGGATGCGGGCGAGGAACACCTCGTCGGTGTGATCGACCGCCGCGACGATGAAACCGTGACGGGCCAGGGTCTCAGTCAGGAATGCCGAGGTGAGCCCGCTGCCGGTGGCCCCGTGGGAGAACACCACCAGCGGGTAGCGGCCGGGCGCGACCGTGCCGTTCTGGGCCAGCCGGGTGCGAATCGTGTTCCGGCCGTAGCCATAGACGAACGGGCCTTCCTGGTCCTCGGTTGGATACCACACGGCCACGTCGGTTGTGGTCCGCCTCCCCCACTCATCGATGGTCGAGACTTCCATGACCCGGTAGCCCACCTTGCTCCCCTGCGAGAGCACGAGCACGTCTTGGCCTCTGGGGACCGGCGCCATGCCTGCGGGCGGGGCGAATCGGGCTTCGCTGGACACTTCTTGGGCGGTCGCGGACCAGCAGAACAGACTGGATACGCACAACAGCACGGACAGCAGCATCCGGGACCAGCGTCGGTTCTGCAACACGGGACGGCAACACGGCTTCATGTTGGCTCCACTCTCACCGCAGTTAGGTATTGTGTCCCCCGAACTGCATCCGACGCCCCAAAACTCTTCACTTCCATCTTGCTCATGGCATCCTCCTTTTGTGCATTGATTCCCACCCCGCCGGGCCCCCGCTGCGGCGGGGCAAGCGCGCGCCGCGGCAAAGAGAACCGGCGCCTATCTCCCTACTGCTTGACTCTTCGGAGTGTCCTCCCGAAGACACGTCTACCGTCCCGATCAAAGTACGTCTGCAGCACATCCCCAGCCCGCGGGACGTTCACCTGCTTGGATGCTGGCAGACCCGGGGGGATGTTGGCGTCCTTCAGCATCAAGATGCATCCCGAGTATTCCGGGCGCGACGACTCCGGATGCACGATGGTCAGCATTCCCTGGTCGTCCAGACTGAACTTCATGCTGCCGGGCATATGCTGAAGCGCGATCTGCGCGATGGTATCCCCTGCAATGGGTTGGGTCGAGGTGAGGTGTTTCACGGTGCCATCTTCACTGAACACATAGCGCTGGTAGGGGTACTGGGTGGGGTCCCTTTGCTGGTCAGGACTGACAGATCCCACCATGGTTACCATGTCCCACGCTCCGATGAGGTCTTGCCTGGTGCACGGGCGCCCATAGGTTTCTTCCTGAGCTGCTGCACCGGTTACCCCGACCGCCCATGAGACGAACATTACCACCCCCAGGTTCGTCACACACCAGCGCATCCACCTCATTGGGTAACCTCCGCAATTTTGGGTGTCGTAAAATATCGTCGTATATCGGTGCCGGGTTCCGCGGGGACAGGTTACTCGGCGGTACGTGTCCTGTTGTAATTCGGGGGACACGCTACTTATCTCCAGCGACCCCAGAGCAGGAGCGCGCTTAGGACACTGCAGAGGATCAACCCTGCGCCGAGCCAGCGAGTGGTCAGGAGTTCGCGCGGGCGGTCGATCGGCTCAACATGCCAATTGCAGCGCCGCATGATGGCCTGATAGAGCGCAATCGACCGCGCGGGGCGCAGCGCACTCCACGCTCCGAAGAGGCCGGTCACCGCGGCCAGCAGTTTGAGGCCCGCGATCGTCCAAGGGATGAGCGGTAAACTCTTCAATCGTCTGATGTCCCTGAACCTTAGCCCGGCCGCTTCGTCAGCGTGAACGCGGTATAGCTGAGGAAGCCGGCGAGGGCGAGCGCCGGCCAGCTGACCCACCGGGGCACCTGCCAGCCGCCGATGATGGCTTCCCACCCGAGGAGCAGCCTTAGCGCATGCATCCCCGCCACCAAGGCGAAGACCACCCCGGCGGTCAGCGTAAAGGTCTTCTGATTCATCGGCTCTCACCTCCAGTTATTGTGTCCCCATCAATGGCACCCATCTTGGCAATGGCCATCATCAAGAACAACATACTCAATGCGCATTGGACTGTATCTGTTCAAGCTCCGACATCCGATGGGAATTCCCGTGCCACCTGACTCATGTCTCCCATCCTGCTGGGGGAGATGGGTGGGGCACATTTACAACGGCTTCTCGGCCACGACCAGCCAGTACGCGGGAATGCGACACGCCGCATCGGCGCCTCGGATGGCGTCGAGGCTCCGCTGCACCTCGGGACCGGCCGCAGCGAGATTCAGCTGATGCGCGCTGTGGTCGACCGGATAACAGCCAAGCAGCCGCAGATCGAGCGAGCGATACATCTCGGCCAATTGCTCCGGTGTTTGCCAGTTGTGATAGGCGCCGTCGGTGGAAGGCCCTTCACTGCGCTGGAGGAAGGTCGCCGCCTGCTCCGGGTCTCCGCGCAGGAGCGCCGTGGCGACGTAGTGGAGGTTCGGACGGTGTGAGACGCACAGCAGCCCGCCAGGCCTGACGCGCTCCGCCAGGGTTTGCAGGAGCGTCCGAAAGTCTGGGCAGAGATAGAGCACTTCGGTGCAGATGATGCCGTCCAGACTGGCGGGACGCACCCACCGCGGCAGCTGCGCGATGGTGCCGCGGATGAGCCGCACCGTCACCTGCTGCTCCTGAGTGTGCCGCCTGGCCTGGCGCAGGTTAAACCGGGAGGGGTCGAGCCCCGTCATATCGTGGCCGTCTTCGGCCAGTGGCACCAGCAGCCGGCCCGCCTGGCAGCCCGCATCCAGCAGGCGGAGGCGTGCCTGCCCGAACCGCTCGCGCAGATGGCGACGGATATGGCCGAGGTACTCCTCGGCCGCCGCGCGCGCGTGGGCGTCCTCGTACATGTCGCAATACGAGGGGTCCTCATTGAACAGCGCCCGCCGCAGTTTACGCAGCCATCCCGCCATGGACGGTATCTTAGCAACGATTCCGTCGGTGGGCAACGGCGAAATGGCCAAAGGGCTTGACGGCAGGCGCAGGCGGAATGGTATGATGGGTTCATGACCACCTTGCTGGTCGCCGCCGTCTCCGTCGCCTTCTTCCACTCGCTCGCTCCGGACCACTGGCTGCCGTTTGTGGCGCTGGCCAAGGCCTCCAAGTGGCGGATGAGCCAGTTAGGCTGGGTCACCCTGCTGGCCGGCATCGGCCATGTGGCTTCGTCGCTGGCGCTGGGGTTTCTTGGCCTGTGGGCGGGGTTGACGATCCATCATCTGCAGGGCGCCGAGGCGTGGCGGGGCAGCGTCGGGGTGTGGCTGCTGGTCGGCTTCGGGGTGGCGTACGCCCTCTGGGGCCTCAAGCACGCCCAGCATCACCACCCCCACATCACCGTCGAGGAGGCGGTGAAGGTCTACGCGGTCAAGCGGATGTGGACGCTGTTTGCCATCATGGTCTTCGGCCCGTGCGAGCCGCTCATCCCGCTGATGTTCCTCGCCTCCCAGCGCGGGATGGCGGTGGTGTGGGGCATGAGCCTGGTCTTCTCCATCGTGACGGTGGGCATGGTGGTGGGCCAGAGCATGCTCAGCTATGCGGGCGTGCGGCTCATCCAGGCGCCCTGGCTGGAGCGCTACGCCCACGCCCTCGCCGGGCTCGTCATCGTGCTGACGGCCATCTTTGTCATGGTCGTCGGTGTCTGAGATTGACATCACCTACAGATCAGATATACTACGCCTGTCATGAGACGCCGACCCCTGTTGCAACTGTTGATGACCGTGGTGGTGAGTGTCAGCACCGCCGTCTGTTTGAGTGCGGCGGCCCTGCCGCATGAGCACCGGCGCGCCACTCCCGGCCACCACCCGGTCAACTGCCACGCCTGTCATCTGCAGCAAGGGTTTTCCGCGTCGCCACCTGCGGCCTCTGCGGTGCAGGCACCGCCTGTGCTGGTGGCGATGGCTGCGCTGCGCCCGTGTGAAGCACCGCGCGCCGTTGTCTGTCTTCGCCTCGCCTCTCCCCGCGCCCCACCTATTCTCTCCTAAGCCGGTTTTCCTCGTCTGATCACTGTTGACACAGGCGCTCCGTCGCTGTTGACGGCGCGTGTCAGCCGCTTAGGAGGGTGTCATGAAATCCGCGTCACTGATCATCATTGGGTCTCTGCTGTGCGCCCCGCTCGCCTGGGCGGAGCCCTCGTCGCAGGATGAAGCCCTCAGGCGCCAAGTGGATGACCTGACCAAGACCGTCGAAGGGCTCCAGCAGACCGTCCAGGAGCAGCAGCGCCAGATTATGGAGCTCCAGCGCGCCAAAGCCCAACTGCCGTCGGCGCCCGCGTCAACGCCGGTCGCCGCCGCCCCGGCGCCGGCCCGAGGCACGTTGAGCAGCCTGTCCGCCTTCAACCCGGAGATCGGCGTGCTCGCTGACGTCGTCGGCCAACTGTCGGAGAGTTCCGCTGACGGCGAAGGCAACGACAAGTTGAGCGCCCGCGAGATGGAGCTGGTCCTCGGCCATGCCATCGATCCGTACTCCCGGCTCGACGTGACGGTGGCCTTCTCCGACTTCGAAGAGGCCAGTCTCGA
This sequence comes from Candidatus Omnitrophota bacterium, assembly GCA_016206665.1. Classification (GTDB taxonomy): domain Bacteria; phylum Omnitrophota; class Gorgyraeia; order Aquiviventales; family JACQRC01; genus JACQRC01. The sequence goes on along the minus strand of JACQRC010000091.1, from coordinate 10,298 downwards.
AGAGGCGTACCTCACCCACTGGGGCCTGCCGTGGAATCTGAAGGCGCGCCTCGGACGGATGCGGCCCAAGATCGGCAAGGCGGCACCGCTGCACCGCGACTCGCTCGACACGGTGGATGAACCGCTCGTCGTGGACCGGTATTTCGGGCACGAAGGGCTGTCGCGCACGGGTGCCGAGCTCTCCTGGTTTGCGCCGTGGTCCGCCGGGTCGTTCACGCAGGAGCTGACAGGCGGCATCCTGGAAGGCGGTGTAGGCGAGGGCGGCACATTGCTCGGTTCGACCCGACGCCGGCCCTCCTTCTACGCCCACCTGAAGAACTTTTGGGACGTGAACGACACCACGAACATCGAGGTGGGAACGACCTACCTGATCGGCTCGAAGGATGCCGACGCGCACTATGAGGTCAATGCCTTCGGGCTGGACGGCACGCTGGTGCATTTCGTGACGCCCACGAACAAACTCAAGTGGCAGAGCGAGGCGTACCTGCAGGATCGCAAGGAATCCGCCGATTTCAACCGCCATCCCTGGGGCTTCTACTCGCTGGTGGATTACCGGTTGAGCCCGCGCTTCGGCGTGGGCGGCCGGTTTGACTGGGTCGAGCCGGTCGACCTCGATCCCGCCACCCGGGCGCGCGATGCGGACACGGCCTGGTCGGGGTATCTCACCCTCTACCAGAGCGAGTTTGCCCGATGGCGCTTGCAGCTCCGCCACACGAACTTCGCCTCCGGCGGAGACGACAACACCATCTTCGCCCAGGGCACGGTGGCCATTGGCGTGCACAAGCATCAACTACAATAAGCAACCAGCAATCAGCACTCAGCAATCAGCAAAAAAATGAAGAGGACCCAGATGAAGCAACTGTACAGACTCGCGCTCTCTATGTTAGTGCTGTGCGTGGGAGGCCCTCAGCCGGAGGCTGCGGCGAGGCCGCTGAAGGTGGTGGCGACGCTGACGACGTTCGCCGATCTGGTGAAGACGATCGGCGACGAGTCGGTGGAGGTGTCCGCCATCGCCTCGCCCCGGTTCAATCCGCATTTCATCGAGCCGAAGCCCAGTGACGTCCTGAAGGTCAAGCGCGCGCAGCTCTTCGTCCATGCCGGGCTCGACTTGGAGGCGTGGCGGGGCCCACTGGTGGATGCGGCCGGTAATACCCGCATCATGCCAGGCCAGCCGGGCGAGCTGGATCTCTCCTTAGGTATTGTCCTGCTGGAGATACCGGCCCAGACGCCGAGCCGCAGCCAGGGGGATATTCACCTCTACGGCAATCCCCACTACTGGACGGACCCGGACAATCTCAAGATCATGGCGCGCGCGCTGTGCGACAAATTATCTGTGCTTGACCCCTCGCATGCGGCACAATACCAGCAGCGTCTCGCCGCGCTGCTGCTCCGCCTCGACCAAAAGACGGCCGAGTGGCGCAGAGCGCTCGCGGCGGTCCAGGGCCAGGAGCTGGTCGGCTACCACAATGAGTGGCCGTATCTGATGCGGTTTGCGGGGCTGCATATGGAGCAGTTTCTCGAACCCAAGCCCGGCATCCCGCCGACGCCCAGACAGGTGGAGTTCCTGGAGGGCTATATGCGGCAGCATCATATCCAGGGCATCGTGCAATCCAGTTACTTCCTGCCCCAGGCGGCCCAGGTGCTGGCCAAGCGGACCGGGGCCCGGGTGGTCATCCTGTGCCAAAATGTCCAGGAATTGCCGGCGTGCGGGGATGCCATCGCCGCCGCGGAGTATAACGTGCAACAGCTGACGGCGGCCCTGCGCCCGCCAGGACCGTAGGAGACCGCATGAGCGCCTTTGTAGAGGTGATGACCAAGCCGTTTCTGATCTGCCTCATCCTGACCGGCATGCATGCCTACCTGGGCCTGCATGTCATCGAGCGCGGGGTGATCTTTGTCGACTTGGCACTGGCGCAATTGGCGGCCCTGGGGGCGACGGTGGGCTTTCTGCTGGGCTTTGGGCTGCACACGACGCCGAGTTACCTGCTGGCGCTGGGCTTTACGCTGGCGGGCGCTGCGGTCTTCGCGGCGACCCGCCTGCGGCGGCCGGTGGTTCCCCAGGAGGCGCTGATCGGGATCGTCTATGCGGTCGCGGCGGCGGCGGCAATTTTGGTCCTCAGCCGGGCGCCTGAAGGCGGCGAGGAGCTCAAGTCCCTGCTGGTGGGGCACCTGCTCTTCGTCCAGTGGCCGGAGATCACGAGAACGGCGCTGCTCTACAGTCTCATCGGGTTCGTGCATTACTTCGCGCGGGGGCCGCTGTTGACCATCTCACGCAGCCCGGACCACGCCTTCGGCCAGGGGTTGCGCGTGCGGTGGTGGGATTTCTTCTTCTATGCGACGTTTGGGTTTGTCGTGACCAGCTCTGTGGAGATGGCGGGGGTGCTGCTCGTCTTTTCCTTTCTCATCGTGCCGGCTGTCTGCGCGGCACTCTTGGCGCAGACGATCGGCCGGCGGCTGGCGATCGGCTGGGCGATCGGGACGGCGACGAGCCTGGCGGGCGTGGCCTGTTCCTACTGGTGGGATTTACCGACGGGCGCGGCGGTCGTCTGCGCGTTTGGCGTTGCGCTATTACTCGTCAGCGCCTATCGGCTGCGGGGACGTACACTTTCAGCTTCGCGGCGGCCCTGAGCTCCTTGACCCAGGCCTTGATGCCGTCGTTGCGCTTGCGGTATTCGATCTTCTTCGCGAAGTAGTCGCGCTGCTGGGGGAAGTCCTTGAAGTCGCCGGTGCGCTTCTCTAACAGGCGGAAGACCCCCCACTGCCGGCCGAAGGGCATCGGCGCTCCCACGGAGCCCAGCTTCATGGCGTGGAAGGCGTAGACCTGCTGGCGGGGCACGCCCCACAAATCGATGATGGCCTCTAACGTCATCAGGCTGTAGGGGCGGAAAAACTTGGCGTCTTCCTTCTGCTTCGCGTCCCACTTCCTGGGGTCCTTCCACTCCTGATAGAACGCGTCCGCCTCCGCCTGCGTGTCGAAGAGCTTGAACTCGCCTCCGATATGGTTCTGCTCATCGAGGAAGACGGAGCGCATCTCCTGCCCGGTCACTGTCACCTGCAGCTCTCTGCCGACCGTCTCCTTCAGCTTGTCGATCTGGGCCAAATAACGCATCTGATTTTCGAAGAGCGTCACCTCTTCTTTGAGGTTGTCCTTGACCCATTGGGCATACGCGGCAGGATCCTGCTTCCGGTCAAACGTCGCCTGTTGGTCTCTGATCAGGCCATCGAGCCGCTGGCCCAGCTCGTCGTCGGTGACCTGGATGTTGCGGCGGAAGGCCTCGTAGGAGAGGATCAGATTGTCCCAGATGGTCTGCTCGCGCTGCTCCGGGGTCTGGTCCGTCTCCCACGGCCTGGGCAGGACATACGCGGTCCGTTGGGCGAAGCCGTAGTTAGCCAGGCTGACGGGGGTGCCGAAGATCTCGCCGGCCGGGTCGGGCAGGGCGTTCATCTGGGCGGCGCCGGATGGCGTTGCGGTCGACGCAGCCTGGGAGGTGCACGCCGCCACGCCGCACACCATGGCGGCCAGGAGTGCCAGCCTAACGGGCTCTAACAGCCGTCGGTGTGGTGGCAGGCTCATCAGCAGGCGCTTCCGTCGAGCGCAGCCCGCGTTTGCTCTTCTCCTCCAGCAGCCGCAGGCGCAGGTCCATCGAATTGAGTTGCCCTTCGATCGCATTGAGTTTGGTCTCCAGCCCTTTGAGTTTGCCCGGATCGAGCCCGGAGAGCTTGCGGTCCAGATATTCCTGGAGTGGAATGGGGGCGACGATGCCGTTGCGCTCCTCGATCGGCCAGTCAGGCGGAAAGTCGAAATGCAGCCCCTTGGCCGTTCTGGCGGCGGAGCCCTGCTCCTTCCTCTGCGCGTCGGCTGCGAGGGCCGCGCCGTCGACGAAACCGGACAGGCTCAGGCCGCAGATCACCGCGACCAGGGCCCACCTCAGCTCACTCCGTCTCCGCCGCTGCATGGGCAGCCTTCTCCTTGGCGGCCTGGGTGGGGTCCGCCAGCATCGCCATACTCGTCAGACGCAGGGAGCCTTGCAACCGGCCCGGCGTGTCCTTGCTCGCCTCAAGGCCCGCCTGCTCAATGGTGAACAGGGAGCGGGAGCTTTCTAACAGATAGACGAAGTGCACCCATTGCTGCAGCGAGCAATCACCGTGGACCTCCAGGGCGTATTCCCGGTACAGATCGTTGGCGTCGCTGGGCAGCGGCTTGACCTCCCCGAGGGAGACCTGGCTCTCCTGCGCGAGCGCATCGATCTCCTTGAGCATCGCCGCCATGTCCAACTCCTCGGCGCCGGCCGGCCGGAGGTAGCTGCGGTACTGGTCGAGCCGGGCCAGGACAAAGGCCTCGCGGCTCAGCAGGCGATGCTGCTGCGCCATCGCCTCCTCTTTTTGGCCAATCTTCTGGCTGATCTCCTGGGCATGATGCCACCAGGGAGCGATGACCAGGCGATCCATCAGCACGATGGCGACGGCGATGGCTCCGACCGCGGCGGCCAGCCGTTCCCGCCGGGTCCACTTCGCAAATTGGGGTTTGGGCAGGGCCATCCGCTATCCCCCGCTCGGCGCGCCGGACGGCGCCAGAGGACACAACAGCTCGAACTCCGCGACGTCCTGATTATCGACCTTGCGCTTGGAGATGCTTTTCGGATTGACCTCCTTGAACAGCGGCGAGGCGGTCAGCGCGCCCACATACTCGTAGACTTTGGGCAGCTCCTTGGAGGTGCCCTTGATGACGACGCGCTCCTGCTGGGTAAAGATGAGCGAGGAGAGCACGATGGCCGAGGGGGAGCGCTGGCTCAGCTCCGCGATCACCGCTAACAGCTGACCGCGATTCGCCAGCCGGCCCTCCACGAGATCGATCTGTCGCAGGGTCTGCTCGATCTGCGCAGCGCCCGAGGCGGTCCGCCGGTAGGCCTGGGTGAGTTTGGCGAGATAGCGTTGGCGCTGGTAGGCGGTGCCGATGGCAATGCTGGAGAGCAACAGCAGCACGGCCAGCAATTGACAGCCGAGGACGACGAGGGTTTTCGCGCGCGCCTCGAAGGACTGCCGCAGACGCACCGGCGTGGGGGTGAGATCCAGCGTGCTCGGGGCGAGGGCCAGCCCCAATAACCGGACGAAGGAGACCGGCTCCTGGGTCTTGAGCAGCTCCGTCGCTTCGGGAGTGAGGGTGCACCGCTCAAATTGCCCGACGATGGAGGTCGGCAGCGACGTCCCTTGGCGAACCTGCTCCTGCAAGGAGGCGATCGCATCCGTCTGCCCGGTCAGGAGGATTTCGGTGACGCGGACATTGAGTCCCTCCGCCTCGAAGGTCTCCACGGACCGCTGGAACTCCCCCATCAACTTCAGCGGCTGCCACGCAGGATCCCGCACCAATTGACTGGCTCCAGGGGCGATGCTGCGATGCAGATACGGCTTGCCCTGGTGCAGGATGGCGATGGTGGTCGCGTCGCGGTCGATGTCAGCCAGCAAGATGGCCCCGGCCTTGGTGTCGCGGTGGCTCTCACCGCGGAGGTGATGCAACCAGTTGACGATGCCCTCGAGGTCGGAGCCGACCCGCTCGATCGACCACTTCAACCGCTCGATGACGGCCACCGCCCGGTGCACGATCTCCCGATGGGAGATCACCAGCAGGACCCGCGAATAGCCCGAGGCGTCGCGGTCGATGATCTTGAAATCCTTCAGCACTTCCTCCTTGGTGTAGGGCGTGTGCTTTTCGGCCTGCAGCTCGACGATGTCGGCGATCTCGCGGTAATCGATGGAGGGCAGGGTGAACAACCGGGCCGTCGTGAACTGGGAGGAGTTGGCGATGAGGACCGGTCCTGGGGCCAGTTGAGCCGCCGAACAGGCCTGCTGCAACGCGGTGGCGATTTCGTCGTCGCTTTTGTCCGCGATGGGCACCGCGAGCAGCGCCACGATGGTCCGCGAGCCGCGGCCGGTCGTCTGAATCACTTTCAGCCACTGACCATCCAGGGAGACGACGGTGACCCCAGGCCGCGGGCGCAGGGCGGCCCGGAACAGTTGGCTCAGGGTCAGACTGGACTTGGCCGTTACATCTGCTGCCATGCCAGCACCTCGCCCTTGCGATTCACCAGGACCTCGATCCGCACGCGGGATTCCACCGCTTCTGTCCGGCCCTCCACCACGATGCGAAAGGCCTCTCCCGCGACGGTGAACAGGTTCTGGTGCTCCCAATGCATCAGGCGGTTGAGGTCCTCCTCAGGAATGCGCGCCCCCCATTCGGTCATGGCGGAACTCACCGCAGCGACCAGGCGATCATCCGCCGTGCCAGAGAGCCCGTCCTCGCCTGACCGGTAGGCCTCGATGGCGGAGACCGCCTTGGCGCTCAGCCCCAGCGCTGCCAGCATGGTGCCACTGGCCGTGTTGAGATTGAGGCGGCCTGAGCCGTAGACGGTCAGATGGGGCTGCAGCGCCGCGAAGACCGCCGGCGTCATCCCCTTGACCAGGAGCAGCTCTGATGGCGTCTCGAAGGGCGCATCCTTGCAGTCATACGCCCCAGGCTCCCCCAGATAATCGAAATCCTCGGCGCCGTAGTGGCGGCGCTCCTGGTCGGTGTCGCGCCAGTCGGCGATGGCGTCGCCCAGGGCGGCGGCCTCGGCCGGTTTGACGCGCGCGACGATTTGGGCGAGCCGGGCGAGCGCCTCCGGTGGAGCCGTGTTCACGTTCAGTTTCCGCTCCTCGTCAATGAAACCGTACACGCGGCGCCCGCTGCCATCATCGACATCCGGCGGCCGGCTCACGGTGAAGGAGCCACCCCCCACCGGCTGGTTGCCCAGACGCAACAGGTTGTTGGACCAGATCTCGTTGAACCCATCCACCGTTGGCGTCTCATCCTCTCCCAGCAAGGCGGCCGCGTGCCGCACCCCGGCGCGCGCGATGTAGTCGGCCTGCACTGCCTGCTCAAACCGATGGGTCAGCGCGAGCACCGATTCCACGCGCCCGCCGACGCTGGCGGCCATCACGCTCAAGAGCGCAATGCCCCAGACCACGAAGATGAGGACGCTACCGTATGGTCGCTGTCGGGACATGGACCACCATCGTGCGGCTCACGGGCCGCTTGGAGGCGCGCCCGCGATAGCCGAGTTCGATCTTGACGGCCACGGGCGGCTCCGCCGATTCCCAGCGGTCCGACCAATGGTATTCGCCGTCCTGGCTGTCGAAGGTGTAGTAGGCGAAGCGCAGGCGCTCGAGGCCGTCCGCCATTGCATGACAGTCCTCTTTGAGCCGCTGGCGCCGCATCAGCCGGTACGGCTGCTGCGACCGGCACAGGATCCCGCCCTGCTCTTTGAGAAAATAGCCCAAGCGGCCCACCTCGCGCTCCGGCGCGGATGCGCCAGGCCCCTGCACCACCGAGGGGAAGGAGCAGACATCATACTCACCCTTGAACGCCACGGGCGAAAACCGCAGCGTGTTCTGCAGGTCACGGCGCATCTGCTCGAAGGCCACCTGAATCCATCGCTCCTGCGTGTCCTGCACCGCCGCCCGCTCCCACACGCGCAATCCACCCGACAGGGTGGCCGTGACCGTGCCGGCCACGAGGGCGAGCAGGGAGAGGGTCACCAGCAGTTCGATCAAGGTGAACGCCCGCGCAGGTCTCATGGGGATGATGTCGCCGTCTCCGGTTTCGCGCTCACCACCGTCTCGATGCGCAGGGCCCGATCGTCGCGCCCTTGCCGCCAGTGCACAGCCATCTCCAGCGAGGCCAACTCCGGGTGCTCCGGCACCGCGGCAGCGGTCACCGTCCAGGCATACGGCTGCCGTCCCTCGCGGAAACTGCCGTGCTCCGGCTGCTCCATCGGCAGCCGGCCGCGGCGCGCCGCAATCTCCAGCTCGGCCATCTTGGAGAGGCTGAAGGCGTAGGCAGTGTTCCGACTCTCGGCGATCGTCATCGCGCGCGAGATGCCGGCCAGGCCTTGCAGCACAAAGACGGCCGCCGTGGCAAGCAGCACGACGCTGAGCAGCACCTCGACGAGGGTGAGGCCTCGGTCACCAGTTCGTGACGTCATCATTGCCCTCGGCGCCGTCCGAACCCAGCGAGTACAGGTCATAATCGCGCGGTGGATGGCTGCCCGGATGCTTGTAGCGGTAGGAGTGGCCCCAGGGGTCGAGCGGCTCCTGCTCCAAGTAGGGCCCCTTCCAGCTGGGCGGATTGGGAGGACTGGTCGGTTTGACGAGGAGCGCCGAGAGTCCCTGCTCCGTCGTGGGATACCGCCCGTTGTCGACTTCGTAGAGTCGCAGCGCCAAGGAGATGTTGCCCTTGATGTCGGCGGAGGCTGCGGCCATCTTCGCTTCCTGCGAGCGGCCCGCGAGCCGCGGCACCACCATCGCCGCCAACGCGGCGATGATGATGACCACCACCATCAACTCGATGAGGGTGAATCCCTGCGCTGCCGTCCGTGCCGCGTCTTTGCGCGCCATGTCCGCCTCTCCTATCGAATGGCCGAGCTCATCTGGAAGATCGGCAACAGGACCGCCGCCACAATGAATCCCACCACGCCACCCACCGCTAAAATCATCAGGGGCTCTAACAGCGTCGCCATCGTCTGCAACAGCCGCTCCGTCTCCTCGTCGTAAAAGTTGGCCACCTCGACCAGCGCCTCGGAGAGCCGGCCGCCCTGCTCGCCGACGGCGAGCGTGTTGACGATAAACGGCGTGGCTACCGAGAGCTCCTTCATGCAGGCAGAGACCGGCGTGCCCTGCTGGACGCCTTTCGGCAACCGCAGCAGCTCCTGCCGAATGAGCCGATGGCGCACCGTGGGAATCGCGATGTCCATCGCCTGCAGCACCGGCACCCCATGCTCGAGCAGCAGCCCGAAGGCGCGGGCGAACCGCCCCAGTTCCAACTGCTGCATGACGGTCTTGATGCCGGGCAGACGGAGGCTCAACCGGTCGACCGCCCGCGCGCACGGCTCGGTGAAGAGCCGCACGACACCGCCGAGCAGCACCACGAGGATGAGCGCGCCCACCCAGAACCAGGGCTGCGACATGACACCGGCGACGCCTAACAGCAGGCGCGTGGGCAGGGGCAGCTGGCTGCCCAGCGTCGTGAACAGCTTGTCCAGCCGCGGGACGACAAAGGTCATCAACACGATGACCGTGATGAGCCCCACGACGCCGACCACGCAGGGATAGACCATGGCGCCCTGAATCTTCGCGCGCATGGAGGATTCCTGCTGGGCCTGGGCCGCGAGCCGGTCGAGGACGGTATCGAGCATGCCACCGGCTTCACCGGCGCGCGTGAGGCTCACGTAGAGCGGCGAAAAGATCCTGGGATGTTTCGCCAGGGCCTCGGAGAGGGTGCTGCCCTGCCGCACATCCTCGGCAATCTGGCCGACGATGGTGCGCAGGGCCGCGTGGGAGGTCTGCTGCTGCAAGATGCTCAGGGCGCGCAGCAAAGGGATTTGCGACCGGGTCAGACTCGCAAACTGGCGGGTGAAGAGGTGCAGGGTGCGCCACGGCACCGAGGCCCGGCGTGCCGCCGCCGACCGGCGCCGGCCGACCGCGGCAGCCTCCGCAGCAGCCTCCACAATGCGGACCGGCACATACCCGAGTTGGGTGAGCTGATTCAGAGCGGTGGTGCGGCTGTCGGCCTCCAGCTGGCCCTCGACGATTTCCTCGGGCCCACGCTTGGCGACATAGGAGAACGTCGGCATCGGTTAGGCGGAGGGCGAGCGCTCATCCTGCGTGACCCGCAGGATCTCGTCGGGAGTGGTGAGGCCCTCCTTGACGCGGGCCCAGCCATCCTCGTACATGGTCCGCATGCCTTCCTCGGCCGCGCGGCGGCGAAGGGCATCCGCCGAGGAGCGGCCGAGCACCAGCTCCTTGACCGATTCGGTCATCATCAGGAGCTCGTAGATCGCGCGCCGGCCATGGTAGCCGGTCTGCTGGCAGGCCTCGCAGCCGCGGCCGCGGTACACGGTTTTCACCTGGGGCCATTCCGAGGGCACGGGCTGCTTGCAGTGCTCGCAGATCATGCGAACGAGCCGCTGGCCCATGAAGCAGGTCACGGAGGAGACGATGAGGTAGGGATCGATGCCCATGTCTAACAGCCGGGTTACTCCGCTCGCCGCGTCGTTGGTGTGCAGCGTCGAGAAGACCAGATGCCCGGTCAGCGCCGCCTGCACCGCCACCTGGGCGGTCTCCTGGTCACGGATCTCCCCCACCATGATGACATCCGGATCATGCCGGAGGATGGATCGCAGGGCCGTGGCAAAACTCAGCTGGATCTTCGGATTGATCGCGACCTGCACGAGCCCCTCGATATCATACTCCACCGGATCCTCCGT
>JACQRC010000007.1 GCA_016206665.1 Candidatus Omnitrophota bacterium | reverse complement strand
GCTTATGAGCGGTGACCTGCATGACCGCCCGCTCGACGGCCTGCGCCGCCTGCGTTTCGCCCAGGTGTTCTAACATCATCCCACCGGCGCAGATGGCGGCCAGCGGATTGTGGACATTTTTCCCCGTATACTTCGGGGCCGAGCCGCCGATCGGCTCGAACATGGAGACCCCCTGCGGGTTGATGTTCCCGCCCGCCGCGATGCCCATCCCGCCCTGAATCATCGCGCCTAAGTCGGTGATGATGTCCCCGAACATGATGTCGGTCACGATGACGTCGAACCACTCCGGGTTCTTCACCATCCACATGCAGGTCGCATCGACGTGGGCGTAGTCGGTCGTGATATCGCCATACTCCTTCGCCACCTCGTTGAAGACCCGCCACCACAAATCATGCGCATAGTTCAGGACGTTGGTTTTGCCGCAGAGCGTCAGCTTCTTCTGGTCGTTGCGCTTGCGGGTGTACTCGAAGGCGTACCGGATGCACCGCTCGACCCCTTTGCGGGTGTTCCGGCTAACCTGCAGCGCCACCTCGTCCTGCGTGCCCTTCTGCTCGAAGGAGCCCTCCCCTACGTACAGCCCCTCATTATTCTCGCGCACGACGACAAAATCGATGTCTGCCGGCTTTTTGTCTTTGAGCGGCGTGTCCACGCCAGGGTAGAGTTTCACCGGCCGCAGGTTGATGTACTGCTCCAAGTCGAAACGCAGTTTCAGCAGCAGCCCACGTTCCAGGACGCCTGGCGCCACATCCGGATGGCCGACCGCGCCCAAGTAGATGGCGTCGACGCGACGCAGCTCATTCAGCACCGAGTCGGGCAGCGCCTCTTTGGTCCGTAGATACCGTTCGCCGCCTAAGTCATACTCCTGGAACTGGTACTGAATGGCATGCGCAGGGCCCACGGCCTTCAGCACTTTCAGCCCCTCGCGGATGACCTCCGGGCCGGTTCCGTCGCCGGGAATGACGGCGATGCGATAGCTCTTGCCCATCAGTCCGCCTCCACCCAGTTGCCCGTGTTGTGATTGGCCTTGACCGGGCCTTTGAGCTCACCCTTCGCTAACAGTTGCTTGGCGTAGGCGAAGACGTCGCCGGCGGCGAGAATGTCGGCCACGGTGCCGACCGGTTTCAGGGTGTAGTTGTTCTTGCGCGTCTTGTTGAGCAACGTCCGCTCCTTGACTTGAATCTCCAACTCATCCCCCGTCCTGATCTCATCGCAGAGCCGCTGCATGGATTCCAGCGGCAGCAACAGCCCCGCGTTGACCGCATTCCGGAAAAAGATGCGGGCGTAGAAACTGGCGACGACCGCCGCAACACCGGCGCACATCATCGCCCCAGGTGCCTGCGCCCGCGAAGAACCGCAGCCAAAGTTGTCGCCAGCGACGACGATCGCGTACTCGGATTTCGTCTGGCCCGGCTTGATAAATCGCACAGGATACTTATCGTCCGGCAGTCCCTCGAAGGCATGGCTCGCCAGTTCATCCCGCTGGGCAGGCACGGTGTGGCTCAGCGCCAGGTAGTGGGCCGGGATGATGACATCGGTGTCGATGTCGTCCTTCACGACATAAGCTTTACCGGAAATGATATCCATAGGGTGCCAATCAAAACAAACCACGAAGACACGAAACCGCACGAAATCACGAAAGCCTCATTTCGTGGTTTCGTGACCTTTCGTGCTTTCGTGGTCTGCTTTATCTGCCATTGCTCTAGTTACCCCAAAAATTCCCGAGGATCCGTAATCCTTCCCCTTATCGCCGAGGCCATCACGGTATACGGTGAGGCGAGGTAGATCTGCGCCTGCTTGGAGCCCATCCGGCCGGTGAAGTTGCGGTTCGTCGAGGAGATGACGACCTCATCCTTGTTCGCCCGGCCGATCGTGTCCACCGGCCCGCCCAGGCAGGCCTGGCAGCCGGGCGGCTCCGGGCCGATGCAGCCGGCATCCTTGAAGAGCTGCGCCAACGTCCTGCCGTTGACCTGTTCGCTGTGCAGTTGGTCGTAGATCTCCCGGGTGGCCGGCACGATGAAGGTTTCGACGCTCACCCGCTGTCCCTGCAGCACCTTCGCCGCCGCGCGGAAATCGGTGATCTTGCCGCCGGTGCAGGAGCCGATGTAGGCGCGGTTGATCTTCACGCCGCCGAGGTTCTTGGCAAAGTCGCGGTTGTCGGGTGAATGGGGCTTGGCGACGACTGGATCGATTTTCGCGGCATCGTACTCCTTCACGACACGATACTTCGCGTCAGCATCGCTCTTCACGACCTGAAATGGCTGGCTCGTGCGTTCGTGGACGTAGGCCAGCACCTCCTCATTCGGCTCGATGACGCCGTTCTTGCCGCCGGCCTCGATGACCATGTTGCACAGGGTCATCTTCTCCTCGACGCTGAGTTGCTGCACCGCCTCACCCGCGAACTCCATCGCCTGGTAGGTGGCTCCGCCGATACCGATGTCGCCGATGATGTACAAAATCAGGTCCTTCGCCATCAGGTATGTCGGCAATTTCCCATGCACGACAAACTTCATCGTCGGTGGGACCTTCACCCACAGCTTGCCGATGCCCATGATGAGCGCCGCATCCGCGTCGCCGATCCCTGTGGCAAACTCGCCAAAAGCCCCTGAGGTGCAGGTGTGCGAGTCGGTGCCAAACAGGACCTCGCCGGGCCGGTTATGGCCCTCCTGGGCCAGGGCGATGTGGCAGACGCCTTTATAGCCGTTGGACATCGTGGCCCAGGTGCCGTCGAAGCCCTCGCCCGTGTCGTAGAAGTACTTGACCCCCTGCTCCCTGGCGAAGGTGCGCACCTGATTGATATTCTCGTGCGAGCGCTGGTCTTTCGTGAAGATGAAGTGATCCGGGATGATCACTAACTTGTCCGGATCCCACACCTTGGCGTCGCGGCCGAACTTCTGATAGAAGACGTTGACCGCCCCCGGCCCGCAGATATCGTGGGTCATCAGGACGTCCACATCCACCCAGATATTATCTCCGGGTTCGACGCTCTTGCGATGCGCCGCCCGCGCCAGAATTTTTTCGGTGAGGGTCATTTGGCCACTACCACACCTTCGATCGGTGAACTTGCCGAGGCGTACAGTTTTTTCGGAATCCGGCCTGCCTCGTACGCCAGGCGGCCGGCCTGGACCGCGAGCTTCATCGCGTAGGCCATCTTGACCGGATCCAAAGCACAGGCGATGGCGGTGTTCATCAGGACGCCGTCGGCGCCGAGCTCCATCGCCACAGCCACATCCGAAGCGGTGCCGACGCCGGCATCCACGATGACCGGGACACTGACCGCCTCGAGAATCAGCCGGATGTTGAGCGGATTCAGGATCCCCTGTCCGGAGCCGATGGGCGCGGCTAACGGCATGACGCACGCAGCGCCCGCGTCCTCCAGTTTCTTCGCCATAATCGGGTCATCGTTCGTGTAGGGCATCACGATAAATCCTTCCTTCACGAGAGTCTTCGTCGCGGCTAACAGCGCTTCGGTATCCGGCAACAGCGTCTTCTGGTCGCCGAGCACCTCGAGCTTGACCCAGTTGGAGAGCCCGGCCTCCCGCCCCAGATGCGCGGTGCGGACTGCCTCCTCCGCCGTGTAGCAACCGGCGGTGTTCGGCAACAGGGCGATCTTCCGTCGATCAATGTACTCCAGCAGCGACGGCTCGTTGGGGTTGCCCAGGTTGATCCGGCGCACCGCGACCGTCACCATCTCGGTCCCCGAAGCGATATGGGCCTCGCGCATCAGTTCGAAGGAAGCGTACTTGCCTGTCCCCACGATGAGGCGCGAGCCGAAGACGTGATCCCCAATTTTCAGCGGTCCATTTCTCTTTATCATTGTTTGCCAGTCACCAGTCACTGGTCACTAGTCACTGTAGTTAGGCCGACGCAGGTACGACAACTTTGGACTCTTCAATGTGCGTGCCCTTGGCCACGACCACGATGCCCGAGTCGGTCACATGGAATCGCTTGCGGTCGTGCGTCAGGTTGTAACCGATCTCCACGCCGCGCGGGATCTTCACATCCTTGTCGATGATGGCGCTGCGCACCTTGGCATACCGGCCCACATCCACACCCTCCATGAGCACCGAATCGTGCACGGAGGAGTAGGAATTGATCCGCACGTTGCGCGAGAGGATGCTGCGCTGGACGCGCCCGCCGCTGATGATGCAGCCCGGCGACAGGAGCGAATCGAGTGCCAGGCCGATGCGCCCGCCGTGCTCCTCCTGCGCGAAGACGGTTTTCACGGGCGGGAACTGCTCGTGGTAGGTGCGGATGGGCCACTCCCGGTCGTAGAGATTAAAGATGGGGCTCACCTGCACCAGCTCCATGTTCGACTCGTAGTAGGCATCGATCGTCCCGATGTCCCGCCAGTAGCGCGCTTCCCGCTTGTTCTCGTCGATGAAGTCATAGCCGAAGACCCGGTAGGACTTCAGCATCTCCGGGATGACGTTCTTGCCAAAGTCGTGGGCGCTCTGGCGCCGGGCATCCTCCCGCACGACCGTTTCCAGCACCTCCTTCTTGAACAGGTAGATCCCCATCGAGACGTGCACGTGAGTCGGCTTGTGCGGAATCGTCTTGGGCACCGACGGCTTTTCCTCAAACTCGGCGATCCGCCCCTCGGCCAGGCAGCTGACCACGCCGAGCTGCTGGGCCCGGGCCTTTTCCACCTCGACCATCCCCACCGTGACGTCGGCGTTCTGCTCCACGTGGTACTGCAGCATGCGGGCGTAGTCCATCTTGTAGATGTGGTCGCCGGCCAACACGAGCACATGCTCGGGGTGTTCCGCCTCGATGGCATGGATGTTCTGATAGAGCGCATCGGCCGTGCCCTGATACCACATGTCGCCCATGCGCTGCTCGGCGGGCACCACGTCGATATACTCGCCCAACTCGCTGTCAAAGATGCTCCAACCCATCCGCAGATGGCGCGCCAGGGAAAAGGACTTGTACTGGATCAGGACATGGATCTTCCGGATGCCGGAGTTGATGCAGTTCGACAGCGTGAAATCGATGATCCGGTAGATCCCGCCAAACGGGACGGCCGGCTTGGCCCGGTCTTTGGTGAGCGGATGGAGCCGCTCGCCTTTGCCGCCGGCCATGATGAAGGTGAGCAGCTTCCGAACCGAGGCCATCCGTCAGCCTCCCCGCAGCAGTTCGACCAGCCCGCGGCGGATGAGCATGACCGCAATCGCCGCCAGAAACAAACTGGAGACCTTGGAGACGACCACGGCGCCCTGCTCGCCGATGACCCTGACCATCCGCTTTGCCGCCATGAAGGTGAGGCCGACGAAGAGGATATTGACGATCAGCGACACCAGCGTCACGACCGGGCCGTAGTTGTGCAACAGCAGCAGCGATGTGGTCAACACCGCCGGCCCCACGATGAGGGGTACCCCCAGGGGGACCGCCCCGATCGTCGAGACCGGCAGCCGGCGCGCCTTCTGCGTCGCCAGCAGATCGGTAATCGACAGGATGAACAGGATCAAGCCGCCGGCGATGGAAAAATCCCAGATGGAAACCCCCACCCGGTCCAGCACCCATTTGCCGACGAGCAGAAACGCCACCGCCACCACGAAGGCGGTGAGCAGCGATTGCCGGACGATGGCGGCGCGCTCTGACGGCTTGAGATGGCTGGTCAGATTGATGAAGACCGGCAGGAGCCCCACCGGATCGACCGCGACAAAGAGCGGGATGAAGGCCAAGACGAAGGTTTGGAGGTCCATCGATACCTCAATTTTTGAGAGTTGTTATTATAGCCGCTACGGACGCTTATGGCAAGCGACAAGACGAGGCGAAGCCGAGCCCTGAGCGAGCCCCACCGAGGGTGGGGCGAGTCGAAGGGCGGGCTCATACGGAGGATTTTTCGGGATGAGCGCCGGCTCTTGATCAACGCAGATCTGCTCGGCCAGAGGGCAGCGGGCGCGGAACCGGCAGCCGGAGCTTAAGTGCAAGGCGGACGGCGCCTCCCCTCCGGCGACACCCTGCGCCGAGAGTGGCTGGAAGGCGGAGCGCAGGAGCAGTTCGGTGTACGGGTGCCACGGCACACGGAACAGGGCCTCGGTGGACGCCACCTCGACGACCGCGCCCAGGTACATGACGGCGACCCGGTGCGCCATCGAGGCCACGCTGCGCAGGTCGTGGGAGATGAAGAGATACGAGAGGTGCTCACGGCGCTGGAGGTCGCGCAGGAGCTCGAGCATTTGGGCGCCGATCGAGACATCGAGCGAGGCGATCGGCTCATCGCAGATGAGCAGCCTCGGCTGCACCGCCAGCGCCCGGGCGATGACCACGCGCTGGCGCTCACCCCCGCTCAACTCCGACGGCAACCGATCGGCGAAGGTCTCGGCCAGCCCCACCTTGTCCAGGAGCGCGGCGACGGTGTTGCGCCGGTCGGCCACCGTTCCGTCGAGCCGGTGAATGATGAGCGGCTCTTCGATCGCCTGACGCACCGTGAACCGTGGGTTCAGCGCATTGGCAGGATCCTGAAAGATGAGCTGCCAGCGCCGCCGCATCTGCCGCAGGCGGCTGCCGGTCATGGCAGAGAGCCGCTCCCCCTCGAACCAGACCTCGCCGCTCGAGGGTTTCAGGAGGGCAGCGGCCACCTTCGCGAGCGTCGTCTTCCCGCAACCGGATTCGCCGACCAGCCCCAACGATTCACCAGAGGCCACCGACAGGTTGACGCGGTCCACGGCTCGCACCTGCCCGGCGACGCGGCGCCACGGCCCCGCCCGCACGGGGAAGGTCACGGTGACGTCGCGCAATTCGAGCAGTCGCGGGTCAGCCATGCGTCCTACGGTCCCTCCAGCCATGGCACGGCCGGCACGCTCTGCAACAGGTGCCGCGTGTAGGGATGGGTCGGCTGGCGCAGCACCACGTCGCGCGGACCGAACTCCACGAGCCGGCCTGTCTGCATCACCCCGACGCTATCCGCGAGGGACTCGACCAGGTGCCAGTCGTGCGAGATAAAGAGCAGGCTTAAGGACAGCTCATCCTGCAGGCGCTGCAGCAGCTGCAGGATCTGCACCTGGATCGTCACATCCAGCGCCGTCGTCGGCTCATCGGCGATCAGGAGTTTCGGCTGCGCGGCGATCGCCATCGCGAGCATGACGCGCTGCTTCATGCCGCCGGAGAGTTCATGCGGATAGGCGCGCAACCGCTGCGCCGGATCGGGCATGCCGACGCGCGTGAGGAGGTCCACCGCGTACTCGGTGGCTGCCGCGCCGCGGTGCGGCGTGTGCAGGTGGATCGCCTCGAGCAGCTGCGTGCCGACGGTGTAGACGGGATTGAGCGAGGTCGCCGGTTCCTGAAAGACGTACCCGATCTGCCCGCCGCGAATGGCCTGGAGCTCCTGAGTCGTGGCGTTCAGGAGATCGCGCCCTTCGAAGAGGATGGCTCCCCCGAGCATTTCCGCCGGCGGCGACGGCAGCAGACGCGTCACCGCGAGGGCCAGCGTGCTCTTGCCGGAGCCCGATTCCCCAACCAGGCCCACCGTTTGCCCCGCTGGCACGGTGAGGCTGACGTCATCCACGGCTCGCAGCAACCCGCCATCGGTGCGGTAGCCGATGGAGAGGTGGCGGATTTCAAGCAGAGCAGACATAGGCGACCTATTTGTCGGTGATGCCGGTGATAAAAGCGTGATGCCGGTGATAGAACACCAGCTTTATCACCGTCATCATTTTTTCATCACCGTAATCACCGAATAAATCAGCCATTTCATCGTCGTCCCCACTGTTCCCGTAACCCTTCACCTAACAGATTGAATCCCAAGACAGTAATCAAAATGGCGAGGCCCGGGTACACGGTCAGCCACCACGCGACACCAAGGGTCGCCTTGGCCTCGATGAGCATGTTGCCCCAGGATGGCGTCGGCGGCTGGACGCCGAGGCCGAGGAAGCTCAAGGCCGACTCGGTGAGGATCGCCCCCCCGATGCCCAGGGTGCCGGCGACGAGAATGGGGGCGATGGCGTTCGGAAGCAGATGGCGCAGGATGATGCGCGCATCACTGGCGCCCAGGCCCCGCGCTGCCTGGATAAATTCCCGCTCCTTGAGCGTCAGCACTTCGGCGCGCACGAGCCGCGCGATGCCCATCCAGCCGGTGATACCGATCACCACCATGATCGTCCCGATGCCCGGCTGGAGAAAGGCAATGACGGCGAGCAGCAGAAAGAAGGTGGGGATGCACAGCATCACATCCACGCAGCGCATCAGGACGCTGTCGATCCATCCGCCGTAGTAGCCGGCCATGGCGCCGATGAGGGTGCCGATCAACAAGGCGATGCCGACGGCAATGACCCCCACCTCCAGCGAAATCCGCGCCCCGTAGATCCATCGGCTCCAGACATCCCGGCCGAGCGAGTCGGTCCCCAGCCAGTGCTGTCCCGACGGCGGGTCCAGCGGGTGCAGCAGATCGATCGCCGATGGGTCATGGCGGGCGATGAGGGGTGCCGCCGCCGCCACAACGATCAACAGACCCACGATGGTCAGTCCCGCAGCCGCCAACCGGTTGTGCCACAATCTGGGCCGCGCCATGGTTCGACTCGCTAACGCTCGCTCACCATGGCCCTGAGCAAGCGACGAACGAGGGTGAGGAGCGCGTCGAAGGGCCATCAGCTGCGCTCCCCCACCCGGATGCGCGGGTCCACCCAGGCGTAGGCCACATCCGCCAACAGATTCCCCATGAGCGTCAGTCCCGCCCCCAGCGTCAGGACGCCCATGACCACCGGATAGTCGCGCGCCATGACCGCCTCAAAGTAGAGCCGCCCCATCCCCGGGATGGCGAAGATCGTCTCGAAGATGACGCTGCCGCCAATGAGGCCGGGCAGGGACAGGCCCAAAATCGTCACGATCGGCAGGATGGCGTTGCGCAGCGCGTGACGGTACAGCACCTGCCGGGAGCTCAAACCCTTCGCGTAGGCGGTGCGGATGTAGTCCTGCCGCAGCACCTCCAAGGTGGCGCTGCGCATGTAACGCGACAGCCCGGCCAGACCGCCGAAGGCGGCCACGAAGACGGGCAGCACTAAGTGGCGGGCCAGATCCACGAGCCGCGCCGCCCATCCCCACGTCTCACCATCGATCGAGACCAGCCCGGAGATCGGCAGCACGCCCCACGCGACCCCGAGCCAGGCCATCAGCAGCAGCGCCAGCCAGAACTCCGGCATGGAAAATCCCAGGAACACCAACAGCGTCGTGGACTGATCGAAGCCGGAGCGGGGCTTCGCCGCGGCCGCCACGCCCAGCGGAATCGCGATGAGGAGGATCAACGATAACGAGAGGATGTTGATGGCCAGCGTGATCGGCATCCGCTCCACAATCTTCTCCCCTACAGGCCGGTCATCGAGGAATGAGCGGCCGAAATCGCCGCGGGCGATGCGGCCGACCCAGCGCAGATATTGCACGTGGAGGGGCAAGTCTAGGCCGTAGAGCTTGGCGATCCGGCTGCGCACCTCGAGGGAGACCTTGGGATTGAACTCGGTCGCCACCGTCGGCCCGCCGGGTGCTAGGTGGATGATGGCAAAGGAGATGAGCGTGATGCCGATGAAGAGCGGTATGAGTCCCGCCAGACGCCTCAGCAGATAGGCAATCATCCTGTCACCTGTTGATGTTTCCGCTTGACGCGTCGGCGGGGTCCTGGCTCGGGGGGCGGCTGCGCCGATCGCTCCGCCCGGCGCCAGTACTGCAGAGTAGGTTTACGCCGTCCGGGTGTCCCCCACCGCCCGCTGG
>JACQRC010000089.1 GCA_016206665.1 Candidatus Omnitrophota bacterium | reverse complement strand
CTTGATGTGCTCATCCATCATCGCCTGGCGGGTGGACAGGGGCAGCGTGTACCAGTCGCGCGTCTTCACAAAAGGGTAGACGAAGAGGTACTTCGAGCCGGCCACGGTGACGTACAGCCGCTTGTCCTGGTGGTCCGGATCCAGTTTGTCGATGTACTGGGACCGTTTCGTCATCGACAGAAAGGAGTGCGGCACGGTCACGTACGCGCCGAGCGGCGTGTGGAGCAGCCGGCCCGCCATCTCCTGGAAGGCGGCCGGGTCGGCGCCGATCCGCCAGAGCAGGAAATCGCAGCCCGCCTTCAAGCCGAGGGTGGCGTAGGTGTAGATCATCATCTGCTTCCGATACTCGTCGACGACTTGGACGAAGGCGCGTTTGCCGGCTTGCCGCTCGGCCGGCGGCAGCTGCCGCCAGGCCGGCAGCACGCTCAAAAACCGGAAGTTGACGAACTGCCGCTGGAGCACTCATGCTCCTTCGTGGGACATTTCGATGATGGCCGTCAGATGCTGCAACAGCAACTTGGCCTCTTGGGGTTTGACGCCGCCGGTCCACTCCTGCAACGGCCACCAGAAGACCAGCTCCCGCTTGCCCAGCCACAGTTCCGTGAGCGGCCGTTCACAGATGGCGCGCAGATGCTCCTGGATGGGCGCATGAACCAGCAGTGGCCGGGTCACCTGTTCGTCACTGGTCCAGGCGGTGACCCGATCTCCGTAGGGTTGGTCCGTCAGCACCAGCCGCTTCAGGCCGGAGCGCTCCGAGCCCTGAGGCTCCGGTTCGTCGGGCGCATAGTGGTGGATGTGCAGCTCCCAGGCCAGCGAGACCGGGCAGCGAATCTCCAGGTACGGCTTCGCCGGATCATCGTCGACAAAGGTGATCGACCACATCCGGCCCAGTTGCAGCGCCGTCAGGGTGGGGTTGCCGTCTTGGCCCTTGCGCAGCGAGCCGCCCAACTGCTGATGGAGGGCCGCAAAGCGCGGATCGACCTTCGGCCTCTGGGAGATGCTGTGCAGATACCACGTGGTCGCCATCGCCCCGGCGATGAGCGAATAGATGAGGATGTGCGTGTTGCTGAAGAAGGTGTTGACGTCCATCGTCAGATCATCCGCTCGTACGATTCGACCGGCAACTTCCAGACCGCCACTCCGCAAAAACGGTCGCCCTCCGGGCAGAACGGCTTGACCCCGGCCTGGCTGCGCACCCAGCAGGGTGCCTGAATCGCCTGCGCCAGCGATGGAAACAACTCCCGCACCTGCAACACCTCGTCGCGGCAGGAGCGCCAAATCTCCTCCTGCGCCGTGTAGCAGAGCCGTTGGACCCATTTGTGGTGCAGATTGAGCAGATCCCCTGACTCCTCGAACCGCACCGGCACCGCGTTGGGCAGCAGATACATCGCGTACTCCTCGCTCACGCCCAGCTCGAGCAGCTGCGCGATCGCCCGCCAGACCTCCTGCATCGTCTCTCGGTAGCACGCCAGCGCCTCCGGCGATTGGGCGATCAGCGTCGGCGTGATGTAGTCGGGCCGCCCGCCTAACACCTGCCGCGACAAGACCGGCCTCGACGCCGGCGTCATCCGGTGGCGCTGGTCCTGCGAGTCGGCCGTATGCGAGAGCCTCTTGCGGAAGGTGAAGTGCGGATGAACCATCGTGCGCGTGAGCTTCGAGAGCGTCGTCAGGGTCAGCGCCTCGGAGAAATACCGGTTCTTGGCCGGATTCATGACGAGATCGATCGCTGCGTCGTCGGTGAGGCGGTTCGACGGCCAGCCCAGGACCGCGCGAACCGCCTGGGCCATCGTCTGGTCCGCGTTGACCTTGTAGTCGACCAACTTCGAGGTGTAGCCCTCGAGCGACTCGTCAAACTCCTCGACGAATTCCTGCGCGGCGCCGTGGCGCGGCCCCTCACCCGCCGCGGCGAAGATCTGGTATTCCAGGGTCTCCTCGAGCGGAAGGGGATCTTCGAGGAGTTTCGAGAAACCGGGGTCGACCTGGTTAATCTGCTCGACCATCTTGCCGATGACGATGCGGGTTTCGAGCGGCGTGTCGAACTGCTGGCTGAGACGGTGGTAGCGGTAGATGGTGAGCCCGCTCACCGTGTGGTAGAGGTGCGCGTGGGTCGCCACCGGCAGGACATACCGCGCCACCTCCAGCTGCTTTTTCCTGACCGCGCTCGCCCACCGCTTCTCCTCGAGGCGGCGGTGGGGGAAGAGGCGCTGATATTCGGCCTGCGCGGCCGGTGCCAAGAGCTCGATGAGCCGGTGGTAGGCGTCCATCTGGGCATGAATGGTGGCCTGGTAGAGCTCGAGCGCTTCGCCTTCGAGCGGGGGAACCGTGCAATGCTCGGGCTTCACCTCGACATACCGCTGGCTCACTTGTTCCGAATTATAATATGGATGTGCATGAAGAAAAGACCAGATGAACTGCCGCGAGACTTTGTCGAGGATGAATTGAAAGGTGGGGTGCTGAATGGTCGTGTGATGGCCGGCCTTGTAGATGCTCTCCGCGATCCGGTCCCGCTGCTCGATGGCCTGCTCATCTTTGGCGACGTCGGCCGTCGAGATGATCTTCGAGGAGTAACACGTCCTCGCCGTCGCCACCGACAGGTTGTACGGCTCGCGGAAGTAGTTCTCGAGCTTGACGATGGGCTCGGGGCTGAGAGTCACTTTGGTCGGTGCGACGCTCGTGGTCATACGAATCCAGCCAGCTTCAACAACTCATCGGACCAGCGCTGCGCGGCTTCCCGCATGGACGGCACCGGCCGTCCTGCCAGCCAACGCAGACGCCACATCGCCAGATCTCGCTGAACTTCGGCCAAGGACGCTTGAATCTCGACAGGGGCGTCTGGGGCTGACCATTCGGCAAAATACTTGCCCTCTTCCAGCAAGTCAGCTACTGCCGTATGATCCCTGGGATCGTCCGCAAACGAAGCGACGCGCGCCAGATCAGCGGCCAGACCGCCCAGACGGATGGGCCAAGGATCGCGTAGGTACCGTTCCCGAATCGTGGCTGAAACCATCTTAGATCTGTAAGCGCTCCCGCACGATGGCTTCCACGCTCTCCCGCAACGCGGGATCGGCAATGGTCATAGAACGATTGCCTTGCTTGGGCCGAATGTTGATCAACGACTCAAAGCGGACCCGCCGGCTCTCCGGCAGCCAGTCCGCACCCCACACATCGGACTGCGCGCTGTCAGTTTCCAGCAGCGCCGATTCGCAATCCGCATGCAGGGATCCACCACCGGCCACCATGCGCCGACGAACATCCACGGCCAGTTTGATGTAGCTCTTTAACTCCTGAAGCATGTCCTTGATCTGTTCCGGTGTGGCCTTATCGGTGATGACGTGAATCATGCCGAAGGCCTAGACTTCAAGAACCTTCGGCATCTGGGTCAAATTGCGGCAGCCATTCTGGGTGACGACCACCAGGTCCTCGATGCGCAGCCCGCCGGCGTCAAGGTAGTAGAGCCCCGGCTCGACGGTGACGACCATGCCGGCCTTCAAGATGTCCCGCTTCGGGCTGATCCGCGGCGGCTCGTGGACCTCGAGACCCAACCCGTGGCCGGTGCCGTGAAAGAAACCCTGCATGCGGCCGCCCATCTCGCCGGTCTCAAACCCGAGCCGCGTGAACCTGTCCAGAATATCCTGATGAATCAGCGAGCCATCCGCGCCGTCCCGGATCGCCTGGAAGGCGATCGCCTGGCCCTCGAGGACCGCCGCCTGCATCCGCTTGACCTTGTCGGAGGCTCGCCCTTTGACGACGGTGCGCGTCATATCGGCGTAGTACCGGCTCTGGGCGTGCTGGGGAAACACATCCATGACAATGGGCTGATGGGCTTTCAGGACGCCCGAGCCTTCGTTGTGCGGGTCGACCGCCTGCACCCCGCAGGCCACGATCGTATGCTGGGCCACGCATTCGTTCTGCATCAGATGGAGGTTGATGACCTTCTTAATCTGCTCCGCCGTCAGCGGTTTGCCGCCGATGGTGAGCTCCTCGCCGCGGATCTCGGATTCCCGGATGATGTCGATGGCCGCCTGCACCGCCCGCTCGGTGGCCCGCTGGGTCTGCTCGATGGCGCGGATCTCCTCTTCGGCCTTGACCGCGCGCTGTTCGAAGAGCGGCTCCCGCTTGGTCGTGAGCGTATAGCCCTTCGACCGAAAATAGTCGGCGTACTCGACACCGAAGGTGGCGGGGACGGTGAGGCTCTTCACCTGCCGTTCACGCAAGAGATGGTCGACGAGATCGAGCACCGATGGCTCCTGCTGCGTCCGCGCCTTCACCTGCCGCCCGAGCTGGGAGAGCGACAGGACTTCATCGACCCGTGACTGGGCCTTGGCCCGGTCCACCTCAAGGTCGCTCATGAGCAGGATGCGCCGGCCCCCCATCTGCACATAAATAAAAGGGTCGGGAGCCAAAAAGCGGGTGGCGTAATACAGGTTGGCGTCGCGTTCACTGTCGGCGATGAGCACCATCGCCTCGCCGTTCTGGGCGGCTGATGGCATGCGTCGGAAACTCCGTGGTGAAGTGTGCAATAGCTTAACACAGCCGTGGGCAGCTGGCAAGGGAGCAGTGGGGGGGTACCTAAAGCATACCACCGAGACACCGAAGCGCACCGAAACACCGAATCCGGTCTATTCGGTGGCTCGGTGGGTTTTGGTGCTTCGGTGGTCTGTTTTATGTGGACAATCAACAAGATGTTTTCTATAATTGGAAGTCACAACTTTGTGATTTTTTTCACAACCTCAGGACCCCACGTGGAAGCCTGCTTTTTCTATCTCTTCACCACCGTCATGCTCGTCGCCGCCATCGGAGCGGTGGCCCTGCGCTCGCCCATCTACAGCCTGCTGTCGCTCTTGGTCAGCATGTTCGCGGTGGCCGCCCTCTTTGTCCTGCTCCACGCCTTCTTCGTCGCCGCGCTGCAGGTCCTGCTCTACGCCGGGGCCATCCTCGTGCTGTTTCTCTTCGTCATCATGCTCCTGAACCTGAACCAGCAGGAACTCTCGCGCACCCGGCAGCACACCCTGCTCGTTCTCGGCGTGGGCGCCGGATTGGTCTTACTCTCGGTCCTGGTGCCCATCCTTCGGCTCACGGCGGCCGCGCCCGCCCCCGACACGCCGGGGACCATCACGGCGATCGGGCGGTTGCTCTTCACCCAGTATCTGCTTCCCTTTGAGGTGACGTCGCTGCTGCTCCTGGCCGCCATCGTGGGCGCGGTCGTGCTCGCCAAGCGGCGGATCGACACGTGACCCATTCGACTCGCCCGTACGGGCTCGCTCAGGGTCATGGTGAGCAAGCCACGCCGAAGGCGGGGCGCGTCGAACCATGATCAACCTGCACCACTATCTCGTCGCCAGCGCCGCGCTCTTCGTCATCGGCTTCGTCGGGATGGTGACGCGCCGCAACGCGATCCTGCTCCTGCTCTCCATCGAGATCCTCTTCAATGCCGCCAATCTCGCCCTCGTCGCCGCCTCCCGCTATCTGGGCAACCTCAATGGCCAGATCCTCGTCTTCTTCTCCATGACCGTCGCCGCCGCCGAGGTGAGCGTGGGCCTGGCGATCGCGATCCTGCTCGTGCGCCATCTCAAGACGCTCAACGCGGATGAGGTGCGCCTGCTCAAATGGTAGCCGGACGCCTGCTCACCCTCGCCTGGGTAGCGTGGTTTGCGCCGCTCGCCGCGTGCCTGATGATCACCCTCGTCGGCCTGCAGCGACGGAGGCGCGCCGCGACGCTGGCAGTGGGCTCGCTGCTGCTCTCCTTCCTCTGCGCGGTGACGTTGTGGTGGCACAGTCTCCATGGGGCCGCGCTCCCGCTGCAGCAGGCCTTCTCCTGGATCCGCTTCGACGGTTTCGAAGTGCCGCTCGGCATCCTGCTCGACCCGCTCTCGATTCTAATGCTGCTCGTCGTGACCGGCGTCGGCTCCGCCATCTTCATCTACTCGACCGGCTACATGCATGACGATCCCGGCTACCCGCGCTACTTCGCCTGTCTCTCGCTCTTCGCCTTCGCGATGCTCGGCATCGTGCTGGCCGACAACTGGATCACCCTGTTCATATCGTGGGAGCTGGTGGGATTGGCGTCGTATCTCTTGATCGGCTTCTGGTACCAGAGGCCCGCGGCGGCGGATGCCGGCAAGAAGGCCTTCATGGTCAATCGCGTCGCCGACTTCGGCTTCCTGCTCGGGATCCTGCTGCTGTGGTCCGTCTCCGACCCGCTCGGCGGCGCGCACCGCACCTTTGCGCTGCCCGCCCTCAAGGATGTCATCGAGCACGGCTACCTGCCACAGAACCTCCTGAACATCGGGGCCCTGCTCATCTTTTGCGGCGTCCTCGGCAAATCGGCGCAGATGCCGCTCCACGTCTGGCTGCCGGATGCCATGGAAGGCCCCACCCCGGTCTCCGCCCTCATCCACGCCGCCACGATGGTCGCGGCCGGCGTGTACCTGCTGTGCCGCGTCTTCTTTCTCTTTGACGCCGCACCGATCGCGCTCTCCGTCGTGGCCTGGGTGGGCGGCATCACCGCCTTCCTCGCCGGCTGCATGGCCTTTGTCCAGAATGACCTCAAACGGATCCTCGCCTACTCGACGCTGAGCCAGCTGGGCTACATGGTCATGGCCGCCGGCCTCGGCGGCCCGGTCGCCGCGATGTACCACCTCACGACCCACGCCTGCTTCAAGGCCCTGCTCTTTCTCGGCGCAGGCAGCGTCATCCACGCCCTCCACGAGCAGGAGATCTGGAAGATGGGCGGGCTGCTTAAGACCATGCCGGTCACCGGTGGGACGTTCTTGATCGGTGCCGCGGCCCTCGCGGGCTTTCCGGGGCTGTCCGGCTTCTGGAGCAAGGATGAGATCCTCGCCCTCGCCTGGCATCAGAATTGGCTGCTGTGCATCGTGGCCATCGTCACGGCAGGGCTCACCGCCCTCTACATGGGCCGTGCCTGTTTCGTCGTCTTCTTCGGCCAGCCGCGCAGCCATCTCCCCCGGCCCGCCAATCACGCTGGCCGGGGCGGGCATGCCCACGAATCACCGCCCGTCATGACCGTGCCGCTCGTCGTGTTGGCGGTGTTCACGATCATCGCCGGTTATCTCGGCATCCCCGAGTACCTCCACCAGCTGCACGGCGTCCAGGTCGGGTTCAATGAGATCGTCGCCGTGATCTCGGTGCTCGCCATGAGCACCGGGCTGTGGCTGGCGTACCAGATCTACTACCGGCAGGTCATGACGGAGCAGCAACTCATCCAGCGGGGCATGGCCGTGTACCAAGCCCTCGTCGACAAGCTGGGCTTCGACACCTTCTACGATTGGTTGGTCCTGCGCGTCCAGCAGACGGCAGCCAAGTTGTGCAGCCTCTTTGAGCGGTTCATCCTCATCGGCACCCTGGTCAACGGCACCGGCTGGGTCACGCGCACGGCGGGCGGCCTCCTGCGCTTGTGCCAGACCGGCCGGGTCCAGTTCTACGTGCTCGTCTTTCTCTTCGGCATGACCGCCCTCATCTACGTCAACGTGCTGCGATGAACCTCGTCTCCTGGATCCTCGGCGCCCCGGCCCTCGGCATGACGCTGCTGTTGTTCGTGCCGCGCACCCAGGAGGCGTGGGTCCGCCGCATCGCCGTCGCCGCAACCACCGTCTCGCTGGCGCTGGCGCTCATACTCGTCGGCTCCTACGACCGTGCGGCCGGCGGCTACCAGTTCGTCACCGAGATACCCTGGGTGCCCCAAGTCGGCATCGCCTTCCATGTCGGCGCGGACGGCATCTCCGTCGCCATGCTCCTGCTCCATGCGCTGTGCGCCTGGACCGGCGTGCTCATCTCGTACTCGATCAAGGAGCGGGTGAAGGAGTACTACCTGTTCTATCTCACCCTGATCACCGGCGTCTTCGGCGTCTTCGCCTCGCTCGACCTCTTCTTCTTCTACCTCTTCTATGAGATGGCCGTCATCCCGATGTACCCGCTCATCGGCATCTGGGGCAGCGACGCCAGCAACGCCTACTCCAAAGAATACGCGACGATGAAGCTGACGCTGTACCTGACGAGCGGCGCCGTCCTCGCGCTCTTGGGGCTGCTGGTCCTCTACGGCGGCTCGGGGATTTCGACCTTCAGCCTGCCGGCGCTGGAACACCACCTCGCGCTGCATCCGCTGCCGCCCGAGCTCCAGCGCTGGATCTTTCCCTTCCTGCTCATCGGCTTCGGCGTGATCGCGCCGTTGTGGCCCTTCCACTCCTGGAGCCCGATCGGCCACGCCGCCGCCCCCTCCGCCGTCTCCATGCTCCACGCCGGGGTCCTCATGAAACTCGGTTCCTATGCCATCATCCGCATCGCCATCTCGCTCCTGCCGGAGGGCGCGGCCGCCTGGTTGCCACTCGTCGCGACGGTGTGCATCATGAACATCATCTACGGCGGCCTCGTCGCCATGGCGCAGCAGGATGCCAAGTTCATCATCGGCTACTCCTCGTCGAGCCACATGGGCTACGTCCTGCTCGGCCTCTCGACGCTCAACATCATCGGCCTCAACGGCGCGGTCTATCTCATGGTCGCCCACGGCTGGATGACGGCCCTCGCCTTCGCGCTCATCGGCTTCATTTACGACCAGGCGCACACGCGGATGCTGCCCGACTGGGGCGGGCTGGCGAAGCAGCTGCCCTTCATCGCGACCGCCGTCTCCTTCATGGCGATGGCCTCGGCGGGCGTGCCCGGCTTCGGCAATTTCGTGGCGGAGCTGTTGATCTTCGTGGGCGCGTGGGAAAAATACCGGTGGCAGACGGTGGCCGCGGTCTTCGGGGTCGTGATCACCGCGACCTATCTCCTGCGGTTCGTGCGCAGCGGCTTCTTCGGCGAAACACTGTCGCGCTGGGATGAGCTGCGCGACGCCACGACGCCCTTCCAACGCCTGCCCTTCGTGGCGCTCATCGTGGCCCTGCTCATCCTGGGCTGCTGGCCGAACGGCCTGTTGCCGATCATCGACACCGGCTCCCGGGCGCTGCTCCAGCGGATCGGCGCCTCCACCATGCTGGCCGGAGGCGTGCTGCCATGAACTGGCCCATCCTCGCGGTCGAGCTGGCCCTCGCGGCGCTCGCGCTCATCGTCCTGGCGCTGGACCTCGTCTGGTCACGCGAACAGCAGGAGCGCCTCGGCGCGGTGACCACCGTGGGGCTGCTGCTCATCCTCGCGCTGTGGTGGCACCAGCGCGGGGCCTCCGGCACCGGCTTCTACGGCCTCGCCGTCCTCGACCGGTTCGCCTGGTACATGAAGGGCCTCATTCTCGGAGCTTCTTTGTTAGTGGTCACGATGACGCGCGAGTTTCTGCGACGCCTGCCCGGCCCGCGCGGCGAGCTGTACCTGCTCCTGGTGCTCGCCGCGACCGGCATGAGCCTGCTCACGGCCACCGCCGACCTCACGCTGCTCTTCGTCTCGCTGGAACTGCTCACCTTCTCCCTCTACGTCATGACCGCCTATGTGCGCACGGACGCGCGGTCGATCGAGGCCGGCCTGAAATACCTCATCCTCGGCGCGGTCGCCTCCGCCTCGGTCCTCTACGGCATCGCCATGCTCTACAGCCAGACCGGCCACACCCGTTACGACGAGCTCACCCTCCACCTGATGACCCACCCGCCCACGCCCGCCGTGCTGTTAGGGATGCTGCTGATTCTCTCCGGTCTCGGTTTCAAGATCGCGATGGTGCCGTTTCACCTTTGGGTCCCGGATGTGTACGAGGGCGCGCCCACGCCGGTTGCGGCCTTTCTCGCCGTCGGCTCCAAGACGGCCGGCTTTGCGGCGCTGCTCCGTCTGCTCCTGACGACGCTCCAGCCGCTCCACGCCCAGTGGACGTGGGTGCTGGCCGCCCTGTCCGGCGCCACGATGCTCTATGGCAACCTCGCCGCCCTGCCCCAGAAAAACATCAAGCGCCTGTTAGGGTATTCCTCCATCGGCCACGTGGGGTATCTGCTGATGGGGCTCTCCTCGGCCAGCGTGCTGGGCACGGCGGGGGTGCTCTTCTACCTGCTGGCCTATCTGCTGATGACGGGTGCGGCGTTTCTGGTGGTCGTGGCGGTCTCGCAGCGCATCGGCAGCGACCGGATCGAGGACTACGCCGGCCTCTCCCAGCGCTCACCCTTCCTGGCCGCCGCGATGTTTGTGGCGCTCATGTCCCTGGCGGGAGTACCCCCGTTGGCGGGTTTCTTCGGCAAGTTTCTGCTCATCCTCTCGGCGGTGCAGGGACAGCTCTTCTGGCTGGCCGCCATCGGCGCGGTCAATGTCGTCATCTCGCTCTACTACTACCTGCTGGTCATCAAGCAGATCTACCTGCGCCCCGCCCGGGAGGATACCGAACTCACTGTCGGTCTGCCTTACCGCTTCGTACTCTATGCCTGCCTCGCCGGCATCCTCGGTGTCGGCATCTTCCAGCGTCCCTTCCTCGCCCTCGCCACGACCGCCATCCAATCTTGGTTTTAACCTGTTCTGCGCTTTCGGTGGAAGCAGCCGTTTCGCAGCTTTCGGTGTTTCGGTGTATAAAAAAAGGCCCCTGGGGTTCCCCCCAGGGGCCTGTCAGATGAACAACGGCTGGAGCTTAGAAGCTCACGCCGCCTTCCGGCAACGGCACGTCGATCTCGGTGAACGGGAAGGTCACGATGTGGACCGCCCCTCCCACCTCATCGCCGACGCCTTTCACGAGGCCGCGCCAGAGGCCGCCGAAGAAGTTTCCGCCACCCTCGATGGCCTCTTTCGGCTCGGTGAAGAGCTCCGTCCAGCCCAGGAGCAGATTCTTCGCTCCAAAGCCCAGCTTGCCGAAGGCACGCTTGCCATACTCGGCTTCGCTGGTCCACGGACTCGCCGTGTACTCCTTGGTGAACGATATGGTGCACTTGGCACCACCGCTCATCTGCTTACCAGCCGCCAAGGCGACCGATGGCAGAGCCACCAGCGCCAGCATGACACCAACAATCCACCCTCGCTGCATTGGTCTCCTCCTTTTGCAGGGGCCCGTGCGGCACCATGCCGCCAGGAAATAAGGCCAGTGCCAACACTACCAGATCAGACCAAGCAACGCAAGAACTTTTTTTAACATTGATGAAAAGTTCTAGCCACACGCCCGTAGCCGCCAAAGACCTCATAACGGCGCAGCCTGGTGCAGATGCCGACCAGCCGGTCACCACAGATACCCCTTGACCTTTGGCACGATTTATGCTAACCTTGCTCTACAATTTCGTTCCACCTACCCACGATGAAGCTATCCACAGTCCAAACCACTCGCCAACTGCAGCGTCTGACGGTCACGCCATCCGTACGCCTGGCACTCGACGTGCTCCAGTTGCCCCTGCTGGACTTGAAGGCCTTCCTCGAGCATCAAATCGAGGAAAATCCGCTGTTAGAGATGGAGGAGGGAGCCTCGACGACGCTGACCTCCGACTCGGTGGAGGATCCGCACAGCGATACGCCGGCCGGCGATGAGCACGAGGACCGGTTTGGGGATCTTGATGACAATCTCATGGAAGCCTTGGCCGCCAACGACACGCCCGTGCAGCGTCAGACAGAGGATCCGAGACAGGGGCGACTGGAGGCTCAGCCGATGCCGTCGCCCTCGCTCCACGAACTGCTGCGGCTTCAGTTAGGGTGTCTGCCGCTCGGCGAGGCCGAGCGACAGATGGGCGAGCTGCTCATCGAGCAGTGCAATGAAGATGGCTACCTGTCCGCCCCTCTGGAGGAGATCGCCCGCCAGGCTCAGATACCGCTCGGCGAGGCCGAGCGCCTGCTTCAGATCCTGCACACCCTTGAACCGTCCGGCGTCGGCGCGCGCACCATCCAGGAATGCCTGCTCATCCAGTTGCGCCACCGGGGCCTGGCCGACAGTCTGGCGGCTGCCGTCGTGCGGGAGCACTGGACTCTCTTCCTGCGCCATGACCTGAAGCACCTCGCCGCCCGCAGCGGTCGCTCGCTGGAGGAGATGGAGGCCGCCTGTCATCTTATCCGCCAGTTGAACCCTAAACCGTATCGCGCCACCAGCGCGCCGGCGGAACGCCCATGGGTGCCGGATCTAGCCATCCGTCAGGTCGAGGACGGCTATGAAGTGGAGCTCTATGACGAGGAGCTGCCCCGGTTGCGGGTGAGCCGGACCTACCGGCAGATGCTGCACGACCCCCGCGCCCCCGTAGACGCCAAGCTCTTCGTCAAAGAACGGCTGCGGCAGGCCATCTGGCTCCTGCGCGCGATTGAACAACGGCACACCACCCTGCTCGCCATCGCCCGCTGCCTCATTGAGGAACAGCGGGCGTTTTTGGAGCAGGGGTTTGCCGCCCTGCGACCGCTCACGCAAGCCGAGGTCGCTCAGCGAGTGGGCCGGCATCCGTCCACCGTGGGCCGCGCGATCGCCGGCAAATTGATGGCCACGCCCTTCGGCATCCTGCCCATGGAACGCTTCTTTGCCAGCCGTGTGCCGCAAGCCGAGGCCCACGCCTCACTCTCGGATGCCTCCATCAAGGCCGCGATCGCTACCTGCCTCGCGGAGGAAGACCCCCGCCATCCGTACAGTGACGAGGCGCTGACTACGTTGCTGCGACAGCAGGGCATGGCGGTGGCAAGACGAACGGTGGCCAAGTACCGCACGGCCCTTAAGATGCTGCCAGCGCATCTGCGGCGCCGGGCGGCCGTGTGGTCAGGTAGGCAACGGCAGGAACCCGCTCAGGTAGGCCAGGCGTCGGCACCCGCGGTCGGTGCGGCGCCCCTCACGAACCCGACGCCGACGGCGCTCGGGTAAAGATCGGTCCCACATTCCCCAACGCCATCCCCGTCAGCGCTAACAGGTGCTGGACCACGTCGAGATCGGTGCGGGTGAACGGCCGCGCCCGGTTGGCGGTGCGCAGGCTCAAGACCGCCACGGGCGTCGTGGAGGCCTCGGGGACCACCGGAGCCACCAAGGAAGACACCAGGTCGTGCCGGTGCATCCGCGGGCGCACCTGCGGATCGGCGTGCTCCTCATCGATGATGACCATCCTCTGCCCTTGCGCCACCAACCCCGCAATACCCTGCCCCCGTTTCACCAGGGTCGACTTGATGATCTCCTCGGGCAGGCCCTGGGCGACGCTGATGCGAAAGCCGTCCCGCGCCTGATCGTACGCCATCACGGACCCGCCCTCGGCCTGCGTCGCCAGGGTGGCGGCCCCTAACAGGGAATGAAAAATCCGCTCGACGTAATAGGCGAGGATCGCTTGATTCACGCGGCTCGTCGTCGGCAAGACGGTCGGCAGCCACTTGGCCTGGTAGGCGAGCTGCACCAACGAATCGCTCACTTCGCCGATCAGGTGGATGACGGATTGGAATCCCGCAAAGGTGTATGGCTTGAGGGTCAGCAGGAGCGGCCAGAGGCGGTGGGCGTCGAGGTTGAGGCTGGCCGCGCGCTCGGCCAACTCCGCGGCGGTGGGGCGCGCGCCCACCATCGCCGGTCCGATGATCCAGTACGCGAGCATCTGCTCGGGAATGACCCGGATGGGCACGGCGGTGTAGGACAGCCCCAGCGGGGTCGTGATGGTCAGTGGATCGCGCGGCGGCTCCGCGCCGGAGACGAGCCGCTCCACTTCCTCGCCGACCTGGAGCAGGTGGAGTGCCGTCGCGTCCTGTAGCGGGGTGGGCCAGCTGGGCTCAACGAGCAACTCGCGGGAGGGATTGACGGTGCGCAGCCCCACGCCTAACACGTTGGCAAAGTGGCCCTGCAGCCGCTGCCAGCGGGCCGCCTCGACCAAGGCTAAGAGTTGCGGTCGCCCGTCGGTGTCAGAACTGCCCATAAGGATCTCAGGATGAGGCATGAGATGTGCAGTAGAGGCGCGTGCGCACGCGCGCTACGATGATAACGACGTGTCAATATCCAGTTGGCGCATCTTGTGGTAGAGGGTCGAACGGTGGATGCCTAACCGCTGCGCGGCTTCCGACCGGTTCCAGCGCACCTCCGCCAGGACCTTCAAAATGAGTTCGCGCTCCGGTATCTTGAGCGCCGCCTTCAGCTCTGTGGGCTGACCGGTCTCCGACGCCGCGGTCGGCGCGGGAGACCCCGGCTCTGCCGATGCTGTGGTGGTGGCGGCGGAGGCCCGCACGGGGTCCGGCAGGTCCTCCACCCCCAAACGTGTCCGGCGCGACAGCACCACCGCGCGCTCGACCACGTTCTCGAGTTCCCGGATATTCCCCGGCCAGGGGTAGCGCAGCAGGACCGCCAGCGCCGCCTCATCGATGCCGGTAATCGTCTTGCTCATCGCGTGCGCGCTGCGCTTGATGAAGTGGTCGATGAGCAGCGGCAAGTCGCTCTGCCGCTCGCGCAACGCGGGCAGGCGCAGCGCAATGACGTTGACACGGTAGTAGAGGTCTTCACGAAACTTGCCCTCCCGCACCAACTCCGCCAGGGGACGGTTGGTCGCGGCAATCACTCGCACATCCACCTTGAGCGTACGCGTGTCCCCCACCCGCTCAAAGACCCGCTCCTGCAGGACCCGCAGGAGCTTCACCTGCAGCGCGGGCGACAGGGTATCGATTTCGTCGAGCAGGATGGTCCCGCCGCCGGCCAGCTCAAACCGCCCTTGCTTGTCGCGGATCGCCCCGGTAAAGGCCCCGCGCACATGCCCAAACAGCTCGCTCTCCAACAGGGTCTCCGGCAACGCCCCGCAACTCACCTCAATGAACGGTTGCGTTTTGCGCTTGGGGTCGGCGCGGTGAATGGCGTACGCGATGACCCGCTTGCCCGTACCGCTCTCCCCTTCCAACAGCACGGTCGCCGGACTGATGGCGAGCGACCGCACCACCTCACAGATCGCCTGGATGCTCGGATGCTGACCGATGACGCCGCTGAACGGATCCTCATCGGTGGATGAGCCGGGCGCGTCGATGGCGCGCTGAATGGTGGCCTCGAGCTCCTCGGGTTGGACCGGCTTGGTTAAATAATCGAAGGCCCCCTGCCGGATCGCCTCCACAGCCGACGCGATCGTCCCAAAACCGGTGATGAGGACGACGCTCACGTCGGGATATTCGCTGCGGATGTGCGCCAGGAGGCTCATCCCATCGATGGCCGGCATCCGCAGGTCGGTGATCACCAACCGGAAGGATTTCTGCTTGAGGCGCTCTAAGGCCTCGGTCCCGTCGGCGGCCGTCTCGACGTCGAAGTGGCGGCGCCGCAACAGCTCATAGAGGGACCCCCGGATCAAGGGATCGTCATCGACCATCAATATCCGGCTACGGGGTTCCATTCGGGTAGATCTCCTGCGCAGCGAGTGGAATGCGCACCGTGAAGGTCGTGCCGATGCCGACCCGGCTCGTGAAGCTCAGCGTGCCGCCGGACCGCTCCACAGATTCCTTGGCGATGATGAGACCGAGGCCGTTGCCCTGATGAATCGGTTTGGTGGAAAAGAACGGTTCAAACAGACGGGGACGCACCTCCTCCGCAATGCCGCAGCCGGTATCGGCCACCTCGACCTCCACGACCCCGTCGGCCTGGCGGGTCGCGACGGTCAGCGTGCCTCCCCGCG
Organism: Candidatus Omnitrophota bacterium; assembly: GCA_016206665.1. Taxonomy (GTDB): domain Bacteria; phylum Omnitrophota; class Gorgyraeia; order Aquiviventales; family JACQRC01; genus JACQRC01. Next base: position 59,277 of record JACQRC010000089.1, on the reverse strand, counting down.
GCATGGCATCAAAGGCATTCTTGATGAGGTTGACGAGCGCGTGCTGCAATCCGCCGTCGGGTACCTCGGGCAGCTGTTCGTCCAACTGTTTCATCACCCGAATCTGCAGGAACTTGGCCCGATGCTGGACGAGCAGGAGGGCATCGTCAATGAGGCGGTTGAGGTTGACGGCCCGGCTGATGGGACTCGTGGCCTGGCGGGCAAACTCGAGGAAGGCCCGCACCGCCCGCACCATCCGGTCCAGCCCTTCTTTGATATGGACCAGATATTCCCGGACCGGTTCGTCCTCCCGCAACTGCTCGAGCGAGAGGTGGGTGTACCGCAGCACCCCATCGAGGGGATTGTTGAGTTCGTGGGCAATGCCGCGGGCGAGTTTGCCGATGGAGGCCTGGTATTCCGTCCATCGCAGCCGCTGACGGAGTTTGACGAGGTCGGTGATGTCGGTGAGCACGAGCAGGAGTCGCTGCGGTGGGGTGCCGTTCGGGATCCGGCTGACGCACACCTGCACCCACCGGTCTTGGGGGACCTGTACCTCGATCTGTTCGACGGCGCCGTTGGCGGTGTGCGGCGCGATCCCGTCGGACCACTGCTCGGCGAGCGGTGTCGTCCGCCAGGCTGGGATGGCCGTGAGGAGCGGCTGGTGCAGCAGCCGGCCAGCGTCGACCGAGAGCATGGTCAGCGCGGCGGGGTTGGCCGCCTCGACGATGCCGTTCTGGTCGACCACCAGGGCTCCGCAGGGCAATACCTGTAAACACGACTCCCAGGATTCGATGCCGTTGCGCTCCATGGGCTGCCGATGACGGACGACTGGTGCTCGTGAACGACGCGGTATGATAGGACGGTAAGAAAAGGGAGTACCACCATACAATGCCTCTGGAGGGGTGTCAAGCGGAAATTTGGCTGGTAACAACTTTGCGCTGCTCATGTCAGGGTGCGGGGGCGGCCAGCGCCTGGGCGAAGGTCAGCAATCGCTCCCGGCTGCGTCCGGCATCGTCGAGTGGCGTGGAAATCCGCACGAGGGTGCCGGCGAGCGGCCGGCCGCGCATGGCATCGAGGAGCAGCCAGAGCTGCTGCCGATAGTAATTCTCGGTGACGCGACCGTTGGCGGTAAACCAGTACCACGCCTCAAACCGCTTGTGGTCCTGGCCGAGCACCAGCCGCATCAGCCGACGGGGCGCTCCCCCAACCCGCACCGTCATCGTCCCGCGCTCCAGCACCTCGTAATGGCTGCCGATATAACAGAGCTCCGGCGGATGGAACGCCGCCCGATTCCCGAAGCCTGCCACCCGCGCGAGCCACACCGGTGCCTCGGCACCATGGCGGTACTCCAGGAGGTCGACGTCATCCGTTTCCAGGATCTCGATGACGCGCTGGTCCGCCGGTATCGAGATGCCCACCCACGCACCAATGGTGGCTGGCACCGGAGTGGCCCGGCCGGTGCTGTGGGTCGTCATCGGCCTGGCCCACACCAGCCATGTAGCGAGCCCGAGGCACAGCCACGCCACGCTCGGTGGCTGCCTGAGCCGGGTGTGCCAGCTGACCATCGCTGCCCCCTTAGCCGGTGACGGCATAGGATGACGGCGCCAGCCGCCGGCTCAACCACATGAGGAGGATGACCGAGAGACCAAAGACAACGATGCCGGAGCCGTAGTGGATAAAGCCCTCCGCCGCCTCGGGTCCATAGATGGCCGCCAGCAGCACGAGGACGAGGATCCGGACCATATTCGCCACGAGAGCGATCGGCATCGAGGCGGCGCAGACCGCAACCTTCTGCCAGGTCCGCGACTTCGCCGGCATCCACGATGTCCAGAGGATCGCCAGCGCGCCAAGGCTGATGAGGGAACGCAGGCCGCTGCAGGTGTCATCGACGATGACCGAGACGCCCGGCAGGTGAATCGTCGAGCCGGCCTGGACCGCAGATAATCCCAGCAGACGCAGGGCGTGCGTCGCCAGCGTGGCTGCGACGAGTTTCATTCTGAAGCTGGTCGCGATGAGCAGGACGCCTGGCAGGGGCACCATGAACAGTAAAAAGAGCAGGGGAAACCGCAGCGCCCATATGACCCGTCCGCCCCACAGCGTCCAGACCAGGCCCCAGAGCGCCGCCACCATCGCCAACCCCGATGCGAAGCCCACCTGCCACCAGCTGGCCAGCACATGGATGGCCAGCGCCGGGATTAACAATCCCAAGCCGGCTGCGCTCGGTCTTTGCGGCAGGCGCTGCAGGATCTGCCGACGCTGCCAGACGAGCCACGCGCTGGCCAGAGGCACCAACCAGCCGTGAGAATAGAACGAATCGTGCGCGGCAAAGCGCTCCGCCATCCAGCGCCACGTGGGCCAGAAGAGGGGCAGCCACAGCAGCAGAAACGGTAGTCCACGCAGGAGGGCTCGTGGAAGCGGACGGCGCAGGGTGGGCATCACTGGGCGCGGGCTGGTGCGGCGGTCGGCGCCGCCGGTGCATCCAGACGTTCGAGTTGCGTCTTGGCGGTCTGGGCTAAGGGATGGTCCGGAAACTCTTCGCTCAGTTTCAGGTAGATGCCCGCCGCCTGTTGTGGATGATGGATCTTTGTCTGATAGAGCGACGCCAGGGTCAGGAGCACGAGCGGTCGGTTAATACCCACGGACTGTTGGGCCAATTCTTCCAGAGTCTTGGCTGCCTCCTCCCACTTCTCCAACCGTTGGTACGCCATGGAGAGGTAGACACGAATTTGGGAGGCCAATTCGCGGCTGGGCGCTTCGGCGAGCCGCTTGAGGTAGTGGCGCACGGCCCGTTCGTAGATGTGCTCGGCCTGCTCGCGCTTGCCGTCGCGCTCATAGTGGGCCGCGACGTAGATGAGAGCCTCAAGCCCCACCCGGCTCCACGGATGGTAGTCGGCCAGTTCGTAATACATCTTGGCCGCCTCCTCCCACAACTGCTCCGCCTCGTAGGTCCTGGCGGCTGCGAGCCGCGCGCTCAACGCGTAATCGGGATGCTGGGGGTAATTCTGCACGACCAGTGCGTACGCCTCCCGCGCCTGGGGATAATGTTGTTGCAGCGCCTGGAGCGAGCCGATGGCAAACTGGGCCCGCGCCGCCCAGCTGGTTCCCTGGGCCGCGCGGATGACGGCTTCATGGAGTGTCACGGCTTGCGCGAATTGCGCAGCGGTGGCCTTGCTGGGATCCTTGCCGATGGGGGCGCTGAACTGCTGCGCCTTCCAAAACAACCGCTCGCCGTTGTAGGTAGCGCTGCAGCCGTTCGCGGTCAGCAGCGTCAGTATCAGCGGCAGCGCCGCGATGGGCGGGACGATGGGTGCGGGGCGCGTGAGCCGGCCGACGGTCCGGACCGCGGCGGCCGCCGGCTGCTGTGCCGCCCGATGGATCCACCAGAGATGGGCCGCACCGACCGTGGCCACGACATCCGCGACGAGCCACACGAGCAGCCGTGCCGCAATGAGCGGAATCGCCACCTCCGGCGCCGTCTGCAACATCCACTGGGAGACGCGGGCGGGCGGGGCAAAACTGATGAAGCCGATCATGGCCGCGCTTGGCACGCCGACCACGACGAGGGCCGCCAGGGGATCGCGGCATGTTTCCCGGACGCTCCGTCCCAGGGCCCGCCACCAGTTCACGCGGTCATAGACCGCGGCGGGAATGGCGTAGATGAATAGGGTCTGGATCAGCACCGTCAGCCCCACGCCCAACCACAGCGCCCACTGGCTCGACGGCGCGTACCGCGTCACCGCCGTCATTGCGCCGCGCCCCATGCCCCAGAGGAGCAGCCACAGCAGCACGACCGTCCCGTAGCGCACCTGCCGGCTCGCCAGGGCGGCGCGCAGCGACAACGGCTGATCGGCATGCGACTGCCCTACCATGACGCAGGCGATGCCGGTCATGAAGGCACCGACCAGGAGCGAGGCGGCCATATGGGTGTGTTTCATGGCATGGTAGAGGAACCACAGATGCCAGGGGTAATGGAGGATGCGGTCACCGAAGAAGAAACGGATGGGCGGGGCGAGCAGGCGGGTAAAGGGAGGTTGGGGGGCCAGCCAGAGCAGCAACAGACCGCCCACTTCGACCATGGCTACCAAGAGAAACGGCAGCCACAGTTTGCGGTGTGGGCCGAGCAGTTTGACGGTCTGTTGTGCCGCCTGCCACAAGGTTCGCATGGACGAGCCCCCTCCTGCTTCAGTTGTGTGCGGGCGGAACGAACGCTAACGAGGCGTCAGGCGCGCTTGCCGGCCTTTCGCCGCCGCCGCCACCACGCCATGCCAGCCAAGCCACCGCCGAAGAGCGCTGCGCTCGCCGGTTCAGGGTTGGACACCGTAGCGAGTGGGCTGATGCCTATCGGTTCGGGGTTAGGCACAGAGTCGACCACGATGGGAGATGGTTGGTCACCGCCACCGCTATTGCCACCGTCAAACAAGCCTGCGAAAGATCCGCCCGAGCCCAACAAACCAGACAGCCCACCGCCACTACTGCCGCAACCGGTCGCTGCGAACAGGCAGGTAACTCCTAACACGAGCAACTTCCCCTGCGCCATCCAGCCCTCTTTCATGGGGCCTCCTTGAGCCATCGGCCAGCCATGCTGACCTGTAGTTAAAGCAGGTTCTGTACCAAGTTTCCGCCATAATGAGGAATTTCTCCGCCCAGCGTTCACTTTTTCATTCATCTCCTCTATGAACCTGCCGCCCTGGCTGCGTGCGATGCTCTCCGCATAGACGCCCAGCAAACCATCTGGTCTGGAGAAGTGTTGTGGCTTTTCACCAAATTGCTGATGGTTCAAGACAATCTGTTGACTTAAGACAACTGCTATCGGTCAATTTAGCAAACAGCCCTCCCACTGGGGAGGGCTGTCGTCTGAGACAATGGACTGGCTGTATGCATCTCACCACCCCAGCGGCCTCCGGCGCGTGGAGGCCGTGTGGAGTCCCTATGGGTGTTAGGCGACCGTGGACGGGTAACGCCGCTGGCGGCGTAAGAAAGCGCCCATCAGCCCGAACCCAAACAGCAGCGCGCTGCCAGGCTCAGGAATAGGATGCACCAGATCGAAGTCCGGAATGAAATCGTCCGGCGGCGCACCACCATTGTCCAGCGAGGCAAACATGCCGAACGTGCCGCTCACCGGCAAGGCCCCACCGGCCAGCATGCTCTTCGGGATGTACAATTCGACCACCGATCCCAGCGCCGAACCGGGAGCGCCGACGATGGGTGTACCGGTGCCATCGAAGACCAGCACCCCGCTCGACGTGTAGACGATGCTCCGGTCGACCGCGCTCGTGAATAGCCCATCCCCATCGAAATCCATCCCGATCGAGTACGTGACGGGGTCGAAGGGGAAGATGGGGTCCAGTGAGGTGAAGGTGGGCACCCCGTGCAAATCGAACAGGACATACAACCCGTCACTCGCCCCGCCGCTGGCCTCCTGGATGATCCGGAGCTCCGAGAAGTCGTAGCCATCCGGAATGGCCACCTCGTCCGGGTCGAAGGCCTGCAGGATAAACCCATCCCACTCACCCGCAAAGGTGGTGGCCGACCCGTCAATGGTCGGAACGGCCCACGCCGGAGAGGCTACGGCCACGGCCGCCGCCAGACCGACGCCAAGCACTGCCATCCATCGTCTCATTGCCTTGCCTCCTTGATGTGGCTTGCGACGATCACGCGCCCCGCAAGCATGCTGCACCACGCTCTTCTGAAAGCCGTTACTTGATGCCTCGCCCGGTCAGGACCACTGCCATCGTCCACACCAGGATCCGGGCGTCCAACATCAGACACATCCGCTTGACATAGAGCAGGTCGAACCGCAGTTTTTTCCGCACGTCGGAGACCGTTTGGTCGTAGCGGTAATGAATCTGGGCCAGCCCGGTGATGCCTGGCCGGACGTAGAGCCGATGGTCATAGCCGGCGACCTCTCGTTGCAAGCCGGTGACGAAGCAGGGCCGTTCGGGTCGCGGGCCAACCAGGCTCATGTCCCCCTTGAGGACATTCAGGAGCTGCAGCAACTCATCGAGGTGCGTGCGGCGCAGGAACCGACCCACACGTGTGACCCGTGGATCACCCTCGCGGGCCGCCCACACCGGACCGGTGAGGACTTCGGCGTTGGCCACCATCGTGCGGAATTTATAGATGCGAAAGACGCGGCCGAAGAGCCCCACCCGCTCCTGGGTAAAGAGGATCGGGCCGGCGGAATCGAGTGTAATGGCCAGGGCGATCGCTGCCAGGGCCGGGCTCAGCAGGACCACCAGGACCAGCGCACCCGTGAAATCCACCGCCCGTTTCAAGACGAGCCGCCACCAGACGGCATAGGACGGCACGTCCTGTTGCCCCCAGCGCAGCGACCAGAAACGGCCGAGCTCCAAGAGCATTTCCGGTGGAGCACCTAACAATCGCGCAATGAAGACACTCATCTCGTTTTCCTAAGCTACTCCGTTGATGTCAGTGTTAATGATCGTACCGATGACAGTGCACGAGGCACCAGGCGGTCAGCACCATCGTCATCAGGGCCAACCCGATCGCCATGCCGCACCCTACGCCACCAGGCGCAAGCGACGGGCCCCCAACCAGCTCAAGAGTCCCGTGCCCATCAGGAACAGCGATGTGGGCTCGGGAATGGTGGGACCAGCGTCGGGACCCGGCTCTGGGCCGCCGCCTTCCCGCACCGCCCATTCCTCGAACCCGTCATTGTTGACGTGGTTCTCGCCAAAGCGCGAGTAGAGATAGACGAACTTGTTTGATCCCGTGTAGACGTTGGCGAACAGGGTTTCGGGAATGTAGGCGAACATGTCGCCCGAGCCGCTGCCGTGGTTCAAGGTGTAGTTCATCTTGATCCAGCTGTCGCTGCCCGCATCGAGCCGATAGACGAGGCTGGCATCGGTCAGGTCGAGAATCCCGCCGGTGAAGGTTTCGACACTCTGGTTCGCCGTGCCGGAGAGAAAAATCTGAATCTCATCGAGGGAGAGCAGGGACGGATTGTCACTCGCATTCTGGTTGATGTCCAGCAAGAACTCTCGATACTGGATGCCGTCAATCGTCACCCGCGGCACATCCGTGATCATGATTGCGTGGTTGAAGACGTCGCTGGCACCGTTGTCCAGCGTCATGTTGACGGTCGTGTTGTAGGCGTGGACGACCGTGCCGGTCCTTGGAGTGGCATCGCCGATCTCGACAAACGAGTTGATGGCGCCGGTGCCGGTCGCTTGGGGATCGATTTGCTGGTAAAACGCTCCGTTGATGAAGCCGGATGAACCGGCGCTGGTCAGGTCCAAAATCGACGCATGCGCCATGGGGGCGACCGCAATCGACAGCAGCCAAGCGCTGACCGTCCGTCCGATTCTCAGACCTTTCACCCTGTCGCTCAGCTGGTGACTCCTAACTTCTGTTGACTTGTTAATGTATAGAGACAACTTCGTCTTCGCCAATTAAAGAATACAAGGCTTACCTAAAGTATTCAGCACGTTCTGTGCCAACTCGGCTCAACACGAATTCTATTTCTCTGTAGTAACCTATTTGAATACATAGGGTTCTGCCCTCATCGCCTCAGTCTAAATCCCAGAGAACGGCCAGCGCCCCTGCCCTACACCACCTTGTTGCAGAACTCCGACAAGATGGTGCCCAGATGGGGGCAGGAATGCAACAACGAGACGGGCGCCGCGTCCGGCCTTCCTCGTTACCGGGCGCGCTCCCAGACGAGTCGTCGGCGGTCGAAGGAGTACTTCAGGAGACCGGCCAACATGGCGAGATTGCCCAAACAGAAGTACAGGGGCGGCGAGAGCCACTTGACCATCCGGCCCCGGCGCTGACAGAGGTAGCCGACCACGGCGCTGCCATAGAACAGCGCTTGGAGGCCCACTAACACCGCGGCCCATGGGGTCGGCACCTGCAGACTCGACACCGCCAATGCCAACATGAAGAGTGGGGCCGCGGTGCGCAGCACCTTGTGCGAGAAAAACAGAAAGGCCGGCCAGCCGTGGCGGGGATGGAGCAGGTGGCGCAGGGTGACGATCTGCTGGCAGTTGCCGACCGCAATACGCCGGCGGCGGGCAAACTCGCCGCGCACGGACGTCTGCTCACGCTCCCAGGCTACCGCGCGCGGTTCGTACACGGCCCGGTAGCCCTGAGCCACGATGCGCATGGGGATCAGATAGTCGTCATTGATCGCCGCGTCGTCGAGCGGCTGAAAGAGCGGCCGGCGAATCGCGTAGAAGGCCCCGTGGGCTCCCAGGATGGAATGGAGACGGCTCTCCTGACGCTTGATGAATGTCTCGTAGCGCCAGTAGAGCCCTTCGCCCTGCGAACGCAGGTCGCCGGTGTGGCCCAGCCGATACAGCCCGGAGACGCAGCCGACGCGGCGATCCGCAAAGCTCCGCACGAGCCGGCGCAGCGCATCGCGTTCCAGTTCGCTCGAGACATCCGAAAAGGCCACGACCTCGCCCCGCAGCCGTGGCAGCGTTAGGTTGACCAGCGCCGACTTGCCCGCATGTCGGCGCATCGCCACGAGCCGCACCCGCTGACCGCGAAACCGGCGGACGAGGTCATTGGTGCGGTCGGTGGAACCATCGCTGGCGACGACGATCTCCAGCCGGTCGCGCGGGTAATCGAGCCGCAGGCTGTTGCGCAGCTTGGCCTCGATGTGGGCCTCCTCGTTGTAAGCGGGAATCAGCAGCGAAACCATCGGCAGGATGCCTCGACGCCGCGGCTCCCGGCCGAACAGCCGCGCCAAGACCCAGACCACGATGGGATAGCCCGCATAGATGTAGAGCAGGACACTCAGGGAAACCCCGCAGAGGATGATCAGGGTCGTCATGGCTAGGCCGTCGGCACGAGTCGCCGTTTCAACTGCTCATACCCATACACGCCCAAGAGGCGCTTTAACAACCGAATCAGCAACTGCTGGTTCGCCGCCCACCAGAAGGCGGGCTGCCAACCTTCGACCATCGCCACGAGCCGCTGCGCCGAAAAGGGCTGCCGCGCCACGACGCGTCGCAGCGCGAGCGGCTGCGTCTCGGCGCCGTTGGTCCCGATCGTCGACACCCACGCGGCCTCGTAACCGGCCGCGTGGACTGCCCCGGCCATGCGGCGATTCCAACAACCGCCGGGCGCGGCCAGGGCCCGCACGGGAATGCCCAGCTCCTCCTCCAGCCGGCGTTTTGACTCGCCCAGTTCCTCCGCCAATTCGGCGCGTGAGAGCTGCGTCAGCGGCCGGTGCGTCACGCCGTGCGAACCAATCTCCATCCCGAGGAAGACCAGCCGCCGCAACTGGTCCCAGGTCATGTAGCCCGGCTGGCCGATGCGCGCGACCGGCACGAAGAAGGTGCCGGTCAACCGGTAGCGCAGCAGCAAGGGCACGACCACCTCGAAGTGGCTGGCATAGCCGTCATCAAACGTGAGCACGACGCTCCGCTCCGGCAGCGCGGTCTGCCCCCCTTGCCAGGCGCGGAAGGTCCGGGAACTGACGGCCTGATATCCCAACTTGCGCAACTGGGTGAGCAGCCGTTCAAACTCCTCCGCCGTCAGCCGATAGAAGGCCTCGCTGGCGGTGGGCGGCCGGTCGTCGGCGACAATGTCATGGAAGGTCAAGGCAACGATACGCATCAGGCGCCTGGGGTCGTCGGAGCTGGTGCGGCGGCGGACGGTGGCTGGAATTTCACGATCATCGCCGCGATCGCCTGGCGCTGAGCCAGCAGCACGTCGGCATCCTTCGTGTAGCTCCGGGCCGATTCCAGCAGCGCAGGATCGATGGCGGTCAGCCGCTCGGCCTCGGCCACGAGGGCCGGCTCGTGACGGCCGTCGGCCTTGGCCTGGGCCACCAACTGGCTCAACAAATAGAGATACTCGTAATCTTCCATGCCATCACGCAGGGCGGCCGACCGAATGGAGGGCACCGGCCCGTCCGCCGTGGGATAAAAGAGAAAGCCGTTGCCGTTTTGGTCCTCCTTGAAACTGGCGGGGTTCTGCCAGGGATCGCCCTGCCAGAAGTTGACGCACCAGTAGAGCAGCCCCGTCGCCTGATACTTCCACGCCATCCAGGGTAAAATCCGCGCCGCGATCGCGGGGTAATCGATGACGAGTGCTGGCACCGGGTGGCTGGGCGAAGAGACGTACATCCACAGCTCCTTGCCCAGTGAACGATACCGCTGCGCGAGCTCCGGGCTGAGCGCCGCCAGGCGGATGCAGAGGATGTCGGCGTCCTTGAGCCAGTCGGCGTACACCGCGGGGTCCGGGGCCTCGTGCATCACCAGGAGATTCTTGAGCCCTGGATCGACCTGGTGGATCGCCGCCATGACCTCGGCGACGTGCGGGTTGCCCGGCTTGGGCTCGTCGTAGGTGTAGATGTAGCTCCGGTCCAGCAGTTGCTGGCGTCGCAACGCCGACGCCGCCTGGCCGTACCACGTCATCACCTGCGCGAGGCCTGCAGGATCCTTGGGCCAGTTGTTGCCGTTGCTGCCGCCGCGGCTGCCCACGCCGAAGACCGTCAGGCCCTCCTGCAGATAGTTCTGCACGTCGGCGGCAAACGACGTCCGGGCGGGATCCGCCCCCCAGACGGGGCTGAGGCGGTAGCGGAGCATCTCCACCAGGTACCGACGCTGCAGCTCGTCGAGACGACCTTCCCATGCGGCTCCGCCGGGCACGAACTCGCGGTACGCTTGGATCAGACGCGAGCGGTAGAAGTCAAATGCCGTCTTGAGGTGCGATGTGCGCGGCAGGGTAAAGTCCCAGACCGTGACCTGCAGGGCGACCTGCTCGCGGCGGCCGTGGTCGTCGGTGAGCGTGATGGTCCCCTCATAGCGACCGGCCGGCAGCGCCGCGGGAGCGTAGATCGTGAGCCAGACCGGCTGCACCTGATTGGCCGGCACATCCACGGCGCCGGCCAGCGGCAGCGGATCGGGCCACTCGCCGACGTGGGTCACCGGATAATAGGGCGGCCGCGTGCGCACATAGTCGACCCGACGCACCTCCACGGTGTCAGACGGCCAGGCCGTGTGGCCGTCGGTATGGGTCAGCGGACCGACCGCGACAGTGACGTGCGCCGACTCCGCTCCACCAATGAGGACCAGTTGGGCGCTCTCATATTCCTGGCGGGCCAGGAAGAGCTGCACCGGGTTCGTCGTGTGGCCCTGGAAGGCTGCCGGATCGCGCAGCACCTTGGTGGTCCCTGAGGTCCAGGCGATCTGCCACGGACCGCCTGATGCCACGCGCGGTGCTGCTGCGACGACGGGCGCCGGTACCGGAGCCGCGGTACTTCGTCCGGCCGGCTCGAGGCGGACAGCATCCAGGTAGAAGGTTCCCACGCCGCGCGGCTTCCAGCGGAACAGGTTGAACTGGGCAATGTGGCCGACGTTCACGTACGCCTGGAGGTCGTCGAGACGGATCGACACCGGTTCCGCGCTGTTGCCGTTGACATACAGGTCTTCGCTGTACGCGCGGCCATCGCGGTCCTTGATCTTGAGGATGAGACGCTGTTGGTTCGACTGCACGTTGTAGAGGTCGAACCGCAGCGTCGCATAGCCGCGCCAGTCCCGGAGCGCCGGCTGACGGTCGAACAGATCCTCCAGCATGAAGGCCGGCGCTTGGCCCTCCTGGAAGGTGACCTTGGCCGCGAAGGTGCCGTGGGTCGCATGTTCGGAGACCCGGCTGGCCTCGACGTCGCGACGCTCCCACGCCTCCAGATCACGGTCCGTCTCGAAGTCGGCGAGGAACAGCGCGCCCTGGGGCGTCTTGACCGCCGCCGGCGCCTCGGAGCCGCCGGACCGCGCGACCGCTGGGTGCGACGGCGCCACGACGTCCCCCCGCTTCGGTTCGGCTAGCCACGAACCGATGGCGACGCCGATCAGGAGGGTGATCCCGTACCGCATCATCACCTGTTTCATCATCGTCCGCTCCTCGCTTCTTGCGCTGCCACGACGGTGTCGTACCACGCCGTCATCTGAGCCACCATCTGGTCGAGGCCGAATCGGGCGGTGATGCGCTGGCGAGCCGCCGCCCCCATGGCGCGGGCGCGCTGCGGATGGCTCAGTAACTGCACCACGCGGTCGGCCAAACTGCTGGGGTCTTGCGGGGGCACCAGTTCGCCGGTTGCGCCGGCGAGCACCAATTCGGGATTGCCGCCGACGGCGGTGGCCACGACCGGCTTGCCCATCGCCATCGCCTCCAGGATGACATTGCTGCAACCTTCATAGCGCGAACTGACGACGACCACATCCAACGCCGCCAGGATGTCGGCGACCCGCGACTGACTCGGCCAAAACCAGAGCCGGTCGGCGAGGCCCAGCGTCTGGGCCAGCGCCTGCAGCGCCGCCTGCCGAGGCCCATCGCCCACGACGAGGAACCGCGCCGACGGCAGCGTCGCGGCGATGCGCGCGACGGCCTGAAGAAAGGTCTCGTGATCCTTGACCGGGGCGAGCCGGCCGACGATGCCCACGAGGGGGTTCTCGCTCTGGAGGCCCAGCCGGCGCCGGATGGCCCCATCCGGCGAGGGTTGGAATGCCTGCAGGTCGACCCCGTTGTAAATGGTCACAATGCGCTCCGCAGGAACGCGCTCCCGTCGTGCCAAGACCTCGCCGATGGCGCGGGCATTCACGGTGAAGGCCTGGGTGACGTGGCGCAGGACGCGGTCGACCGCCACGTAATGGCGGGGTTTGTCGTCCTCCACGCTGCGGATGGCGCAGAGGATGACCGGCACCCGGCCCAGCCACGCCGCCACCCGGCCGTACAGCCCGGCGGTGAAGAGCCAGGTATGCACGATGGTCGGGCGCATCTGCCGCAGCGCGCGGTAGACCGCCACCAGCGTCCCCCACGACCACGCGCCCCGGTGCGCGATCAGCGTCAGCGGAACCCGCGCGGCGCGCAGCGCCGGCGCATAAGCGACCTGTTCCATCGACAAACTGATGACATGCGCGGTATACCGCTCGCGGGGCAGGACCTTGATGAGCTCGACGAGCTGCCGCTGGGCGCCGCCCAGGCCGAGGTCATCGATGATGTAGGCCACCGTGCAGGGCCTCTCAGCCATGGGGCGCCTCCCCGCTCGCGATGGAGCGCGGTTCGGCGCTGAAGGTCACGATGCCCTCGCCCTGCAGCGTCAGCGTGAGGGCCGTCCCGCCGCGTGCGGCGGAGCGCTCGGCGGCGGTAACGACCGCCCCGCCCGTCACGGCCACCCGGTCGGCATGCAGCTGCACCTGAACCGGTTGGTCCGAAGCGGCCAGAAATTTCACCACGGTCGTCGTCCCATCCATCGCCAGCACCTCGTAAGGCACCGAGGCCGTCAGGAAGCGGTTGACATAGGGCGGCACCAGAAAATCACGATAGCCGTTCGGATCGCCGGTCTGCCCCGCTTCGGCGGCCTTGGCAATGTTGTAGGCTTCCCGCGCAGTGACGTAATGTAGGACATAGCGCCGGCCGTCGTTGTAATGCTCCTCCAGGTAGGCAAAGAGCCGGTCGGCCCATGCCCCCAACACCGCGTCGTGGTCGCGCGCCACGGCGCCATGCGTGAAGACTTTGACGAAGAGCCACGCCGGCCGGCCCGGGACGTGGATGCCGGTTCGGATCCACGCATCGATGCGCTCGGGCGTGGCCAGGTCCACCATGGTCACATCGCCATGGTCATAGACCGGCCGCCACCCTTGCCACCGCACGACGCTGGGGCCTTCAAAGATGAGCAGGTCCCCGGCCGCAGGTTTGCCGACCCGCAGCACGGTGCCGGTGTCATAGGACTTGGGGCGCTGCGGATCGTCGGTCGCGTAGTACAGCCGGTTGACCATCCGCGGATGCATGGGACCCCACGAGGGGTGGGTGAAGTCCGCATAACAGCCCAACCGCTTGAGGAGGATGAGCTCGTTGTTGACGCCGCACGCCTCGCCATGGCGCGAATTGTCCAGCGCCCACAATCCGTGGATGAATCCGAAGGCGGTGCGTGGGCGTGGCTCTGCCGTGATCATCGCCCCGGCCTCCTGCGAGAGCCGGAGCATGCGGGCCATTTTGTCGAGGAAGGTTTGCTCGTTGTCCCCCCGATGATGCAGATGCAGCTCCACCTCGCCGAAGCCTGCGTAGGTCAACTGCGCCAGCGACCGCAGAAACCGCCGGGACTCCGCCTCATCCGAGTGGCCGAAGTACCAGAACCAGGTATGCTGCGGATGGCGGCCGTCCGCGTCCCGGTGGCGGCGGGCGACGGTGGGGTAGTCCTGAAGCCACCGGTCCATCGTCGCCTGCTCATGCGGTTCAAAGTGATCGGCGAACGTAAACATCACATGGATCGGACCGGCCGGCGTGGCGGTGGCCCGCGGCTGCAGTTGGTCGCCGAGATACGCCCACACCCAGGGATAGCGCGCGTCGGCCCAGGCGGCCGTCGCGGCCACCACGACCACGGCGATGACGATGGCGAGACGCCGACGTTGCGCTAAACGGCTCACCGCGGCCCACCCCATCGCGCCAGTTCCTCCTCATAGATGGCCACGACGGCCCGCAGCATGTGGTCGCTCGAATACCGGGACCGCACCAGCCGCTGGGCCTGCGCCGCCATGGCGCGGTGGCCGTCGGGCTCGCGAAGGACCGCCAACAGTTTGGTCGCCAGCACATACGGATCCCCCGCCGGCACGAGATACCCGTCGTGGCCGTCGGTGATCAGCCGCTCGACGTCGCCCACGCGCGTCGCGATGACGGGCAGTCCCGTCGCCATCGCCTCTAACACCGCCAGCGGCAATCCCTCACGCCGCGACGGCTGGACATAGACATCCGCCGCCGCCAGCCACCGCGTGACGTCCTCCTGGGTCCGCGCATACGTGACTTCACCATTCAGGTGCAGGCGCTCCTGCAACCGCTCCAGGGCAGGACGCTGCGGGCCATCACCCACCAGGATGAGGCGGGCCCGCCGGACGTGCTGCACGATCATGGCGAAGGCCTCCAACAGGTCCGCGTGGCCCTTCTCGGGTGACAGGCGGCCCACGTTGATAATCACGCGGTCGTCGGCCCCCCACCCCAATTGTTGCCGGAGCCGCGCCCGATCGTCGGGCAGCCCCTCACAGGCCACACCATTCGGGACCAGTGTGCAGCGCGCCGGAGCGATGCCGATGCGCTCGACATAGCCGGCCAGCACTTCGCGGGAGACGAACAGCACCCGGCGCGTCACGCCGGCAAGCCACCGGTCCAGCCGGAAGTGCAGGCGACCCCGCCAGGGCTGCATCCCGTGTTCGTGCGCGATGATGATGGGGACGGCCGCGAGCCGCGCCGCCCATCGTCCCCAGAAGTTCGCCCCCCACAGGTGGGTGTGCACGATGGCGGGGCGGGTGCGGCGCATCAGTCGCGTCAGCCGCCAGAGCAGGACCAGATCGATCCCCGGTCGCTTATGGAGCGCCACCACCTCGACGCCCTGCCGCCGGAGGAGCTCCGCGAGCCGACCCGCCTGATTCAGGCAGACCACTAACGGGGTAAACCGACGCCGATCCAAACCTTGAGCCAGAGAGACCACCACCCGCTCCGCCCCGCCCACCTCGAGCGACCAGATGAGGTACATGACCTTCCGGGGGCGTGGCTCGCACAACGCCTTCATGTGCGTGACCAGGCGCTGCGCATGGATGCGATCATCGAAGTGCCGCTCGACCCACCGCCGCCCCTCCTGTCCCATGACCTGCGCAAGTTGCGGCCGCTCGAGCAGCCACGCCAGCACATCGGCCAACAGGTCCGGCCGGGCGGGCGGCACCAGGAGCCCCGTGTGCTGGTCTTGGACGGCTTCCGGCACACCCGAGATGGTCGTCGAGATGACGGGCTTGCCCATCGCCATCGCCTCGAGGATGACATTGGGAATCCCATCGCGGTCGCCATTGCGCGCGACCGCGCAGGGCAGGACGAAGGCGAAGGCGTCGGCGTACCATTGACGCAGCGCTTCCTGACCCGCGACGGGCCGCAGCTCGACGCTGTCCGCGAGGCCGAACGCCTCGATCTGCCGCTGCAGGCGCCGGTGCCCAGGCCCTTCGCCGATGATGACCGCGCGGAACGCTACGCCACGCCGGCGCAGCCGATGGTACGCCTCCAAGAGCGTGTCAAACCCCTTCGTCTCGACGAGACGGCCGATGGACAGCAGCAGGGGCGCGCCGGCCGACGCTGCCGCGGGTGCGCGTGTGAAGCGCGCGAGATCCACGCCGTGATAGTTCAGGAGCATCTTGTCCTGCGCGTCCGGGCAGATCCGCGCGAGATGGGCGCGGTTGTACGCGGTGCACGTCAAGACCCGGTCCGCCAGCCGCACCTTGGCAGCCAGCGATGGATTCGGCACGAAGAGGTCCCACGCATGGGCGGTGAAACTCCAGCTCAGCCTCAGCCACCGCGCCGCAATCGCGGCGGCGGTCGCCGGCATCGTCGCCCAGTGGGCGTGCAGACGCGCCACCCCGTCGCGGCGCATCTGGCGCGCCAGCGCCATGGCCTGGACCCAGACGACGAGGGCCTTGGCGACCGTCCTCGGTGGCCAGGCGTGATGTCTGAGCGTCCAGCCGAGGGTGGTCGCGGCCTGCCAGGGATGCCGCGCGAGCTCCACCGCGGCGCGCCACCACACCCGGACCTGGTCCCACGGGAGATAGACGGTGCACGAGAGAAGCGTTTGGGCCTCCGCGTGGATGAAGCGGTCACGGCAGCGCTTGAGGGAATAGATCCGGAGGACCACTCCCGCGTCGCGCAGCGCCGCCAGTTCGCGGGTGATGAAGGTCTCATGGAGCTCGGGAAACTGCGACACCACGACTCCAAGGACCGCCGGGGTGGCCTGGGGCGCAGGGGTCATGCGCGTCTCGCCTCCCGCCTGGCCTGCCGTTCCATCAGCACGCCACGCATGACGAGCCCGCAGAGCACCCAGAAATAGCCGGTGACCTCCTGCGCATCCATCCGTGAGCCAAAGAGGTTCGCCACCACCAATCCCGCCAAGCCGGCGAGGAATCCCAGGGCGATCGCGCGCAGCGCCGGGTCCTGGGCATGGCGATACAACCAGCAGGTGTAGTGCCAGACCATGACGAGGACGAGGAGGAACACCGCCAGCGTCGGGAGGCCCATCTCGGCCGCGATCAAGAGATAGCTGTTGTGAGCGTCCATCTCACCGATACGGCCCACGGTGTAGTGCGGGATGAAGCGGGGAAAAGCCCCGTAGCCCACCCCCCGCCAGGGATGCTCCCGAATCATCTGCCACGCCCCCCGCCAGATGACGATCCGCGAGGCGGCGCTCGACTCCAGGTTCTGCGCGAGATCGTCCTGTTGCAGGGCGTACTCGCCGCCCTGCACAGTCTGCCCCAGCCGGTACCGGATCCCGGCGGGCAAGACCACCGGATTGGCCAAGGCGAACAGCCCAACCGCCACGGCGACCACGAACAGGATCTTGCTGCGGAACCAGCAGGCAGCCAGGGCCCCTACCGCACAGGCGAGGTAGGCGCCGCGAGAAAAGGTCACCATGATCCCGCGGAAACAGAGGGCGAAGGGAATGAGCAGCCACCAGGCCTTGAGTTTGGACGGATAGGCCAGGAAGAAGCCGAGCAGGAGGAACATGTAGTAGACGAAGAAGGCCCCGAGGGTGTTGGAGTGCTCCGCGATGCCGCCCACACGGGAATCTTCGAAGCTGCTGTTGGCCACGGACGCGTAATCCCGGATGGCCATGAGGGCAACGACGGTGACCACCACCATGATGAGGGCCGCAACCGTCTTGATGGCGCGGACATCGCGCACCACCCAGAGCGTCAAGAAGTAGAGGAACATCGGTGTGAGCCATCGCTTCAAGGGAATCAGATACTCCCAGGCGTACCAGGAGCCGTAGCTCCAGCCGGCAATGAGCAAAGAGATCGTTCCCAACGCCGAAAAGAGCAGGATGACGCGATTGAGCGGCGTGCCCTGAAACAGCGGCTGCCCGCGTCCGGCCTGCCGGAAGGCGTGGGCCACCAGCGTCCAGAGGATCAAGATGTTGGTGAGATTGAAGGCGGTCGCGTACGTGCCGAAGTCGCCCACGAGGATTCGGCTGAACGGCAAATACGCGATGAGCGCGTACAAGGGCAGTTCCGGCTGCTGTACACCGACCATGAAGAGGCCCAGGAGGGCGAGTCCGCCGAACACGGCCATCACCGAGGACGGCAGGGCGACCTCTCTCATGATCAGCACGGCGAAGAGGCCGATCGCCATGATCATCCACCAAATCCGCCGGTCGATCCCTGTCGCGAGGGCCGGTCCCTGGGTTGGCGTCATGGCGCATCCTGTGGCGCGAGCCGTTCGTAGAGCGCGGTGACGGCGGTCACGTTCTGCTCCATGGTAAAGACGTCCCGCGCCCGGCGCTGGGCGTTGTGGCCCAGCGTCGCCATCAGCGTCCGGTCCCCGGCGAGCAGGCCCAGCGCGCCGGCCAGCTCGGCCACGTCACCCGGCGCCACGAGCAGTCCCGTCTCCTGGTCGGCCACCAGGTCGACCAGGCCGCCCAGCCGACTCGCCACGACGGGTTTGCCCGCCGCCATGGCTTCAAGGGTCACGAAGCCGAAAGCCTCCGGCCGCACCGACGGTTGGACCACCAGATCGCTGGCCGCATAGATCGGCGCGACCTCGTCCTGCCACGGCAGAAAGCACACGTGCGACGCGAGGCCCAGTTCCGCAGCCAAGCGCTGCAGGTGACGGTCATACGACCGGTCGGCGGAGGGGTCGTGGCCCACGACCACGCCGCGGAGCTGCGGCTGCCGTTGTCGGGCCTTCGCCAGGGCCTGCAGGAAGACCGGCCAGCCTTTGAGCGGAATGAGCCTGCCGATGGCAGCAACGAGCACCGCCTCTTCCTCCACGCCGAGCGCGGCGCGCAACCGGGCGCGGTCCGCATCGTCGCGGTGCCGGGCGCCGTTGAGGACGAGGCCATTCGGAATGGCCGCCACCTCCCGACCGCCGAGCTGCCCGCGGTAAAACCTGGCGCCGGCGTGCGTCACGGCGATGAACTGGTCCACATACCGGCTGGCCCAACGCTCGGCCCGCGTGAGGGGACGCCAGCCGTGGAGGTGGCAGAGGGTGCGGCAGCCCGCCCAGCGGGCGGCCAGCAGCAACGGCAGATGCGACCACAGTTCGTTATTGAGATGCACGACCTGGATGCGGCGGCGCTGCAGCCATACCGCGATCGCCGGCACGAGGAGTGCGAGCTGCGCCGCCCCGCCGATCGCAGTGTTCCACCACGCTAGGCTGCGCCGGACCAACGAGGCCGCAGCCTCCATCGATCCCACGAATCGCCACTGGGGCTTGAGCGTCACCGGAATCCCCTGCGCCTGGATGCGGCGAATGAACGGGCCCTCGCCCGCCGCCACGACGCGGATGGCGAACCGCCGACGATCCAGCCGCTGCACCAGGTCGGCGAGGTAGCGCGCGCTGCCGCCGTAGCCGCTGCCGGATTCCGCGATGAGGACACGCACGGGAATCATCGGGACCTCCAACTGGGAATCACCAATGACCCCAGCGCACCCAAGAGGCTCACCGTCAAGGCCCCGTACGGCTTCAGGAGACAGGCCAGCGTCGTGACCCAAGACCGTTGCCGGGCGAAATAGGTGCCGATCGACCACCGGGCCTGCAGGGCGCCGGCGATCTGCCTGACCGCCTCGCGCATCTGGCCGCGCTTGAGATACGTCGTCCCTAACAGATAGCGGAACGAAATGGCGCGGTCACGGAACCGCGCGGTCTCGGCGCCGGCGGCGGTCGCGTAGAGCCGGACGGCCTTCGCGTAGAACCGCCAATAGCCCTCATAGACCTTCGCCAGATCCTTCGTGATGTTGGTCGCATGCTCGCGATGCTCGGCCAGCACCGCAGGCAGCGCGGCGATCGGATACCGCCTCGCGATGCGCAACCACAGGTCCCAATCCTCCGCCACGGGAAGCGACACGTCGAAGAGACCCACCGCCTCCAAGCACCGCCGCCGCACCATGACAGTCGAGGTGGGGATGAAGCCGGAGCCGCGCAGCACGTCCAGAAACGTCGCCGGCAGCTCCCGGGGGCAGATTTCGCGCTCCGCGTCCCGGCCCAACACGTAACGCCACAGCCGGCTGTAGACCAGCCCGGCCTTCGAGTGCGCCTCCAGCCACGCCACCTGTTGGGCGAGCTTGTCCGGCAACCACCGGTCATCCGAATCGAGGAAGGCCACGTACGTCCCGCGGGCCAGCGAGATGCCCCGGTTGCGCGCCGCAGCACAGCCCTGATTGGGCTGGTAGATGTAGCGCAGGCGCGGCCACCACGGTCGCAGGATCTCGCGGGTGTCGTCGGTTGAGCCGTCGTCGACGACGATCACCTCGAGATCCCGATACGTCTGCGCCCAGATGCTCTCCAACGCCTCAGGGATCAGGTGGGCGCGGTTGTAGGTCGGGACGACCACGCTCACCTTCGGCGTCATGCCAAGCGGTGATGGCCTCTGCGTGAGTTGCGTCATCATCTCCTCTTACCTGCCGGCCGACCGAAGCACCGGGACCATCCGGCGCAGCTGGGCCACCAACGCTGACTGCGCTTGCCCCAACCAGCGCCGCCAGCGCTTGACCAGACTAAACCAGGGCACCGCGCGGCTGTGGTGATAGGTCGCCCAGGAGAGTTTGCCCCGGCAATATTCCTCAGGCAGCGGCCAACGCTCGCGTAACCGTTCGACCGAGGCCTTCCCCTGTTCCAGGTCCCACCGAAATCGGAAATAGGGCAGATCGGCGCGCTCAAACGGTGGGCCCGCCACATAGGTGATGACCGAGCGCGGCTCAAAGACGATCCGCTCCCGGAGGTCCCGCAGGCGGAAAGAGAAATTGACATCCTCGCCCAGCGTGAAGGGCTCAAAGGGGCCGACCCGGCGGAGCACCTCCTGGTGGATGAAGAAACCGTGGAACTCCAGAAAATCGCTGTCCTGCCGCTGCAATCCCTGCGCTGCTTCAACGCGCTGGGCCACATGGCCCATGACCGGATGCACGAGCGACTGGCCGTTGCGCTGCACCGCGCGGAACTTGCCGTCCGTCATGTGAATGCGGATCTCGTCCTCCTGCTCGACGAAATAGAGCGGATGCACCACCCGCGCTCCGGTCTCGTCAGCGGCTCGCCGTAACCAGGTCAGCCACTGCGGCCCGACCAACACATCGCTGTCCAGAAAGGCGACCCACGGCGTCGCCAGGTGCGGCAGGACCAGGTTCTTCGCCTCGTAGGGATAGAGGAACCGCTCCGACCGAATCACCCGACAGTTCGCATGGCTCGCCTCCCACTGTCGGAGCCAGCGGGCGATGGGACGCGGTGCGTTGGCGTCTACGACCAACAGTTGGAAGGGCTCCGGCGTGTGCGTATACAGTCGTTCGACGCAGGCGCGCGTTAAACTGAACCGTTCCCTGGGCACCACCACAACGGTCACGTTGGGTTGCTGTCGAGCGCTCATCGACGACCTCCTGCCCCGTGACGCACCCATTGCGCCACGCCATAGACAATCCCGCCATACGGTTTGAGCCATTGCTTGAGCCAGGTCCTGCCGCGCACGGACGTCCCCTCAATGACGGTGCCAATGGCCGGATCGAGTCGAGCCGCGCGCCAGAAATGCTGCGCCGTGCGCCAATACTCTCGCTGCGCCCGGTAGGTGCGGGCTAACCGATAATGGATCGTCGCCAGGCGGCGGCGCTTGACCGCCCGGGTGAGGCCCGGGACCTGGTGCACGCGGTACCGGCCGACGATCGCCAAAGCGTTGAGCCGCTGCTGCACTAAGTTGTTGGATTTGTTCTGACCATGTTTGCGGTAGATGGCCAGCGGCCGTGGCAAGTACTCGATAGGGAACCGCTGCGCGATGCGCAACCACAGGTCGTAGTCCTCGCTCCCAATGAGCGACTCGTCAAAGCCGCCGACGGCCTCGAGACAGGTGCGCCTCACCAAGACCGAGGCCACTTGAATCGCGTTCTCACAAAACAGCTCCAGGAAGGTGCGGGCCGACCGCCGTGGCAGGAGGCGAGACTGGTTCATCGGTTCATCCACCACGTAGATCTGGTTGTAGACCAGGCCGACGTCCCGATGCTCCTCCATCCAGGCCACTTGCCGGGCCAGCTTGTCAGGCAAGAAACAGTCGTCATCGTCCAGAAAGGCCGCATACGAGCCGCGGGTGAGTCGTAGCCCGGCGTTGCGCGCCGCCGCCACCCCCGCGTGCGGC
Organism: Candidatus Omnitrophota bacterium; assembly: GCA_016206665.1. Taxonomy (GTDB): domain Bacteria; phylum Omnitrophota; class Gorgyraeia; order Aquiviventales; family JACQRC01; genus JACQRC01. Next base: position 37,193 of record JACQRC010000089.1, on the reverse strand, counting down.
TTCCAGACATAATGGATGCGCGCATCCGACAGATGGGGTCGGACCGTATCAGCCGTGGCCGGCGCCGAGCCGTCGTCCACGATGACCAGCTCCCAGTCGGCCAGCGTCTGGGCGAGGACGCTCTCGATGGCCTCGCCCAGCCACTGCGTCCGGTTGTACGTTGGCAGGACGACACTCACCATCGGTGTGGCTGTCATCGGCTCCTACCCCCGCAGCGCCGGCTGCGGCGCGGAACGCCGCGGCCACTTCACGAACCGGGACCGCTCGGCCCACCGCGCCTGCAGCCAGCGCTGCGCCCGTTGGACGGTCGGGACGGCGCGCCGCTCGAGCCGGTGCCACCACGCACCGGGACACGGTCTTCCTGGCAAGCGATGACGCCGCAGGTACTGCTGCCGCTGTTGCTGCAAGGACAGGTAGTCCAGGAGCACCGCTCGATACCGACCCTGGAACTCCCAGGCAGCGTCGTGAACCGCATGGGTGCGCAACTGGCGGACCAGGCTTGGCCCTAACAGATCCGGCGCATGGCGATAGATAAAGTACAGCTGTCGCAACGCGAGTGGCGGCAACGGCAACGCCGGTCGGTGGCCGTGGCTGGTCGGTGCCAGCCCTGCCCAATCTGCGGTGCGCCCGCCGAAGGCCATGGTCCAGCCGTCATCCGTACGCAAGGTCACCTCGGGCGGGATCCAGGGTCGCGTCCAGCCCCGGGCCGTCAATACCTGCTCGAGCCCGTGACTGAGCCGCTGCCCTACACGCAACCCCTCGGACACCAGGGTGACCATCCGTTGATAGCGCTGCGGTCCGCTTGTGAACCACGTTCGGCGCAGATCGGCAACGGCCTCGCCGAGTTTCGATGCTCCGGACAAGGGTGTCCCAGTGAAGCGCTCGTACACCTGGACGTTGTGCGAGATGGCCCGCAAATGACTCAGCGTAGCTACCACGTACCAACGATGGCTGACGAAACGCTGCATCAATCCGATGACGGCCTGATAGCAACGGTCCACCACGGTAATGAGATGCGCATAGGCCGCGACCTCAGGCGCCAAGGGTGTCTGCGCAATGACGGCTCCACCCCGATGCCGCAACGATCCCTCCCAATACGGGGCCAGCAGTGGCTGCTGAAACAGCTCCACGGAACATGGGTTGGCCCACCCCCGCATCACCACCGCCGCCGGATCGTCGAGGGGATAGATGGTGAGTTCCCGCGCGGCGCGGCGGCTCAGCCGCTCCTCGGTGACGGCAATGAGGTCGATGTCGGAGATGCCAGGATGGTAGTGGGTGTTGCCGTACTCGTAGACGGCCCGCACCCCATCAATGGATAGGAGCTGCGCCGTATACCGCTCACGCAGCCGCACATAATCCGCCTCCGTGAACGGCCGTGGCTCTTCGACGAACTCCCGCACCTGCGTCATCGCTCGGCTGTCCTTATGCCACGACCACTGGCGTTGACGGGGCCCGCACCTGCTCCAACAGCCTCAGGACCTTCGCGGCGCTCTCCGGAACGGTGTCGCCCACGGTCCGAATCACCAGTTCCGGCTGGAGCGGCGGCTCGTACGGGTCGGAGATCCCGGTAAACTCCTTGAGCTCGCCTGCGAGGGCCTTTTTGTACATGCCTTTCACATCCCGCCGAATGCACTCCTCGAGCGGAGTGTCCACGAAGACCTCCTCAAACCGCTCGCCGATCAATTGCCGCGCGTAGTCGCGGTTCTCCCGGTAGGGCGAGACGAACGACGCCAAGACCACCACGCCGTGCTTCGTGAGCAGGTGGCACAGATACGCCACGCGCTTGAGGTGGTTGCTGCGGTCCTCTTTGCTGAAGCCCACCCCGGCGCTGAAATGCTTGCGGATTTCATCCCCGTCGAGGAGTTCCACCGCTGTCCCTCGTTGTTGGAGTTCCGTCCTGACGAGTTGGGCGATGGTGGTCTTCCCCGAACATGGCAGTCCCGTGAACCAGAGGGTCACTCCACCGTTACCGTTGCGCATGGCAGCCTCCTTAACCTCTAAGCAATGACCCGGCCCTGCATCGCTGCCGGAATCGGCAGGCCAAACAGGTCCAAGATCGTTGGAGCGATGTCGTAGATGGTTAGATTCTCCCGGCAGCCCTGCCGGTCACTATCCCGCATCACGCAGATTCCATGCTGGGCGTGGTTGGCGTCATCGGGACCGGTATCGTTGTCGAACGTGTAGAGCGAGTCGTATCCCACGGAGCCGACCGACCGCCATTCCAGATCGTCAAAGTAGATGATGAGGTCGGGTGCCACTCCCCGGCACGCACGGTAAATCTGCTCCGGCTTGTAGACATGCGTCGCCAGCCGCCGCCCTGCATGATCGGGAATGGCCTCGATCTCGCGGATCAACCGGTCCCGGAAGGCCTCGGACTCCGACGGCTCGATGAGGCCCTGCGGCTCGCGGCCTTTCACGTTGAGGAAGACCCTGCCGTAATAACCCCCCGCCCCCCAGACGCGCGTTTTCGTCCAATCCACCTCCAGCTTCTCGAGGGGTGTGGGCTGACTCGGCATCGTCTTCAGGCGGAGATAGCCCTGGCGGATGAGCCAGTCGTTGAAGCAAATACCGCCCAGCATCCGCTTCGCTCCATGGTCGGAGACGATCAGGACGGCCGTCTCGTCGCCGGAGAGGGCGATGAGCTCGCCCACCTGTTGGTCCACAAACTGGTAGTAGCGCAGGATCGCATCCTGGTACGGATTGCCCGGCTCGTGCTTGGGATGGGTGGCATCCATGTACTTCCAGAAGCCGTGGTGGATGCGGTCGATGCCGATCTCATGCACCATGAAAAAGTCCCACGGCTTCGTTTGCATCAGGTGCCGGGCCAGCCGGAAGCGCTTGGCGGTCATGTCGTAGATCTGGTCGAGGATCCGTTGCTTGTCGTCGGTGCGGAAGTCGTGGACGTCCAGCACGTAATCGCCGACCACGGCGCGAATCTCCTCCTTGAGCTCCGCGGGATAGGTGTACTGGGCGTTCGTATCCGGCGTGAGGAAACAGCTCACCAGGCAGCCGTTCACCGGCTTGGGCGGGTAGGTCTGCGGCACGCCCAAGATGACCACGTGCTTGCCCGCGCGCGACAAGAGGTCCCACACCGTCGGCTCCTGCACCAGGGCTGAGGTGGCGTAAGCCAGCTTGTGATAGGAGTGGTCGGCCCGGTTGCGAAAGCCATAGAAGCCCAGCTCCCCCGGGTCGCGGCCCGTCATCATCGACATCCAGGCCGGGACCGTAATCGGCGGAACGGTCGTCTTGAGCCGACCCCACAGCCCCCGCGCCATCAGCCGGCTGAGATGGGGCAACTCGCCACGCCACTGGTCGAAGACCAGCTGCGGCGTCAGACAATCCAACCCAATGACCAGGACGCGTGACGGTCGTCTCATCGCTACTCCAGATAGCCCAAATCCCCGAGTCGCTGCTCGATCTTCGCCATCTCCTCGGGGGAGTAGACCTCGGCTGCCGCGGCGGTCTGTGCCTTGATGACCGCCTGGCCTCGCTGAATCGGGTGCGTCGCCAGCCAGGACGGCTCCAGGGCCGCTTCGAGGACGCGGCCATCCATATGGGCGGGGACCGGACAGCCGAGGTAATGTAATGTGGTCGGTGCCAGGTCGGCGATCGATGACGGGGCCAACACGACCCCGCGTCGGATGCCCGGCCCGGCGAGGACGACGATGCCCTCCGCCCGGTGCCAGCCAGTCGTGTAGACCGTCGGCAGATAGAGTTCCTGTCGGTTCTCCGCGATCTGACTGTTCGGCTTGTAATCGGACTCGTTGACGCACAGGATGTCGGGCGCGTGCTCGGTGCACGGCCCGTGGTAGAAGGCCTCTTTGGGATGCCAGCTGATCGGCACGACCTCACCCGTTTGCGGATCGCGCACCTGTGAGAGCGCGGCAATCGCCTGTCGGCGCACCTGGTCGTAGTGGTCGCCCTGCTCGACGACCCCGTGCGGCTCGCGACCCTTCAAGTTGACGTGGACCCCTGCGCTGGCTTCCGTGAAGGAGTAAATGTACGAACGGGACCAGTCGATCCGGCTGGCCACCTCCTGGGTGGCGTTGAAGCCGATGTACCGCTTGACGGGTTTGCGTTGTTGCCGGTTGTGGTTTACCATCTGCCGCCCGCGCTTCAGCCACCGATACGGCGCCACATGGCGGTGGAGAAAACCCCGCACTCGGTACGGCCACGGCAGGACCGGCGTAGGGGCGAAGGCGAGCAGCCCCGACTGGGCCAGCACGTGGTTGACCAGGAGGTGCGCCTTCTGGGGGCCGAAGCCGTGGTCCGAGACCACGGTCACGACCGACGACGGCCCCGCCTGAGCCGCCAACGCCCCGATCGCCCGGTCCGCCGCGCGATAGACCTCGAGCAGCCGCGGCCGCAGGCGCTGGACCAGCGCCTCCTCATACCGCGGATGCGCGGGGTCGAGCACATGCCACAAGAGGTGCTGCACCCGGTCCGTTTCGGTAAAGACCACGACAAGATAGCGCCAGTCGTAGGAGGCCATGAGCCGCAGGGTGACCTGCACGCGGATCTCGATGCGGCGCAAGGAGTCCTCGATGAGGGCCTCATCACGGCCGTCGTGCCGCTCGGTGCGGACGCCGCCTTCGTTGTAGGACGCCGGGTCGAGGCCGATGCGGGCTAAGACGTCCGTCGGATAGGTGAACTCCCCGCCACGCGGCGGTCGGAGCATGTCATCGGAGATGAGAAAACCGTTCACGGGAAACGGCGGGTAGGTCATGGGCAGGTTGACCGAACCCACGACCTGGCCCGCCTCCCCGAGGAGCTGAAAGATGGTGGGCGCTTGGATGTCGCGGGAGCTGGTCGGACGGCTGCCGACCTTCCCGTTAAACAGCCGTGTCGTGAAACCGAAGACGCCGTGTTTGCCCGGGTTGACCCCGGTCATGAAGGTCGTCCAAGCCGGCCCCGAGTGGGCCGGCACCGTGGAGAGTAACTCCCCCGACGCTCCCTCCGAGACCAGCCGTTGCAAATGCGGCAGGAGTCCCTGCTCCATGAGGGGGCGCAGGATGGTCCAGGTGGCTCCGTCAAGCCCGATGGCGAGGAAGCGTGGATGTGCGGTGGCCGTCGTCGCGCTCATGCCGCCACCTCGGTGCGGGCTTTCCGTCCGCGGACCGCGCGGGCCGCCGCAGCCGTCAGCGCGCCCACGGGTGAGGCCAACAGCGAATCAAACGCCAGGTACGCGCCGTTGACGACCGCCGGCCGCTCGACCCTCTGCAGGGCGATCGGATTAGTGTTTGACAGATGCCGCATCGCGCGGTTCCGCTCCCAAAGGATTTGAAACCCGACCGACCGGTAGTGGCGCGTCGTCCGTGCCCCGCCATGATCCGGTTGCATGGGTCGGTCCGGATCCTTGCGCAAGGCCCCATTCACGATGAGGATCCCCCCGTCCGTCAGCGCCTCGCGCAATTGGCGCAGGGTCGCGATGGGGTCCTCGACGTGCTGCAGCACATGAAAGCAGGTGATGAAGTCGTAGTGGTTGCGCGGCAACGACGTCATCTTGACGTCTAGGTAGCTTGCGGCCAGCCCCCGCCGCTCCAGCCGCCACCGCGCGAAGTCCAGCATCCGGCTCGAGATGTCGGCCAGGGTCGTCTCGACGCTGGAGCGCGCGAAAAAGATGGCGCCAGAGCCGGTGCCGGAGCCGTAGTCGAGATAGCGACGCGCCCCCGATTGCCTGGCCCACTCGGCGGCGTACACATAGAGCAAGGGGCTGCTCAAGTGGGTCCGCAGGGCGCTGTTGTGCATGACAAAGAAGATGTGCGTCAGCGCCTCGTCATAGAACTTGACCCGGGCCTGGGGGTCGGTTTTATACTTCTGCTCCCATTCCTGGGCAAAGGCTTCGGTGCCGTGGTAAAAGAGCGCTTCGACCTCCGCCCGCGGCAGCCGCGAATAGGCCTCCAATTCATCCAGGAAATTCGTGACCAGGTCCCGCTCCGGCTGGAGCCGGATCCCTGCGTCCCACTGCTGTTGGTACCAGGCAGCCGCTCGCATCATCAGACGATCCTCTGGACTTCCAACCGGATCTCGCGGTCGATCAGCACGACCACGCCCACATACGCGATGACCGAGACCGCCGCCATCGTCAGAAAACCCGGGATCGACAGCGTCGATGGCCAGGCGGTGAACCCTTGCCGCCACAGCGTCAAGCCCTCAAAGACCGCTAACATCAGGACCGACCCGATGAGGGCCGGCCGCATCGCCGTGGCGATGGCGCTCCAGGAGACGGGCAGCACCCGCCGGACCCGCCACATGCCGACGAGGAAGGAGACGCCCCCGGAGAGCAAGACGACATACCCCGCGCCACGCAGACCCCAGAGGCGGGTCAGCGGCACGATGAATACCAAAAAGCTGCCCACGTGGGCCACGTTGACCCAGAAGTCGACCCGGGCGCGGCCCTTGGCGAGCAAGACGGGACTTTGGCTGCCGCCCAAGGCCTTCAGCATGCCGCCGACCGCCAGCAAACGCAGGACCTCGCTCGCCGCCAGCCACTGCGATCCATAGATGGTCTGCAGCACCATCGGGGCCAGGACGACCAGCGCCAGGCCGAACGGCACGGAGATCAAGGCGATGAGCTTGAGGGCCTTGAGAAAGGCCCGGCAGAGCGCCGCATCATCATCCTGCAGCTGGGAAAACGCCGGAAAGAGGACGCCGAACATCCGGCCCGTGACGTGCGCCGAGGTGAAGGTTGAGAGATTGAAGGCGAGGGCGTAATAGCCCAAGGCCGTGGTGCCCAACAGCGCGCCCACGATCACGTTGTCGACATTGTTCTTCACAAACATCAGCAAACTGCCGCCCAGGATGTACTTGCCGTACCGCAACATCTGCACGGCCAGCTCCCAGCGGAACTGCAAGCGTGGCCGCCAGCCGGCAAAGCTCCAGACCATCGCCAAATGGACGGCCGTTTTCAGCAGATAGGCATAGACCAGACTCCAGACCCCGCACCCGGCGACGGCCAGGCCGATCGCGGCGGCCGCATAGCTGATTGTCGCCACGGTCTCGGCGAGGCCGCGCTTCCAGAACCACAGCCGCTTCTGCATGAGGATGTTCGGCACTTGGGCCAGACACGAGAAGACGAAGATGGCGGAGAGCGCCCGGACGAGCGGCGCCACCTCGGGATGGCGCAGCAGCACCGCGGCCCACGGCGCGGCGACATACAGCAGCGCCGACAAGGACAGGCCGATGAACGGCAAGAGACAGAACGCGGTATCGGCGGCCTCGTCGACCCGCTCCTGCTGCCGGATCAGGGCCAAATCGACGCCAAGGCTCTTGAAGAGGCCGAAGCCGTCGATGAGGACGAACGCCAGCGCAAACAGGCCGAAGTCGCCGGGGCTCAGCAACCGGGCGAGAACAATCGTCGTCGCGATGCCGAGCACCTTCTGGCTGCCGCTCGCCACCAAGACCCACGCGATGCCGGAGAGGGTCGCCGATTTCAGGTTCTTCATGCAGCCACCGTTTCTTTCCGCCGTTGGAGGCGCCACAGCGCCTGCCGCACCTGGTTGGGTATGGGGCCGAGATCGGACCAGGCAATTTCGGTACGCACACGCGGGTCGAGGCAGTCCCACAAGTATCCCAGGAAATAGCGCGGATGCAGCACGGCCCGCTGGAGATTCTCCTCAAAGATGGAGTGGTACAAAACCCCTGTGCGAAAGCGGCCGTTCACCGACACCTCCCGACCGGTCACTATGCAATGCAGGAGATAGGGGAAATCAACCCCTCCCAGGACGTGCAGGAACAGCGACCCCCCGAAACGCGGATTGACATCGAGGAAGACGAACCGCCGGCTCACAGGGTCATAGCGAAAACCTAAACAGGCCACACCATGCCAGCCCAGCGCTGCGAGGAGCTTGCGGGAACTCTGCTCCATGTCAGGCTCAGAGACGGTGACCGCCTTGGCCGTGTTGCCGCCCGCCACCGGAAACGTCTTGAGCAGCCTCGCCTGCGTCGAAACGAGGGTGCTGCCGTGGCGGCACAAGTGGTGGTTGCCGTAATTGTCGCCGCCGATGCACTCCTGCACCAGCCAGGAGCTGGTGGATGGCGCGAACCGCTGCAGGCACGCATCATAGTGCTGCCGCAGCGCCTGCCGCGAGTGGCACGGCTTCACTCCCCGCGAGCCATAGCCGACCGGGTACTTCAAGACCACCGGCCAACGGCCAATCTCCTGGGCCGCCCGTTCAATCTCCTCGAACGTGCGCGCATAGTGGGTGCGCGGGACCGGGATGCCGTGCGCCGCAGCAAACTGGGTCATCCGGGCCTTGTCCAGCGTCAGCTGCACGACGTCATGGGGCGGCAGCGGCACCTGCGTGTAGGGCTCAAAGCGGCTGCGCGCCTCGGAGAGCAATCGCGTCGAGTCATCCTCACAGGTGAGGATGAAGTCGTACCGCTCCCGCTTGACGAGGCTGAGCAGGAACTCAACGAAGGCGTCTTGGTCCTTGCGCACAGGGGACTGAAAGGCCCGGCGGCAGTACTTGGAGGCAAAGGCGGGCGCGTACGCCGAGTGGGCCACCAGGTCGACGGCGACGCCGCGGCGGCCGAGGCTGCGCGTGACCACGAGGGCCTGCTTAAAATGCGCGTCAACGACGAGGACGGCCACGGCTTACCTCCGGGATGGCATGGAGGAGCAGAGCGACACGGCGATCAGGCGGCTGCGGATTCGGCGGCTGGGGCGGCGTTGCCGTTCGCTGCCGCGGCGGGTGCGTGGCCGTCGCGGTAGTAACGGTAGTATCGGTAGAGCCCGGTCGGGTCGAACGCCACATTCGTCAGCACGCAGCCCAACAGCGGCACCTTCGCCTGTTGCAGCAGCGCTTTGGCCTGTTGGACGACGCGGCGCTGCGTGACGCCGGCCTTGACGACCAGGAGCACACCATCGGCGTACGCGCCCAGGATGCTCGGGTCGGCCACCGGCAGCACCGGCGGCGCATCGACCACGATGACGTCGAACTGGGTCTTCAATGCGGCCAGCAGGCGCGGCATGGCGGCCGATTGCAGCAGCTCCGCCGGATGCTCCGGTTTGGGCCCTGCTAACAGCGCGGCGAGCGGCGGTGTCTCCAGCCGCACGAGCGCGCCGTTCAGGAGGCCCCCATTGGCCAGCACCGTGGCCAGCCCCGTCGTCCGCTCGCCCAACCCCAGCCATTGATGGACCGACCCCTTGCGCAGGTCCGCATCCACCAGCACGACGCGCAAGCCCTCCTGCCGGGCGAGCGTCAGGGCGAGGTTGACGGCGGTGACGGTCTTGCCCTCGCTATGCATCGCGCTCGTCACCACCACCACCTTCGGCCCGGACCGCAGCCGCAGCGACTGGAGGTTCGTGCGCAGAATGCGATACTGCTCCGCAATCGGGGAGCTGGCGTCGGTGGCGGCGACGATGTGCGGGTCGATGGTCACCTGGCCGGCCGACGCGATTCCCTCCGCCTCGGCGATGGCCAGCGACACCTGGGTGACCACGGGCGAGACGGTGGGGTGCTCCTGCTCGCGCTGCAGCCGCTCGCGCGCCGCCTTTTCCAGGGCCTTCGTGATCTTGCTCATGGCTCCTTAGATTCCTCCCTAACTCGCGACGGGCGCTTCGGTTAATGAAGGCAATTCCGTCGCGACTTCGTCAATGACGTCCTGGTCGATGATCTTCGACTCATTCACGTACCCCGTGAGCAGCGCATGATCGCAGAGCGCGTTGATCAGGCGCGGGATGCCGTGGGAGTGTTCGAAGACGCCGCGGCAGGCCGTGTCGGTGAACGCCGGGGAGCCGTTGGCGCCTGCCACGCGCAGCCGGTGGTGGATGTAGGCCGCCGTCTCCTCGACATCGAGCGGCGTCAGGTGGTAATAGACGGTGACGCGCTGCCGAAATTGGGTCAGGGACCGCAGCCAGAGCTTGCCCTTCAGCTCCGGCTGGCCCATCAGCACGATCTGGATGAGTTTCTCCTGGTCGGTTTCCAGGTTGGAGAGCATGCGGATCTCTTCGAGCAGGCGGGGCGAGAGGTTTTGCGCTTCATCCACCAGCAGCACCACGTTCGCCCCGGCGCGCAGCTGGTCGATGAGATAGGCGTTGAGCTGGTCCAACAGCTGCGTCTTGGTGCCCGGGGTGTAGGCCACCTCGAACTCGTCGAGGGTGCGGCTGATGAGATCCTTGGCGGTCAAGTGCGTGTTGCGAATCACGGCCGTCTTGATGGGGGCCTTCAACCGGGACAAGAGCACCCGCGACACCGTCGTCTTGCCGGAGCCGATCTCCCCCGTCAGCACCACGAAGCCCCGCCGCTGCTCCACGGCATAGGCCATGTGATTGAGCGCCTCGACGTGCTTGATGGAGGGGTAGAAATACCGGGGGTCCGGTGTCATGTTGAAGGGTTTTTCACGCAGGCCGAAGAAGGCTTCGTACATGGCGGCTCAGCTCACAGGTTCCACTTGGCCAGCAGCCGGTCCACGGTGGCGGCCACCGGCTTGCAGCGCTCCAGCGCCACGTCCCGCCAGCGCTTGGGGTTGAGCCGGGCCTTCAGCCGCTGCCGGCGCTGCGCGATGTCGTCCGGCGTCACGATGGGCGAAATCGAGCCGAGGACCGGCAGTTCCAGGCTGTGGCTCACCTCTTCCGCCGACTGGAACGATTGGTCGAGATATTCCGCGGCAAAGGCCACCCCCGCCCCCAGACACAGGCCCAGCATCAGCCCGAATAAGAACATCTTGAGCAGGTTCGGCTTGACGGGCCGCAGCGGCACCCGTGCCGGCTCGAGGACCTTGAACTTGACGCCCTCGTCGGACTCGCCGAGCCGCTGGGTGATCTTCGCGCGCTCCAGCCGCTCCTGCAGGTGCTGATAGGTGCGGTTGCTGATCTCGTAATCGCGGGTGAGGCGCGCCAACTCCTGCTCCTGACGCGGCGCCAGGGTCACCGACGCAGCGCTGCCGCCCACCAGCTCGAAGGATGGGGCGGTGGCTGCGGCGCTCGACGGCGTGGTCACCAGCTGGACCGTGGGCGCCGGCGATGCTGGAGGGGTCGCGATCGGGGAATCGAGCCGCTTGACCCAGGCCTGATAGGCCTCCTTCGCGGCCAAGACGGCAGGGGTCTGGACGTCGGCCTCATCCACCGGCTGGTCGATCGCCTGGATGAAATCCCGGTAGACCGCCGGGTCCTGGCCTTGGCTGATCGCCTGGCTGATGACGCGCTTGATTTCCTCGTTGCGCTTCGCCTTGAGGTCCGCGATGCGGTGGCGGGTCTCGACGACGCGCGGATGCTGCTCGGTGTTTTCCACCAGCAACGCCGCGAGGCTCACCTCCAAGTTGATGATCTGCCGATTGAGCTCCGTCGCCACCGGCATCTGCATCTCATAGAGCTCCTTGAACTGCCGGAGGGCCGCCTCGGAGTCTTCCAGCTTCTTCTGGTAGACGCCCATCTCGCCTTCGATGAAACTGATCGCCGTGCCGGCCTCGGCCGTCTGGGCCTTGGTGTTGCGGTCGATGACGATCGACGAGATGGTGCTAACGAGTTGCTGAGCCAACTTGGGATTCTGGTGCTCGTAGCTAATGACCAACAGCTCCCGTCCGCGCATCCTCACCTCGACCTGCTGCTGCAGCTCCTTGATGAGCCGCTCGAAGCCCACGGGGTTGTTGATGCGCCGGGCGAGCTTCAGCTCATTGACCAGCCGGCTCAGGCTCGTCCAACCCAGGATCTCCTCGCGCAGCGTGCGCAGCCGTTCGCTCACCGGCGTGGAGACCGCCAGCCCCTGGATGAGCGGGTTGATGACGTTGGGCTCCTGCACCAGCAGCACCGTCTCCGCCCGGTAGATGCGGGGCATGCACATCCCCACGAGCAGGGTGATGACGATGACGAGCAGGCACGGAATCGCGAAAAACCAGCGGCGGCGCAGGATGACCGTCAGGTAGTCCTGCCAGCCAATGCGTCGCTCGGTCGTCGTATCCATGGTTAGAGCGCGGCGCCCACGGCGGCGGCGGCCGTGGCGCGGGTGAAGGGGTTGAGCAGTTGGCTGAGGAAGTTGTTGATGGAAGCCAGCACGGTCGAGGGGACGACGACGATTTCGCCCGGATAGAGGTCGATGTCGTCCTTGAGCCGGCCTTTATAGAGGATCTTTTTCAAATTGATCTTCCGGATCCGCGGATGGTCCAGGTCAGGCTTGACGACGTGGGTCCGGCCCAGGGCCGCCGTGCGCGTGGGCAGCCCCGACGCCACGATCGCCTCCCGCAGCTTGATCACATCGCCCCGCATGATGTACTTGCCGGGCCGGGCCACCTCGCCTACGACGTAGACGGCCTTGGAGTTGTACTGCAGGATGACGACGCTCACCTGCGGCGCGCGGATGTACTGCTCGAGCCGCTGCGTGAGCAGTTGCTCCACCTCCGTCTTCGTCATCCCCAGGACCTTGATATCGCTGAGGTAGTTGTACTGGATGCTGCCCTCGGGATCGATGATGAAGTCGCCGCTAAAGTCCGGCTGGTTGCGCACCTGGATGCGGATGACGTCATCCCGGCCCAACGTGTAAGGCCCCTGGCCGACGAACCAGGTCATGGGGTCGTACGTCGTGGGCGGCGGCGGAAAGTCGGTGGGCACCCTCGTCCGGGTGGCGGCGGCCTGGCCTTCCTGGGCGGCGGGCGAGGCCACGGCGGCCGCATTCGAGGCGGCGATGCCTGCGAGGACGCTATTGGGGATCGGTTGGTAGCCGATGATCTCTCCGGAGGTGGCCGGGATGGCCTGACCGGTGGAGGGCTCCGAGACAGCCTGCGTGGGCGCCTGCGGCTGGGCCGAGGCCGATGCCGGCGCGGTCGTCTCGTCGGCCCATCCCGGTTGGGCCACGCCCATCCCCACCACCGCCACCACGAGCACGAACCAGAGGGTCCTGCAGCTCCCGGACTTCCGGCACTCGCTCATCATCCGAATCCTCCCCTGCGTCCGTCGCATGGCCATCCCTACCTTAATAGACCGTTTCCACCAGACTCTTGATCGTCTGGACCTCTTCCGGCGAATAGACGCGCCAGCCGCGATAATCCCGCTTGGCCGACTTGATCTTACCGGCCTTCTCCCAGCGCGTGATGGTCTTCGTCGTCACGCTGAGCTGCCTCGCCACCTCGGTGATGCTCAACCGGCCTGGTACCATCTGTCTAACGCCTCCTAATAGATAAGTTCGACTTGGACTGTCTATGACAGACATAGAAGCAGATGGCATGCCAACTCTCTGGCTTGGAAGAGCCCGAAATCTATAACCTGTTTATTTATATGCTGTTATCTGTTACTTACGACTGGATGGCAACGGGGGAGCCTCGCTGGGTAGGCTTAGAGTGGAGAGCAGATGTTGAAAAGTCGCAACAGATTGACTGTTGGAGCAGACGAAGACGATGGTAATCACAACCTCGGTGGACGAGCCTCACCCGATCTTATCGTCGGGTGTATGCCGGCTCGCGGCCGGGTTGCCACTTAATCCCGCAGCCGACGCTGGGGCGCTGATTGGAGGAAACGGGCTGGCCCGCCAGGACCGCCTCGATGGCGGCGCGGACGTCTTGGCCGGTCACCGGTGAGCGGTTGCCCGGCCGGGCATCGTCGAACTGGCCACGGTAGACCAGCCGCCGCTGCGCATCGAAGACGAAGATATCCGGCGTGCACAGCGCCGTGTAGGCCGCCGCAACCTTCTGGGTCTCATCGAACAGCAACGGAAACACAAACCCCTCTTCCAGCGCCATCCCCTTTAACTTCCCCGGGCTATCCTCTGGGATCGCCTTCGGATCATTGCTGCTAATCGCCGCAATCCCCACATCTTTGTCGGCATAATCCCTGCCCAACTGCGCTAACCCGCCCTTGACTCGCTGCACATACGGACAATGGCGACAAATAAACATGACGACGAGAACTTCCTTGTCGGCCCAGTCCTTCAGTGACCATTCCCGAAGCGTCACCACATCCTGCAACGCAAACCCCGGCGCCTTCGCGCCCAGCGCCAACAGCCCCTCTTTATCCTTCGTCGTCGCCGCCAAGGCCTGACCGGCCACCAGCCAGCCGGCCATGGCCACGATGGCCACCACCCTCCATGGCTTGTTTCGCATCGTCACTCCTTCCCGCGCAATCTCCACCACTTTTTGCCGGTTCGTGTGGCCGCGCACGATGGCGACCGCCTGCTTCGGCACGCCGAAGTGGCGCGCCAGCGCTGCGATGACCGCCGCATTCGCCCGCCCGCCCTCCGCCGGCGCCGTCACTCGGACGTGGAGGCTGCCATCGCCCTGTTGGACGATACCCGGCCGTCTCGATCGCGCCGTCACGCGCACCGTCACCTGCATCGCATCAGCCGCGCGCGCCGAGCTGCGCCAAATCCTGCAGGATCTCCGCCGTGTGCTCTTCGGGCTTGACCTTCGGATAGATTTTCGCGATCTTCCCCTGCGGATCGATGAGAAATGAGCTGCGGCTGATCCCCAGGTACGTCTTGCCCATGAACGACTTCTGCCCCCACACCCCGTAGGCCTGCACGACCTGCTTCTGGGTGTCGGCGAGCAGGGGAAACGGCAGCGTGAACTTGTCGGCAAACTTCTTGTGGCTCTCCACCGAATCCGCGCTCACCCCTAACACGACCGCCTTGAGCTTCTTGAACTCCGCGAAGCGATCCCGGAGACCGCAGGCCTCCTTCGTGCAGCCGGGCGTATCATCCTTGGGATAAAAGTAGACCAGCACCCACTGCCCCCGGTAGTCGGCCAACCGCTGGGGCTGGCCGGCTTGATCCAAGAGCGTAAACTCGGGCGCGGTCTGCCCGACCGCCACCTTGGCCTTCTCCGTCTCACTCGCGTGCGCCGTGCCCATCATCTCACCTCCTGACAGTATCGCGTGACAACAGACCAGACCCGCGCCCACCTGCACCCAGCGCCGTAGCATCGGCAGCCTCATCCTGGTACCGAGGTGGCTGGTATTTTTATGGCACATCAATTGACCTTGCGCTGTTTCGTAGGAGAGATGGTAGGCGTACCGTGTTTACTGAAAAGCTTCCTGCAGGGCGTCGAGGTGAATGTGGGTAACTTCGGGCCGCCGAAACATTCGCGCGACCTCTTGAAGAGCCTCCTCCACCTCATGCAGCTTGGAACCATTCAGGTGCAGCACCTCGATGCCGATCAACCGGCCGGCCTCATCCAAATCTAACGAGATATAGGCGTTAAACTTTTTGGTCTCGGCCACCGGCCGGTCCTCGAACAGGAAGTAGGCGGCGTGGGCCACCGGGTCATAGGTCACCAGCTTGACGGTGGGATGCTCGGCAAATTTGCTCGGTTTCATGGTTCTCGGCTCCACCCCGTGGTAATCAAGATAGCCTGCTGGCGCTTCAGGGCGATGACGACATAATGCACTCGCCGCCCGATACGCCGGCGCAATTCTCTCGTCCCATCCGGCATGACCGGCAAGATGACATCGGGACGCTGCAGTGTCGTCTCCACATCGTCCCGGCTGACGCCGCGCTTCTCCATGCGTTCACGGGCGTGGCCGGTACAGATGATCTCCTGAAAGGCCGTAGGGTCGTACGGTTCACTCACGCTAAGTATAACATGAAAGTGGGCCTGGTAGGATCGTGGACGATGTAGCTACCCGCCGGCGACCTGCCTGCCACACCCTCCAGGTCTCGCCCCTGCCGCGGGTAACATCTCCACGATAAGATCGCTTCGTACGGAAGGGTAATGATATTATAGGCCGGCCAAAGCTGAAGGCAAGGATTTTCCCATGCGCCGGTCTCCTCACCCTGGCACCAAGTGCCCTGGTACTTTGACTGATAACCTGTCCCCCTGGAACCTGGTACGGCTTCCACGGCAAGCACTTAGGCGGGCTGATGAATCGTCAGTGGAGCGCTGCGCGCGATGAAGTCGAAGTGGCGGTCGGCATGCAGCACGGCGCAATCATACGCCATCGCGCAGGAGGCGATGAGCACATCCAGGGCGGGAATCAACCGCCCGCGCCGTCGCAAGTCGAACCGCAGCCGCTCGGCCTGGCGCCAGACGGCCTCCGTCAGCTCCACCGCGTGCAAGCCGCCCAGGGCGTCATCGAGTTCGGCGTACTGGGCCTCGTCCCGGGCGCCGGTCAACAGCTCGAGCCGAATCACGGCATTGACGGCCACGCGGTGTGCGGACAGGAGCTCTTGCAGGGCGTTCGTCACCGCTGTGTGACGCCCGGTCAGGTGCGCCACCCAGACCGAGGTGTCCGCGAGGACGAGCTGTCTACTCATCCCGGCGGGAACGCAGGAAGTCCTCGAAGGTCAATCCGTAACCCGCGCCCCGGGCTCGGATCAGCCGCCGGCGCCGCTCGGTATTGATGAGCTCCTCCAGCCCGCGCTCCACCGTCTCGGTCTTCGTCTTGAGGCGGGCGCGCCGCATGGCGTCCCGCAGCAACCGCGCGTTGATGTCCAGGGTCGTCCGCATGGGGTCACCTCCAATGCATAAGATAGCATGAGTTTTTATGCATGTCAAGTGTCGTCCTCAACGGCCCTCCGATCCCCAAACCCCAGCTTCCGTTGCACCCACTCCGTAATCCGATTCCGCGTGGCCACCAACACCACGTCGCCGATCTGGATTTTGTCTGGGTCAATTAGTTTTGTGCTCATCAGCTATGCTTCGGTTAACCTGGCACGGAGGAAGCTGGTACCTTTACTAGATCTCGAAATTCATTCGCTTATAAATCTGCCTCGTCAGCTCAACATCCGCCTTGCAATATTCGTAGATCTCATTAAGTTTCCCAGCCAGGAAAGCGTCGTAAACCTTGTCTCCAGACAGTCCCTTCTTTGAAGTCTCCAATCCCAAAACTTTGGCCATTCTGTCAAGAGAGGTGTACGTCTGTACGTCCCACTTTTCCCACTCTCGCATGATGTCGTAGATTGGTTGGCTGCGATATCGTGCGAAGCTCAAATCGTTTTTCGTCGGCCTCACTTTGTGAATGATCGACCTTTTGTAGATGAACCTTAAATCGAACTCCATAACGTTGTGCCCAATAAAAAGATCGACATCTCTCGCAATCACCCAAAACTTTTCCAATATCTCGCGCTCGCCACCCTGCAGTATCTCAGCAGAACTCCCCGCAGGAGGTTCTTTACAGTATCCAATACAGAGAATTCGCCCAAAGTCCCCGCTGAGGGCCGTTTGTCGCAATTGCTCTTCCAGTTCCTTAGGTGTCGCTGGCGCCGCGGCGACCTTTGCCGCCTTCTTTTTAGGACCCCGCGGCGCAAGAATCCCCTTCTGAATTTCAGCTTTGAAGGACTCTTCAGCGGGCAGGGTTTCTATATCGAGGAAAAGTTTTACCATTGAAACTTCCCCCTTTAAAATTCAGGGACACGGAAATTATTTCGGCCTGTAGTTAGGTGATGCATTCCTCGAATTCAAGATGATAGCGCCGATCCGAATTTTCTCTGGGCTATAACTTTGGCGGTCATTGGCAACGCTGCGCTTTCACGGATAGTCAGCCCCCCTGGAGCACCGTACGGTTTCTTTTGGCCTATTATCGCGCGGGAAGGCACTAGTGCAGATTAGTGCGATGTTTTCTTGGTTGTGGACTTCTGCAGACTGTTGAGCTGCGCCATCAGACGTTGCCCAAGATGTGGATGTAATTTCCTTAAAGAGAGAATCCGTCCACGCACACTGAGGAACTGCTTGCTATATGAGGAATCACTTGCTTCAAGCTTACCGAGCTGGTGAAGTGCAGCCCTAACTCTGTGTCTTTCCTTTGTGGGCAGAGCGACCCGAGCATTCACCAGCCTTCTTGTCACAAGTTGTGTATGGCCTCTACGCATAACTTGAATTTTCTTGCGGTTAATCTTAATCATGTGTCTTGAGAATTCTCGGATCGCCAGAGTGATGAAATCGTTAGGCAGTTGATCTCCCGAGAAAGCCAGATCATCTATATACTGACTCGCAACATCCAATCCTGCCTGTTCTGCGAGGGCGCAGACACGCGTCACCGCTGGTTTCAGTATTAAATTGGCAAGCTGAGTACTACTAGGAGCACCCAACGGTAGCCGACGTCTGTACGTTGTCAGCCGTGTAGCCAAAACCGCAACTTCTTTGGAGAATCCGATCTCGCGGAACACCTCGAGAACTTGCTTATAAGTGATATTGGGGTAGCAATCTTTGACGTCAAGCGTCACAACGATAGGGTGGCCTACGTGTAACTTTGGATGTTCTGCGTGTTTCCTTCCCTTTACTCCACCAATGACGTAATTCGGCAACGAGACCAGTTCCAGGAAGTTATCGAGAATCTTACGCTGGACGCCCTTAAGAGTTTCAGATGGTCTGGCAATCCAGCGTGGCTTCTTTCCTGTTCTATCCAAATAGGGGCTGTAGTTTTTTTCGATATTCTTAACCATGTCCTGGAGGAAGGCTGGCTCGTAGCCCAAAACTCGCCCGAATTCTTCAGGCGATAAAATGGTGGACCCTGCTCGATGAGGATGCATTAGCAAGCGGCGGAATAGGCGTGAAGTAGCTCGTCTAGAGTCAAAGCAATCTTCCTTAAAGGTTTTGAGTAGCGTTTGCCCCGCGTGTATTTCTCACAAGCAAGCAGGAGTATAAGCTGTGGTGGGACGCCTAGCGTTTCTGATATCTTCTCAACTAAGTCAAACCCTGGCTCCCTGTCTCCTCTTTCAACAAGGGATAGGAAGCCTTGCGTAATCCCGCATCGTTCTGCCAGGAACTTTTGAGTTATCTGCCGCCTCACCCGCAGCGTTTTTATTGCTTCACCGACGTTCATGATGTTCGTCCTTGTTCGCTTTTTAGGTTCTTGGTGTATTGTAAGGAAGGAAAAATGGCAGGAGAAACTTTATTGTTGGAAGTAAAGACGGGTCTTCCGCGTCTGATCGTTTCTACTTCTCTTCTTTTCCTTCGAGCCAGGAGGCTATGTGTTCTACGGCTTTATATGACAGCAGTAGAACTTCGTTCGGGTTGACCGACTCGCCGGGGCTCCGCAGTTTTTTTAGCAGAGTCCTGAGGTCGCCCCTGCACTCCTGAAGCTCAGACGCTTCAGAATTTCGCTTCCCCTCGCTGGTGATGATCTCTTCTAACTTCGAGATCAACTCCAGGACCTTTGAAATAAGCTGCCACTTACTCATTGTTTCATCACCTCCTCTGCAGCTAGCCGGGTTGCGCACCCGGAACCCCTGCATAAGCTCGGCGCGCACCGCGGGGAAGGGGAAGCGATCCCGTCTTCTTCCAAAACATCCTGGAACCCCTGCCTACGTCATTTCCTACCCGCACGGGTAGGCTTGCCCAACTGGAACAGGTTCCGGGTCTTCCAGTGTTCTGCTACGTGGGTCTGGCCTCAGGTCACCTTAATTCTCTGGCTTACCACATGCCCGAACACTAACCCAGCGCCAGCTCCTTCGTACAGACCCCGCCTTCCTTGACAACCGCACTATTGGCTGTCCTGGATGACGGTGTCTTCATGGGGCAGGCTGGTCAGCCGCTTCTCAGCGACTCTTGGTACCGCGCCTCGCTAAAAGTAAAAGGAGGTAGCAGCTATCAAAGATCGAACGTCCGATGGTCCCATCGGATCCACCAGAAGCACTATACGAACCGGCCGGATGTTTGTCAAGCAAAATATTACCCAAAGTAATAAACGATTTGAGGGCCGCAATATTTAATTCAATCGGGCCACGTTCCGCGGAGGTTCAACCTGGCCCGGTGGGATCTGCTGTCCGCCAGTCCCAAAAGACACCTGCACTAGTGATGAGAAGTCCTACGACTGTCAGCCACCAGGCAAGCCACGGATAACGTGATTCTGCGGCCCAGCGCTTTACGTCTTCAAATGTTGCGACCGCAGCAGTCCGCCTTCCATCAGGATACATGTATTTAACAGTGCCTGACAATGGGGTCCCGCCACCAGTAAATTGTATTGCATTTTTTACGAAGTGAGTGAACGTACCCTTGCTGTCTGTTGGAGGTGGCGGGAAGCGACTCATAAAGGACTTAGCTCCAGGATGCGAAAGCGGAATGCCTTCGCTCGTTTCGAGCGCCAAATGCGCAAAATTTAGGCGCTCTGGGTACTTGAGAAAACCCTTCAGATTGAGCAGGCTCAGAACGACGCCAGCCGAAGTTATGGTAAGACCTAAAATTTTCACAACAATCTTTGCATCCATGACTGCAACTCCATGGACAGATACTTAATTCACTCGGGCCACGTTCCGCTGAGGTTCAACCTGGCCAATTCTGTCAATAACCGCTTCGGGCATTATGGATAGCGTAAAGCGTCTAGGGTACTACGACAATTTTGATTTTCTTCTCTGCCGGAAGCATGTCTTCTCCGCTCACAGTGGCTATTATCTCGTACTCTCTTGGCTGGCTGAATTTTAGTTGAATCGAACCCTTCAGTTCGCCTGCAGTATTACGCACCTCAGTCGCATAGAAAACTCCGTGATTCAACACCGCGTCCCCAAAAGAGAAAAAGTATTCCTCGTTTGGCCAAAACGCTCTGAATGGTCCTGGATCAGTCACCTCAACACCCGGCGGTAGTTGCAGATGTAACGAGACTCCGTGGAGACTCCGAATGTTATCATTGTGAACGGCAAACACAAACCCACTCGCTTTGTCAGTAAGACGCACGCGGATGGGGACGACGGGCAGGATTTCTCTGCTTTGATTGCCTGTAGTGTTGGTGGCTCCTCTATAGGCATATTCATACGCATAGGGTAAGAATAATGTTATCTTCCACGGTTTTACCACTTCAAAGAAATGCCAGAAGAGCGCCACCATCAAGCCGGTCAAGACAGGTATAGCAAACGTCCGCCAGATGCGTGGAGGTAAACCAACAGCGCAAAGCGGTCTTTTGTTCGTTGGCAAATCCCGTTGATGCCTCTTGCTGCTCCCTAGCATTTCTCGAAACTGAACCTGTTTCTGCCTAAATCTTTGCTCAAAGCACTCAATAAGGCCGGGCCGCATAAATGATATATTGGGAAGATCCAGCGCCATTAGAAGTGGTAACTTTGTTCCCACGTCTGCTGAGGTCTCCACCTTTAAATTGGCCATATCATGGAAAAATTGCGTTACAAGCTGGATGTCATCCGGATCGATGAAGTGTAGATTCTTCTTAAGCATGTCCTCAAGGATTTCATTATTACTCAAGACGATTCGTCTGATGTGTTCGTTTGCCACCGCTATCGTTGCATCAATGTCTTTCTCTGCCCCGATTACACCACTCAAGCGCTTCTCACCCTGCACATGAATGCTCTTGATTCGTTCAAAAGCATCGCGATTCTGTGCTATTAGGGCGTAGGCGGGACCATACAACCGCAGCTGGTGCTCGAGAAATTCTTTCCGTCGTTCCCATCTAACGCTGCGGAACTGTAGGGTGGCCGTCGTCGCTGCGGCTACAACGCCGCTTGCCAGTAGAGTACCCGAAAATTGGGTCATGCCAATTTTAATTCGGTAAACACAATACCAAGTGTGTGGGCATGATACATAGTTCAGCAGGGCATCGAAGTACTCGGTGCTTTTGGGCCCTCTCTTTGCTCGCTAAAAAGCCAAAGTCTCCCAATTATCCAGGCTGCCGGATAATTCCTTTCCTTCCCTATTGAAGTAAACCCATCGCCCGGCGTAATTCCGACCATCGGTATTGGTAACGATCCCGCCAAATAGCCTCTTGCCCTTTTTGTTCTGTTCCCCAACATATGTCCGAAGCCCATTGACTTTCGGGCCAGCTACTTTTTGGGTCAGACCGGCCTTCGTATCGAAAAGCCCAATCAATCCATCTTTCAATTGGACAATAAAATCAACGTAAAATGGTCTTTTGTCGCCATCTTCCTCGTAGAGAACAGCAAAATAAGCCGGATTCTTGGCTTCGTTCTTGAACCACCAGACTACCTTGTCCTGTTCATCTAAAAAAGTCATAAATGCGGCTTCGACACCCGAATACTCACTCTTAAAAAAGGGGTGCATGATGGACTTTTTTCGATCTTCGATAGCGTAGCGAGCGTTGAAACCAATGGTTTCTGGCACTTCCCATCCCTGGTCAAATTCAAGCTCTTTTTCCCGCCTTGAAATGTAGTCAATGTATTTGTCCTTAGCTTGGTCGATCACATTAATAAAATGCACGAGGTTTCCTTCGCTTAAAACCGTTTGAACAATCTCTTCTTGAACAACCTCATAGCGCATCCCCATGACCTGCTCAAAAAATTCGTAAATGGCCTCTTTTAGTCTGCCTATAGACCTGTCTTCGGCGTAGAACGGCGCGAGGCTCTTTCGTATGAAGTAATCAAAATACTTTTGTAAATCCCAGCCAGTTACTCTAATGGCCCTGTCGCCGATTATGCTTGCGCCAGCTAATGCATCAACATTCTCGGCCTTATAATCAGAAATAAATCTTGCGCTTAATCCCTTCGCTTTTTTCCTTATTCTCTGGCTCAGACTGTAGGCAGCAGTTTCCTGCAGAAAAACTTTGATAAAAATTGGTGCCAAACGAGTTTTCTCGCGATACCGCTTGGAGTGGCAAGAAAGCAGCGACAGAGGTGAATATTCACGTCCACGCTTCGAAGCGTGAATCGTGATGTAATCTCTGGCCAAGTCTTCTTGGATTTCTATACTTTCGATGTTGGTAAATACATATCCGTAATTCAAGATTTCAGTGTCGTAATGACCATGATCAGGTTCTGGCATACGCATGATCCGTCCTATTGTCTGGATCGAAAACTCAAAGCTCTGCCAGTCTCGGAAAAGAACCAAGATATGAGCCCTGGGGCAATCCCAGCCCAAGGCAAGGGCTTGTTTAAATATCAAAACTTCTACTTCGTTGTAGGGATCAGAAATGTCGTCAAGATTCTCTTTATGCTCCGCCAGATGGATTGCCAGCTTTCCACTTTCAGCTGTGATCTTGTGCTTGTTCTTGAGGACTGCGATAACTTTGTCCTTAATCACATCTTCAAGCGACGTTTTCCTGTCCGGCAGCTGGATAAGAATGAGCGGATTGACGCCTACTCTCTCTTTCTTGTAGGCTTCTTTAAGGGCATCTCGCTTCTTAAGAGCAGTTTCAATAACTAACTCCTCGGACTGCTTGCTTAACTGACTCTGAATTTTTCTGTCCCTGAGAACATTTTCAAAGTCCGGATTTAATATAACAGCTTTCTTGATCATTGCCTCCGCCTTAACATCCTCAAGCTGAACGGAGACAATCTCATCCGGGCTTTCCATCGCAGGGGTAGCTGATACTTCAATGGTCAGCTTCGGGTCAATGTCGCGGATTAAGTTTTGCGATATTTCGCTCGTAGCATGGTGATGGCTCTCGTCAATGACGAGAACGATTATCCGGCCTTCCTCCTTCGTCCGGCTTATAACATTTGACAGATTGTTGTCCTGCTCGTTTTCGCGGATGTAAATGTTGTCGTTCTTGTTGATGCTCTCCCAGTTGAAAAAGAGGATTTCGCCTTCGTCAATCCGTTTGTCATCCAATTCCTCAAAGAGGGAACACCTAAGGGCGCGGCTTGTCTCGTAATACTGTTCCAGCTTGTCCTTGCTCTGGATGTGCAGTTGCCTTGGGGCCGTCCAGATAAGCGAAAACGAAGCGAGAACTTCCCTGTCTTCGCATAACTGCTTTAAGAACTCGGCCATCATGATTGTCTTACCTGATGCGGTGGGGGCTTTAAAAACCATGCGTTTCGCGTCGCCGTAGGTAATAAGCTTTTTGGCTTTTCCGAGCAATTCCTTAATGGCGTTGTTCTGGTAATCTTTCAGAAGCATCATTTGAAGATTCTTCGATAGACTCTCAAGATCGCGTCAGGAATAGGCGAGAGTTTCACTTTTTGTTTTACATCCTCGAATTCCTCATCAAAAGCATCATCACCAAGAGAGAACACGTATACGCTAAATTTGCCTTGTAGCTTTTCGATCGCTTGCTTGAAATCGGGGATGGCTGTGTGGTCAAAAATGATTCCCACGTAATGGTTCGCATTCTTGAAAATTTTGAAAGATTTTTTGTTAACAACTGTTCTAAACGCCCCCTCCTTCAAGCAAAGCATTTCAGTCGCTTGTACCGTTAATTTCTTTTTGTTCTTATCAGTTGGCTCGGCTTCAACAAAATCCGTTTTAAAATATTTGAGATTTCCACCTAAACCATTTATTTTTTTCTTTTTTGAGTCTGTATATCCAGCCATGACTTTCCTGATGCGGGGATAGCATACGTTCCTGCAAATGCCATTCTCATTATTTGTGCAAAGAATGAACTGGCGATTTCCATTATCTTCACTATTTAACTCTAAGGCTGCGTGGCCGGTAGTGCCGGAACCGGCGAAGAAATCCAGTATGATCGCGTCCCTGCTTGCGGTAGCAACTTTTATACATTCCATAACAGCGTATGGGGATTTCGGATACTGAAATGTTTCTCGCACTCCCAAAATTGTGTCGAGTATTTGTGTCCCGTGTTCGCTTGCTGAAAATTTCGACTCATACCAAATGCTTTCTGGCGGTTCGCCATCTAATCCGCCTCTAAATTTATAAAATATTTGATTGCCGTACTTGGTTTTCTGATACCACACATCACCCCTCTCAAACATCTCATCGATGACTTGCTTGGCTCTACGCCATATTCTTTTTTGTCCGTCCTTATCTATGGGCAAAATCTTTATTGATTGCTTACTCTTGGTGGTACTCACCTTGCCCGTCTTGGGATCGTAATATATGGGGTAGTATCTATCCGACAACCTCCCAGTCTTAGGCGATACGGCCAAACTATCAACTCCCTGTTTTCTCAGGTTGCCGGGCAGATACCATGAGTCGTCCTTATCCTTCACATAGTTATGCGTTTTGTCCTCTGGTGCGACCTCTAATTTCTGAATCTTGGCATTACCGCTTCGCCCGTAAAACAAGGCGTATTCGTGAATTAGCGATACCTTCCTTTTCGTTTTCCTTCCTTTCGGATTGTTTCTTATAACCACGGTTCCGAGATGATTACTTTCGTTATATATTTCATCCATAAGCGACCACAAACGAGGCATTTCATAATCGTCAATCGTTACACATATAATTCCCTGATCCCTTAGAAGATTTTTTGCCAATTTGAGGCGTTTCTCCATGAAGGATAGCCACTTGGAATGTCTGTAGGGGTCTTGAGCATCCACAAAGGCGTTGTTATATTTCCAGTCTTTTGCACCAGTGTTGTAAGGAGGGTCTATATAAATGAAATCGATTTTCCCCTTGTGCGTATAATTCAGAACCGAGAGTGCATGATAATTATCGCCTTCGATCAACACATTTGCTGTCTCGGCCACGCTATCCGAAATTTCCTCTCCTTTTTCATCGACCAGCACGGGTAATTTTGTCTTACAAAGCTCTGCCACATCTTCGAGTTTGTCCTCCCAAACCAATCCAAATTTCTTACGTTTTTGTAAGCGTTTGATTTTGTCGATCAACTGCTCTTTCGACAAGCTGCCGTATCCGCTCATGACTGCTTTTCCCGTCTGGTGTTTCCGCTAAGCCACCGGCTGATTGTCGAAAAGCTGACACACATAAAATTGGTACTGGCTCTCATTTCTCCATGTTGCCGTGAGCTTCCGTGGTGTGTCTTTCCGAGCAGGTCTGCATGGATAATGCCAACAGGTAGGCTGGCCGCATTATACCAGATTCCGCCGCTCCTTTACTTCCCCGCCGGGACTTTGGAGGGGTCGAAGTCAGCGACGTTGGTGGCGACCATCCAGAGGTAGCCGTCCGGGTCTTTGAAGGAGGCCATCCGGTCGCCCCAGAACATCTCGGAGGGCTCGGAGATGACGGCGGCTCCGGCGGCTTTGGCGCGGTGGTTAACTGGACAGCAGCGCCAGCCAATCGCGCAGCTCGCGACGCGCGCCGAGCGCCTGGCGAATGTGTGTTTGCCAGCGTCGTGGCAGTGCTGTAAAGCACCGGCTCACTGAGGCCGTTTCTCCATGAGCGCGCAGGGCTTCCAGGACCGCGATGGCTGCCTCCACGTCCTTGGCCTGCTTGCCCGTATGGCCTTGACGCCTCGGCGCGATGAGCAGTTTCTGCAGCGCAAAGGCGGCCGGGTGGGGCATGCGCACCGTGGTCCCTTCCAGCGTGGCCATGATCGTCTGCTCCGCCAACATATTCAAGAAGCGCAGGGATTGCGCGTTGATGCTCAGTTGGGGTAAGCGCACCGGCTGATCCGTCCCCCGCCCCCGCTCTGGGACGAGGAACTCCACAATTAGCTCCGGATGGACGAGGCGGATGTACCCGCCCCGGTGGAAGTCCAGGATAAAGCCCAGATCGTCCAGGAGGGCAGGCACGTCCACCGCTGTTCGCATACGCATTGGTCGCGGCACCAGAAAGTCGATATCGCGCGTCCGCAACGCCGTCAGCGGTGTCTGCCGGCCGAAGTAGCTCTTGTAGCCTTCCAGACACCAGCTCCCGATGAGCACGACCTCCTCCAGCACACCGGCCTTTGCCAGGCGCGTGAGCACCGCTTGGCACAACGTGCGCTGGCTAGCCACGCAGGGACCGCTCCAGGAAGCGAATTTGCTGCTTGACCTCCCGGAGGAGGCGCCGATACTGCCCGCGCTGCCGATGCTGCGCCAGCCGCGCTTGACGTTCCTGTGCCGACAGCTTGCCCAGATACTGGAACCGCACCCGCCTGCCTTCCCGCAGCGCCAGGTAGTAGTACGGATGGCCGCTGATGCGCTTCCTGACCAGGCTGCCCTTGCCGAGCCTGCGCAGGGCCTGTTCGTACCGGCGCTGCATCCGCCGGGAATTGGCTAATTCTTCTTGGAGGACGGCTCTGATCACGTGGGCCATAGGCGATGTTTGGTTTACCAAACACTATAGCATATTTAGCGATGTGTTTGGTAATAAGCGTACCAGGTACTTTGGTAATCACGGAACCACGGAAGTGCCGCGCCACGGCCAGGTGCACGGAACCACGGACACGTGCTTCCGTGTCTCCGTGGTCTGCTTGCTGTGGCTTTCCCTTGCGCTGAATGAAGCCGGGGAAGGAGAGCCTATTGTAGCAAATCCGGCGGGCGGGGAACAGGAATTAGCGGTGGTAGGGTCAGGCTGGCCGGCGGCGGCTCTTGCGGTGGAGCTTGGCAATCAATTCCTCCATCGAACTGGCGGTAATGTCGCCAGGCTGCCCCTTCAGCACCTTGGCCTTGAAGCGGGCGAGGGCGGCGGGAGGAATGCCTGAGCGCTTGGCTTGTTTGACGCGGGCCATCAAGCGCGCTGAGACCCGAGAGGCACTTCCTCGGCGGGCAAGCAGACGGTCGTCCGATGCCGAAGGGCGAGCAACACTCTCATCACGGTCTTAATCTGCTGGAATTCGCCATTTTCAATCTTGGAAATCTCCTGCTGCGTAACGCCGATTTTCTGGGCCAGCTCCCCCTGCGTCAATCCCTCTTTGATTCTGACCTCGATGATTTCCCTGGCGATCTGCGCCTTAAAGACCTCCACCGCATAGGATTCTCGAAATTGGGGAGAGCGCAGCTTCTCTTGCAGGTGATCCTGGACCCGTGTTAATTTTCTAGATTTCATAATGATACGCCATTCAGCTCACCATAAGTATACAACTGAATAGTTGTATTGTCAAGCCGAGCTTCGCCCCGCTTGGTCTCGGGTATGCTGGGGTGCCTCTCGGCTGGCCGCGAACGGATGGCCAGTGAATCAGCGCGGCGTCACGGGCGGGGACGAGTCAGCGGGGTTGCAGTAACCAGCGATGGGCGTGTTCATGTTGAAGACCATGGTACCAACGTTCCAGTTACTCCACAAGGGGCTTGTAGGCAGGCGGACGGTTGGCCATGGGAACCTCCTTGTGCTGGGTGCGTTAGTGGCCTGCTGTCCCCCACGTCTTCTTGAGGAAGCCTTCGCGGCCGGAGCCGACCTTGTAGAGTTTGTAGCGGAGGGGGTTCTTCTTGTAGTAGTCCTGGTGGTAGCCTTCGGCTGGATAGAACTGTGAGGCGGGGGTGATTGCGGTGACGATGGGCTTCGCGAACTTGCCGGAGGCGGCCAGCTGCTGCTTCGAGGCTTCGGCGAGGCGGCGCTGCTCCTCGTCATGGTAGAAGATGGCGGTGCGGTACTGGCGGCCGTGGTCGGCGAATTGGCCGTCAACCTGGGTGGGGTCAATCTGCCGCCAGAAGGTGTCCAAGAGCTCCTGGTAGGTCACCTTCGTCGGATCGTAGGCCACCTGGATCGATTCGGCGTGGCCGGTGGAGCCGGAGGAGACCTCCATGTAGGTGGGGTTGAGCTTGGTGCCGCCGGTGTAGCCGGAGGTGACGGAGGCCACGCCTGCGAGCGCCTCGAAGGGGCCCTCCATGCACCAGAAGCAGCCCCCCGCAAAGGTGGCGGTTTTCAGTTTCGAGGCATCAACGGGCGTGGCAGGTGTCGCTGTGGCCATGGGCGCCTTGGCACAGCCGGCCATCAGGCCGGCGATGGCGATGAGGAGGAGGTGGCGTTTCATGCATCACATGAGAACAATGGCGGGCAGGAGGCTGATGCCGGTGCAGTCATCGGCGGTGTGGCCTGCCTCCTCCACCTCTGCGCATGACCGCCACGGCCTCCTGGTCGCGGCCATTATACCAGAGCCTGCGGCGGGCTGGGTTGTGAATTTATTTCTCCCACCGGCCGCGGGGAAGGGAGTGGGGATGGGCCGGCATGACGTCACAGCGAGGGAACGGAACGGCGGGTGGCGCCGGCGGGATGGTCAGCCGGTCGGCAAGGCGGAGCGGCCCATGAGGAAACAGTCGATGGCGTGCGCGGCTTCGCGTCCTTCCCGGATGGCCCAGACGACGAGCGACTGGCCGCGGCGCATGTCTCCGGCGACGAAGACGCCCGGCACCGCGGTCCGGTGAAGCGCATCTGCGGCGGCGAGCCCGCGCGCGTCCTGCGGCACGCCGAAGGCGGCTAATAGCTGGCTGTCCGCCGCCTGGAAGCCCAGAGCCAACAGCACTAACTCCGCTGCCAGCTCGTACTCGGTGCCGGCCATCTCCTCGATGGCGAAACGGCCCTCGGGGTCGCGCGTGGTCTTCGCTTGCGCGCAGACGAGCCCGGTGACCCGGCCCGCCTCGCCGAGGAATCGTCTGGTCGTAACGCTCCACTGCCGCGTGCCACCCTCTTCATGGCTGCTGGAGGCGCGCAGAATCAGCGGGTAATTCGGCCAATAGGCGCTGCGGTCCTCCAGCGCTGGCGGGCGGGGCAGCAGCTCAATCTGGACAACCTCCCGCGCCCCCTGCCGGTGGGCCGTGCCCACGCAGTCGGCGCCGGTGTCGCCACCGCCGATAACGACCACCCGTTTACCGCGGGCGTCGATGAGCTCCGCGGACGGCACCGCCTCTCCCGCCACCCTGCGGTTGGCCTGCACCAGATACTCCATCGCGAAATGGATGCCCCGCAGGTCGCGGCCAGGCACCGCCAAGTCGCGAGGCACGCGGGAGCCGCCGGCGAGACAGACCGCGTCGAATTCCTCGCGCAGCTGCGAGGCGGGCCGGTCGGCGCCGATGCGCACACCGGTCACGTACTCGATACCCTCCTCCTGCCAGATGGCCAGCCGCCGGTCGAGCACCCATTTCTCCAGCTTGAAATCAGGGATGCCGTACCGGAGGATGCCACCCACGCGGTCGTGCGCCTCGAAGACGGTCACGCGGTGGCCGGCTTGGTTGAGCTGGTCGGCGCAGGCGAGCCCGGCCGGGCCGGACCCCACCACGGCCACCGCCTTGCCGGTGCGCCGGCTGGGCCGGCGCGGCTGGACGTAGCCCGCCGCGAAGGCGCGCTCGATGACGGCCAGCTCGTCTTCCCGGATGGTCACGGGTTCGTAGCCCAAATTCAGCACGCAGGCCGCTTCGCACAACGCAGGGCAGATGCGCGCGGTCACCTCGGGCAGATTGTTGGTCGCGGCGAGCCGCCGGTAGGCGCGTTCCCACTCGCCGCGCGCGATGAGGGTGTTCCAATCGGGAACATAATTGCCGATCGGGCAGGCCCAATGGCAGTACGGCACCCCGCAGCTCAAGCACCGGGAGGCCTGCGTTTGGGACGCCGGTTCGGTCCGGGGCAGGGCGACATCCCGGAAGTCCTGCACCCGTTCCGCGACCGGCCGATACCCGGCCGGCTGCCGATCAATCGTCAAAAACAGCGGCTCCGCCATGCGCCCTCCAGCATCGGGGTACAGTATACCGTCACCAGGCAGGGCTTCTATGACACGCATCACACAGAGTCAGAATTTGAGCTTGAACTTGAGCAGCAGTTGGTCGAGGAAATTCTGGCGGGTCGTTTCAGTCGTGGTGCCGGTGGCGGTTGCGGCGGTGGTGTCGGCGGAGCGGCGCTGGACGGTCTTTTCGCCCTCCACCGCGATGGAGGCATCCGGGGTCAGCGTGATGGCGGCGCCGACTTTGTGGGTTGTGCCCGGTGGCTGGGCGGCGCCGGCGGCGGAGCCGGCCTGCGCGTCGGGGCGGCTCACCGCGTAACTGGCCTCCAGCCGGCCGAAGAGACCGGTCTTCACGCCAACCCCGCCGGTGGTCGGGTCGTAGATGAGCGAGAATTCGCTTAAGCCCAGATGATGGGCCATCACTTCGCCCCGGCCGCCGAAGACGAAATAATCAATGGCATCGCGCACGACGGCGGTGGAGAGCTGGCCCTGCTCCAGGGCGATCTCCGAGCCCCGCCAGCTTTTGCCGGTCAGCAGCATGACCAGCAGGCGTCCCTGGGTGTGGGGCGGGTCCGAGAAGAGCTTCAGCTCCGGATGCTCCAGCGTGCCGCGCAGAGTGGCGTCAATCCTGGTGTCCTCGACCGTGGCCGTGCCGCGCAGGTGGAAGCCGGGCGACTGGCCCTGGCCCGGCAGGGTAATGCGGCTCTCCGACAGCATGACGCGCGCATTGCGGGCCGTGACAATCCCGCTCTTAAGGGTGACCGCGCCCTGCGCCTGCCAGGCCTCCGCGCCCTGCGTCAGGGTCAGGTCCACCGTACCGAGGGCATCCGCCAAGCCGAAGCCGCGGTGCGACAACGTGGCCACCCGGAAGGTGCCGGTGCAGCGCAGCTGGGTGAGCGAGCCGTCCAAACGCAGATCCACATCGGTGATGGTGCCGGCCAGATCCGGCACCGACCATGACTTGAGGAGCACGGCCAGTATCTCCGGCGCATCGACCCGGGTGGAATAAATGCGCAGCGTGACGTGCTCGGCCTGCTGGGCGGCCTCGATGAGGATCGTTTCCGAGTAGGGCAGTTTCAGCCGGCCCTGCTGGATGGCGCGCAGCCGCGGCTGGCCGCCATCGACGTCCACGTCCATCTGCTGGACGCGCAGCAGACTGCCGGCTGGCAGATGCGCCGGCTCTTCCGCCACGATCTCGCGCAGGGTCCAGCCCTGCGCGGCGCTGCCCGTGACGGTCGCGGCGCGGATCTCTTGCGCGATACCCGGCGCGCGCAGCCGCGCGCCGCGCAGCGTCACCCGCAGGAGCCCGAGGCGAAACGGCGGCCTCAGGGGGGCGACGTGGACTTCGCCGATGGTCAGTTGATGGATCCCGGGCAGGGCGCGCAACCCGCGCACCGTCACGCCGCTCAAGACCAGGCCGGTCCACAGGCTGCCCTCGAGCCGGTCAAAGGTCAGCGAGCGCGCGGGTAGCGCGTGAGCGGCGAAGCGCGCGGCGATCCGGGCTCCGAAGCTCGTATACAGCAGGAAGCCCGACGCTGCAACGCCGGCTCCAGCCAGCAGCAGCGCCACGAGCACCCATCTGATGAGGAGGTCATAGGGATGTCGCATGAGGTGTGAGCCGGAGCGGACCCTGCCCGCCACTATTGTACCCGACGCGGGAGCGCCGGGCTATCTATTCTGCGGGCAGATAGGACTTGAGCTGCTGCCAGGTCTTGCGGCCGACGACGCCGTCGGGCTTGAGCCCGCGGCTCTTCTGGAATTTGATGACGGCGGCGGTCGTCTTCGGGCCTGGTTTGCCATCCACGGTGCCGGCATACAGGCCGGCGCGCTTGAGGGCGCGTTGAATCTGCCGGGTCGTTGGCTTCGTCACGGCGGCCGGCGTGGTCTTGTGGGACGTGACAGCGGTGGACGGCTTCGGCGGAACCGGTTCGGGAAAGAGTTCCTTGAAGGAGACCGTCTCGGGCGGGGTCCACGCGCCAGAGGAGCTGCCATAGGCTGGCGATGCCGGCGCCGATGAGGAGCCTTGCGTGCGCGCCGCACGGGAAGCCGCGCACCCAGCCACGGCCAACACAGCCGCCAGCATCACGACACCACCCCTGTGTCCTCTGATCATTCCAATCCTCCTGTGACTGCAGCGTCTGACCTCGCACCGGTGCGGCCGGCGAACAGCAGCACGCCGAGGGCCATATCGTCCCAGAGCGGCCGGACGCACTCCCGCATCAGCACCTCGCCGTGCTGGGGCGGCAGTTTCGTCATGGTATTGAACAGCACCATTTCGTCATAGGGCTGCGTCAGCCGGCGCTCCCACCGCACCGTCCCGGTTGATATATCGATGAGCGCGCAGGACAGCTCCGCTTCGTAGTGCAGACGGCGCGGGTAGCGGCGCTGTTCCGTCCAGTCCAAACGCGTCACCCGGCAGGCCAGCAGCTGCAACGGCTGCGGCATGGCGGAGGCACCCTCCAACGAGGCCTCCAGACCCTGCGCGCGCAACCGCTCCACGAGCAGCGCGGTCAGGGCGTCCGGCGACCTCACGCCTGCGTGGCCTTGGACGGTCTCGATCTGCATCGGACGCACGACCAGGCGCGGCCCACCGGCACGGAGAGCGTTTCTCTGCGTCGTCAAGACCACGGAAGGTTGCTCTCCCCCATGCCAATGCACGCTGCAGCCGATGCTCATCAGCGCCGACAGCAAGAGCATCCGGACCGCCACGCATGGTTGGGCCATGCGCTCACCGTACAGCCGCGCGGCCGACTCTACCGCTTCTTGGCTGGCTGGCTTGATGGCTTGGGAGCAGGCTTGGCGGCCGGCTTCGCTGCCGGCGGCGGGGTGACCGTGATGGTGCGGGCGAGGTTCTGCCCATGCCGGATGGTGTACTCGGCCTGCACCAAGTCGTCACTGCGAATCTGGCTGATTGAGGCCAGCTTGTGACCCCGGGTCACGACCGTCTGTTTGACATTGGCTACGAGTGTCAGCTGCCGCCCATCGGACGTCTTCAGGACGACGGCAGGCGCCTGGCCTGCCTGCATCGTCACCTGCTTTACCTTCCCGGACACCGTCAACAGCGGAGCCGGCTTGTGGCCGCCCCACGAGAAGACCGCTCCGAGGGCAACGAGACCGGCCAGGACCCACCCTGCGAGCACTACCGGACGTTTGATCGCCATGCGTGTTGCCTCCTTATCGGTTCAATGCCACCATGCGCCGCCCTGCGGCCTGGCGGCGCCGCGCTGCCGCCGGTTCGATGAGGGCGGCGTGGAAGATAATGTTCTCCATAATTTGCACCTCGCCGGCCCGCGTCGCTGGTGCGGACTGCTGCAAAATGCGCAGAACGGCATGGATGACCATTCCCGTAATGGCCCACGCCATGCGCTGCGGCTCCCGGCCCACAAAAAGCCGCTGGCGCATCCCGGCGCGTAGCGGTACGGCCAGCCGGTCGACATACTGCCGCATGCCCTGGGCGATCTGCTGGGTCAGCGCATCATGCGGCACGCCCTCGACGCTAGCGGCATACTCGCTGACCATCACCCGGAAAAATCGGTCGTAGCGCTCGAAGCTAGCCACTGAGGCGCGCAACAACGCCTCCAACTGGGCGCGCGGCCGGCCGGCGTGCTGCGCCATCTGCGCGTCCAGCACCGCCATGAGCTGCCCGAACCGGAAGGCGGCAAACCGCGTCAACAGGCCACGGTAATCGCCAAAATAATTGTAGACCGTCGCCCGGCTGACGCCGGCATTCCGCGCCACCAGCGCCATAGAAACGCGTTCGGGCCCGCGGGCCACGATGAGCCGCTCCGCCACCTCCAGTAGATGCTCACCGACCCCGGCCCGCCGCCAATGGTGAATGTTGGTCAAAGTTTTAGACAGGTATTTAGACATTTAGACTAATGTCTAATGTACTACCAACGCTTTTCCCCTGTCAAGCCCAATCTCGCAGAAGAATGCAGGCGGATTACGGCGCGGGCAGCGGGCTGTTGCCCTGGCGGGTGGTAGAGCCGGGGTTGAGCAGCTCAGGCAGATGCAGGAGCATTTCTTCGCGGGAATAGGCGGCGATGGTGTGGATCTGGGTGTCCATCCGGATGGCATCCTCCGGGCAGACCTCCACACAGTAGCCGCAGTAGACGCACTTGCCGAGGTCGATGTCAAACGAGGCGGGCATCTTTTCGATGTTGGGGTCCGGGTGTTCCTTGGGGGTGATGTAAATGCACCGGGCCGGGCAGACCGTCTCGCAGAGCATGCAGGCGACACAGCGCGGGGAGCCATCCTCGCGCTGGGTGAGGCGATGGCGGGTGCGCAGGCGCGGCGAGGTCTCGCGGCTTTGGTCCGGGTACTGAATCGTGACTGAGGCCGGGATATCCCGGAAGAGCCCGACGCGGTGGGCGATGTGCAGAAAGAGATTGCGCCAGAAGTGCCAGGAGGTGAGCCACAAGCCGCGGGCAACCTCGCGGAGATAGATCTTCTCCCACCAGGAGAGCTCTCTGCGCTTCTTGGCGTCGCGGATCCGATGGAGAAAGAGTTCGCCTAAATCTTTAGACATGGGATTATTCGGTGATTACGGTGATAAACACATGATTACGGTGATAAAGCCCGTGTTCTATCACCGGCATCACGCTTTTATCACCGTCATCACCGATATTGCAGTTCATGGTCATTTCAACGCCACAACCACAATAGCAGTTACCACAATATTCGCCAGCGACACTGGAAACAATCCCTTCCACCCCAGCCGCACGAGCTGGTCGAACCGAAAGCGCGGCAAGGTCCAGCGGATGAGCATCTGGAGCCAGAGAAAGCCCGCCACTTTGAAGGTGAAGGAGGCGAGCTGCAGCCCCACGACGGCAAGATGGGGCAGCCTGGCTGCCGCGCCCCACGGCAAGTGCCAGCCATCCGCGTAGAGATACGGCACCTGCCAGCCGCCGAAGAAGAGCGTCGTGGCGAGGCAGGCGACGAGGACCGTCTCGACAAAGTCGGTGAGGAAGAACATCCCGAACTTCATGCCGCTGTACTCGACAAAATAGCCGATGATCTCAGACTCGCCCTCCGGCAGATCGAAGGGCACGCGCTTCGTCTCGGCAATCGCGGCGGTCAGGAAGATGATGAAGCCGACCGGCTGGACGAAGACGCCCCAGCGGGGAATCCAGCCGAACCACGTCCCCCCTTGCAGACGCACCATCTGCTGCAGTTCCAGGGTGCCGTACCAGATGAGGATGCCGAGGAGCGAGACGCCCATGGCGATTTCGTAAGCGAGCATCTGGGCCGCGGCGCGGACCCCGCCCAGGTAGGCGTAGTTGTTCCCCGACGAGACGCCGGCCAGAAAGACGCCGTAGATGCCGAGCGAGGCCATCGCGAGGATGTAGAGCAGGCCGATATCCATCTTGGCAATCTGCAGGTTAATCGCCCGGCCGCCCACGTTGAGCGTGTCACCGAAGGGAATCGCGGCGAAGGTGACGAGGGCGAAGAAGACCGAGACGAAGGGGGCGAGGGTGTGCAGGAGCCGTTGCCCTTGCGCCGGGATGAAGTCCTCCTTCGCCATCATCTTCAGGGCATCGGCCAAGGGGTGCAGCAGACCCAGCCCCGCAATCTTGCGGATGACGAAGTTGATGGGCCGGGCCCACCAGCCGTGAATCTGGAAGATGGCCCGGTTGGCGCCGACGCGGTCCTGCATGATGGCGCTTTGCTTGCGCTCGACCCAGGTCAACAGGCCCGCAAAATTCAGGACGAGGCCCAGGATGAAGAAGGCGGTGAGGGCGAGTTTGATTAACAGTTCAGTAACCATACGATTAATCGGTGATTACGGTGATTAAAAAATGATTACGGTGATAGGACTGGTTTTATCACCGTAATCACGCCTTTTATCACCGGAATCACTGATTACCCCCTTTCACGAATTTAACACCATTCCCCCGGAGCCGATCTTCTCGTACGTCATGCCCTTAAACGCCGGCACCGCCTTGCCGAGAGCTTGCAAAATCTCCGCCGCACTCTGGTAGGGCGTAGGAATGTTCAGTTTGTTCGACAGATCCTCGAGGATGTCCCAGTCGATGCGCGACTGGCCCAGGGGCGGAAAGGCCGGGCGGATCCGCTGGACGCGGCCGTCCACGTTGGTGAAGGTGCCGTCCTTCTCCGCGTAGGTAGCGCTGGGCAACGTGACGTGGGCGTAAACGCAGGTGTCGTTGAGGTTGCTGCCCTGGAAGACCAGCATTTCGAGTTTCGAGGTCGCCTCCTTCACCGCCGGTTCGCCGAAGAGCTCGACGAGGTCGTAACCGAAGACGTAGAGGACCTTCAGCTTCCCCTGCCGGGCGATGTCCAGTAGCTTCGCGGCCGTCACGTGTTTGCCGTTGCCGCCGATGAGACCCAGTTCCCTGGCACCGCGGCTGTTCGGGCTTTTGTCCGGCTGCATCAGCCAGTCGTCGCTGAAGCCGGGCTTGGCCGGGACTTCCGCCGTCACCTGGCAGCCTAATGTCTCGGCGAAGAGCTCCCGGATGATGAACAGCTCTTCATTGGTGAGGTGCGTCGAAGCGACCACCCCCACCTGGTCGAGGGCCCCGGCCTGCTGGAGATGCGCAAACTTGTTGCGGATGGTCTCCAGGGCAGCCTCCCACGAGGCCGCGCGGGGCCGGCCGTTGTCGCGCAGCTGTGGCGCGGTCAGGCGGTTCTGGTCGATGAACTGGTAGCCGTACCGTCCCTCGTCGCACATCCACCATTGGTTGACCCCCGCGTTGTAGCGGGGTTTGAGCCGCATGACGCGGTCGCCGCCGGCGATGTGGGGCCGCCACTGCCGCTCCTTGTTGTAATGAATCTGGATGTTGCAGCCCTTGGAGCATCCGGGGCAGACCGAATCCTGCGAGGCGAGGTACCAGACGCGGCACTTGAAGCGAAAATCACGGTCGGTCAAGGCGCCTACCGGGCAGATGTCCACGACATTGCCGGAGTATTTGTTGTCGAGGGTTTTCCCCGGGTAGATGTTGAGCTCCGCAAGGTCGCCCCGGTTGAAGATGCCGAGCTCGCCTGTCTTCGTCACCTCATCGCA
The DNA here is from genome assembly GCA_016206665.1 of Candidatus Omnitrophota bacterium. Taxonomy (GTDB): domain Bacteria; phylum Omnitrophota; class Gorgyraeia; order Aquiviventales; family JACQRC01; genus JACQRC01. The sequence goes on along the minus strand of JACQRC010000089.1, from coordinate 144 downwards.
GAAGCGGACGCACCGGGAGCAGAGGATGCACCGCTCCGCATCGAGGATGACGGTCGGACCCAGCGGCACCGCCTTGGGTTTCTTGACCTTTGTTTCATTGAACTTGGAGTCATAGAGGCCATATTGCATGTAGTAGTCCTGCAG
>JACQRC010000095.1 GCA_016206665.1 Candidatus Omnitrophota bacterium | reverse complement strand
GTATCATCTTATATTTAAACATGTTATGTGAATTCTGGAATTGCCTGTGGATAGCAAGCGGCTGCTAGTGGAGGGCTCGCTGGAAGAAGTCGAGAATGTGCCGGTGGTAGGCCTCACCTGTCACGGCATAGCCGGCAAAATGCAGGGCTCCTGGAATGACCCAGAGCTCTTTGGGTTCCTTGGCAGCCTGAAAGACCGCCCGGGCCCCGCTAAGTGGCATCCGGGGGTCGACTTCGCCATGAATCAGGAGCAGCGGACGCGGTGCGATGGCGGAGGCGCTCTGAAGTGGCGACACCGCCGATGGCCAGATGCCGAATTGCAACCAGTAGACCAGCCAGACCAGCGGTGTCACCGCCCAGGCCAGCCAGGGATACATCAGCCGCAGGTGCACGCGGATGGACTCGGCCAGGTTCGGAAACAGGCTGTCGGCGGCGATCGCATGGATGCCGGTGTCCCGACCAGCCGTCATCACCGCCACGGCACCGCCCATGGAAATACCAAACACCCCGAAGGTGGCAGGCTGCAGATCGGGCCGGCCGCGCAGGTAGGCCAGCGCCCCGGCCAAGTCCCGCTGTTCCCAGTAGCCGAAGGAACTGACCCGCCCCCCGCTCTCCCCATGGCCGCGAAAGTCAAAGGCCAGCACCTGGTATCCCCCACCCTTGGCGAAGGCCGCTGCGGCATCGAGGACGTCCGACCGGTTCGTCCCCAACCCATGGCACACCACAATGACCGGCCGCGCAGACGATGGCTGCCGGATGAACCAACCGGCCAGCGGCACACCGTCGGTGGCCGTGAAGCGGACGGATTCGAAGGCGCAAAGGTAGTCGCCCGGGTCACCGATGAGCGGCGCCTTGGGTAACCGGGTTTGGCGCAACAGCAGTATCCAGGCCCCTCCCACCGCCCCAAGCACGCTCCAGGCTGCGAGGCGGATCAGGAGAGTCCAGGAGATCATCACAGCCCTACGGGTGGGTACCACATGCGAGGTTATTTGATGGGACTGCCTGGGGCCGCCGGCGAGGCGGTGCTCAGCAGCACGAGACCGGCAGGATCGGTGGCCGCCAAGACCATGCCGCAGCTTTCCACGCCGCGGATCGTGGCCGGCTCCAGGTTCGCCACCACGATGACCTGTTTGCCGATGAGCGCGCTTTTGTCAGGATAGGCCAGCTTGATGCCGGCCACCACCTGGCGCTCCTCGCCGCCCAGAGTCACCTTCAGGAGGTAGAGCCGGTCGGCATTGGGATGATCCTGGACATCACGAATCTCCCCCACCCGCAGCTCCACACGCTGAAAGTCGGAGAGCGTGATCATCGGCGTTAGGAGGCCGGCTGCGGCCTGGTCGTCGCCTGCTCGAGCGACGCGACGATCGCCTGCGAACCCGGCGGCGAGAGCTCGACGAATTTGATGCCGGCGAGAAAACATTGCGCCCGCAGCAGCGAGCGGCTCGGCACCCGCCGCGTCCAGACGATGGTTCCCTGGCCGCGGACCTCGCCGGGACGCGCCGGTTCAGGCAACGCGATGATGAACTCGACCGTCGTCCCTGGCCGCAGCTTTTCCAGCATCAGCAGGCACATGCCGGTCGCCGAGACGTTCTGGGTCTTGAGCCCGTGCCGCTTGGCGTGGCCGTTGGGCAGGCGATAGGAGACCAAGAGCGGCACAGCGTACCGGGTCGCCACGCGCCGTTCCGAACCCTGCCACACATTCCGCACCACACCGGTGGATGGTGTCGAGGTTTTCCGATGCCATTCCTGCCAGACCAGGAGCAAAATGACGGAACAGAAGAGCAGAAAGATCAGAGCCAGACCCATGCCGGAGATGATGACCGAGCCCATCACGCGCGGCCGCTCAACACGTCGGCGACCACCTCAGTCACCAGCTTGCCATCGGCCTTGCCGCGCAGCTCCGGCATGACCTGCTTCATGACCTTGCCCACGTCAGCGGGTGAGCTCGCACCCACGGCCTGGATGGCTCGCTTGACCGCAGCCACCACCTCGGCACGAGGCATCTCCTGCGGCAGGTATCCGGAGAGGAGGCGAAGCTCCGCCTCCTCCTTGGCCGCCAGATCGTCGCGATGGCCTTGCCGGTAGGCGGCGATCGCCTCCTGCCGCTGCTTCACCTGCTTGCGAATGACGGCCAGCGTCTGCTCATCGGTCAGCTCCGACTTGTGCTGGGCAAAGGCGGCGCTCTCCAGCCCGGCCTTGAGGAGCCGCAGGGTGGAGACGGTCGCGGTGTTGCGGGCCTTCTGGGCTGTAATCAAATCAGCCGAGATACGCGTCTGTAACATGGCCTCATTATACCGGCAAGCGCAGAGGAGTTCAAGCGCGCAGGAGCCGCCCTGCCCAGCGATGCTGCCGCCACCAGTAGAGTCCGAGCAACGTTTTGCCGTCGATGATGGTACCCTGCCGCGCCCAGGACCAGGCCTGGGCCGTGCGCACCACGCGCGCCTCAAGGCGCTCATCCTCCATCAATCGCTGGCGTGTCTTGACCAAGTCGGTTGCCAGAAACAGGGTCATGCGCTCTGTCAGCAATCCCGGCGCCGGATAAAACTGGTGGAGCCGCCGCCACCGCCGGGCCTGGAAGCCGACCTCCTCCTCCAGCTCGCGCCGCGCGCAATGCAGGGGCGATTCGCCACCGTCGAGGGTGCCGGCCGGCAGCTCCCAGAGGGTCCGCCGCACCGTCCGGCGGTACTGTCGCACCATGACCAGATGCTCCGAGTCCAGCAGTGGCAGGATGACGGCCGATCCGGGATGGCGGACCGTTTCATGCACCCACGCATGGCTTCCGGCGCGCACGGGTGTGAGCACGAGCGCGATCCGGCGACTCTGATAGACGACCCTACGGGTGGTTACCGCCGTGGGCTTACGCATACCCGAACCGCTGCAGCATTCGCACATCCTCGCGCCAATCCTTGGCCACCTTCACCCACAGATCCAGATAGACCTTCCCCCCCACCTCGGTCTCGATGCGGTGCCGGGAGGCCTCACCGATCGTCTTGAGCTTGCTCCCCTGCCGGCCGATGAGAATCGCCTTCTGGGAAGGCCGCTCGATATAAATCGTCGCCCGCAGATAGGTGGCCTGGCCCTGAGCGCGCGGGGTGAGCTCTTCCACCACCACCGCCACGGCGTGGGGCACCTCTTCATGCGTCGCGCGAATCACCTGCTCACGAATGTATTCGGCCGCCAGGAATTCGAGCGGACGATCGGTCTGCTGTCCCGGCTCAAACCACCACTCGGAACTCGGCAACCGGCGGATGATGGCATCGCGCAGCCGGTCGACCTGTTCGCCGGTTCTGGCGCAGATGGGAATGATCTCCACGAAGGGGTGCAACTTCGCGCACCGCTCGATGAGCGGCAGCAGCCGCGGCTTGGGCACCAGGTCGATCTTGTTGATCACGGCCAGGGCCGGGTGATTCGCGAGCGCGATCTGCTCGATGAGCCGCTCATCGTCGAGCCGCAGGCCGCTCGTGGCATCGACCAGCATGAGGATGAGATCGACATCCACGAGGGCGGCGGTGGCGGTGCGGACCATGTGCTGGCCCAGCAGATGTTTGGGCCGATGAAAGCCTGGCGTATCGACGAAGATTAACTGGGCCTGGTCGCTGGTGACGATGCCGAGGATACGGTGGCGTGTCGTCTGTGGCTTGGCCGCGACGATCGAGAGGGGCCGCCCCACGAGAAAGTTCAGGAGCGTGGATTTGCCGACGTTCGGCTTGCCGGCGATGGCGATGAAGCCTGAGCGGAAGAGCTCAGCCATCGGTCCTCGCCGCAGCGGCCGCGCGCGCGCTGACCGGCATCCCTCGAAAGATCAGCCAGCCAGCGAGCATCAGCGCGCCAAGGCTGGCCATGGCCATGCGATCCCTTAGACCGGAATGGCCCGGCCACGTGGCGATGAGCTGACCCCAAATCAGGGGGCCGAAATTGGACGAGGCCCTGCCCACCATGCCGTAGAGCCCGAAGAACTCCCCCGCTCGGTCCTGCGGCGCCATGGCGGCCACCAGAGCCCTCGCCGCGGTCCAGGTGGCACCCAGGGCGACGCCCACCGCAGGCCCAAGCCACCAGACCAGCGCGCGCTGCGACACCACGGTCGCCAGCGCTAACGCCGCGCACCACATCCCGAAGACGGCGTTGAGGCTGCGCCACGGCCCCCATCGGTTGGCGAGCCACCCGGCACCCAGGGCACCGCAAAGCGCTGATGCGGTGGACAACATCAAGAGGCGATTCAGCTCTGGATCCGACAAATCCCAGACCCGCCTGGCATAGATGGCCATGAACATGATGACGGTGTTGATGGCATTGATGCAGAGAAAGATAGCGAGCAGGAACCGCGTCCAGCCTGGGGTGCTTTTCGCGGCATGAATCATCTCATGCAGGGAGGGGCGCCGGGCACGCGCCGCTTTCGGTCTCGCCGGCGGTTTGACCAGCAGCAGGCACGGCGCGGCGGCGAGAGCGACCAGGAGCGCTGATGGAATGAACGCCGCCTGATGCCCTCCCCGCGTCACAAACGGTGCCACCACGACCAGCCCGGTCAACGAACCGGCGTAGCCGCAAGCGACGCCCAGGCCTGAGACGGCGCCGGCGCGGCGACCCTGACTCATGGTGGGCAGCAGAGCGTCATACAGAAAACCGCCGATTTGAACGCCGGCGTTTGCCAGGCCGAAGAGGCAGAGTCCAACGCCCAACTGGCGGGTGATCCCCAGCCAGAGCGTGCAGAGGACGCCGGTCAAGGAGGCCAAGCGCAGGCACCAGCTGAATTGTCCGGTCCGGTCGGCCCAAGAGCCGATGAACGGCATGGCGAGCGCGGCACCGCCCATCGAGATGGCGAAGGCGACGCTGTACTGCCAGTCGCTGCCCCCCATCGTCTCGGTCACCCATAATCCGAAATACCGGGAGATGACATTCATGGAGAAGATGGTGATGGCGAAATCGTACAGCGCCCATGCCAGGATGAGGAGGGTGGGCGTTCGCCTCATGACGAAGGCGCAGGAGCCGCCAACGTTTTGGCCACAGACTTGAGCCAGAGCGCCTGGAGCTCGCCCAAGGAGAGCCGGTATTCCGCCTGCAACGCCTCGTCAATCGTCACACCGTCATTCAAGCGGCGGAGCAGCCGGCGCAGGCGATACAGACCGTACCGGTCGATGAGCAGCTGCACGATGCTGTAGGATTGTTCGTAGGCGAGGGTCACCTGATCGGCACGGGCGCTCCATTGAAAACTCTCTGAGAGCTGGGCAAACGGTATCACCCCTGCAGGCTGCTTGGCCAGGGCCTCCCGGAGCGCGGTGAGCGGGATCGCCAACTGCTTGGCCCCCTCCCATTCGGCCAATCCCTCGTTCAACCACAACGGACACCGGCCGTTGGTCAGGCCCTGCACGACGGCATGCGTGTACTCGTGCCACGTGATCTGTCGCAGGGCAGCCTCGCCGGACGACGGGTCCCACGGCAGGCGGATCTTGCCATCGTACCGCCCGGCCACCCACTCCGGCACTTCCTGACGCAACTGGCGAAAGCTCTCCAGCCGGTAGACGAGCACAACGACCTGCTGTTTCGGGAAAAATTGCAGGTCATTGCCGATGACCCGCCGCGCCTCGGTCAGCCACTCCCCCACTGGCTGGGCCAGCTCCTGGGCGAGCCCGGGCTCCAGCCGGATGTCAAACCGAAAGGCCATGGCCCGGGTGAATTTGGATTCGAAGTCCAATTCCTGGTCGAGCTGTTTCAGCAGTTGCCGCATCGAGACCTCACCCGGCTGGAGCGCGGAGGCCTGGCGCCAGTAGTTGCGAGCCTGCATCAACTGCTGGGTGTAGTAGGCGGCAAAACCCAGGGTCACCAACGCATTGGCGTTGCGGCTGTCATAGCGCAGGGCCTCCTGGAGCAGGAGGCGCGCCTGGGGGTAGCGCCCCCGCCCCACGAGATCGCGTCCCTGCTGGGCGAGCAGGCGGGAGAGGCTGGCGCGGAAATCCTGATCGTCGGGCAGCAATGACACGGCGGATTTGGCATAGCGCACGGCCGTGTCCATCTGTCCTGCCGTGGCGAGCGCGATGGCGGCGTTGTGATACGCCACCGCCAAATTGCGCTGCAGGGTCGGATCCCTGGGCGCCAGCGCGACCGCCCGTCGGAAATGGTTCAGGGCCTCGTCGTAGCGCTCCGCCTCCATCGCGAGGATGCCGGCCGATGACTCCGCCTCGATGGAGGCCGATGGTGCGGCGGCGAGGACCGGTAGTGCCCCGCTGACCAGCGAACACAGGGTGACGGCAGCCAGCCACCCGCTGGGCTTACGCACGACCCAGCACCGTGTCGCCGACGAGCGCGTAGAGCGCGGGAGCGACCGCTTCATGGTGGAGCTCGTGGTACGTGGCCGGATAGCGCTGGAGCACCTTGCGCGTGGAGCGCACCGCCTCAAACCAGCGATGGCATACCTGAACATCGATGATCGGGTCCTCCTCGCCGAGACACATCAGCAGCGGCAGGACAAATTGACCCGCTTGACGCAGCGTCGCTCGCATCCCGCGTTGCATCGCATCGAAGGCGCGCAGGGTCACCCGGTCATGCACCAGCGGATCGCCCCGATAGGCCTCGGCCACGCGCGGATCATGCGTCAAGGAGCCGGCGTCGATCCCATTCGGCAGAGCCAGCCGGGGAGCCACCGGCAGCAGGGCTGCGGCTGCGAGCCGCTTGTACCAGGGGATGGCCAGGCGCAGGCCCAGTTGCGGCGACAAGGCGACAACCTGTATGACGCCAAGGGGTTTGCGCAACGCCCACGATAGGGCCAGCAGCCCACCGAAACTGTGGCCGATGAGGGTGAAGGCGTTCAGTCCCACGCGCTCACGCAGCAGCACCGACCAGGCGTCGAGATCGTCTTGATATTGCTCAAAGCGATCGATGTGGCCGCGCAGCCCGCCGGAGTTGCCGTGGCCCCGGTGATCCGGAATGGCCGAGGCGATGCCGGCCTCAGCCAAGACCTCGGCCATCCTCGCGTAGCGGCCGCCATGTTCACCGAAGCCGTGCAGGAGGAGCGCCCAGGCGCGAACGGTGGCAGGGCGATAGAGATGCAGGACGAGCGGGATCCCGTCCCGGGTCAGCCGGCAGGTCTCAACCGCTGGGAGGGCGGTCATAGAGGGACTGCAGCAACTCGCGGTAGCGCTCGGCGACGACCTTCCGCTTGACCTTCATGGTCGGCGTGAGCTCACCGGCCTGGAGGGTAAATTCCTGGGGCAGCAACGCGAAATATTTGATCTGCTCATAGTTGGCCAGACCGGCGCAGCGCTGGTCGATGCGGACCCGGTAGAAGCGATAGATCTGCGGATGCTTGACCAGCTCCTCGATGGAATTCCCGGCCACGCCCAGCTCCGCAGCACAGGCCAACAGCCGATCCGGCTTCGGGACGATGAGCGCCACGATGTACCGCTGGCGGTCGCCGTAGACCATGGACTGCAGCAGGTACGGGTCGGTCGCCAGCAGCCCCTCCAGCTTTTGGGGCGCCACGAATTTGCCTCCGGAGGTCTTGAGGAGGTCCTTCTTGCGGTCGGTGATGAAGAGAAACCCATCCGCATCGCGGTGGCCGATATCGCCGGTCGCCAACCAGCCGTCCTTGATGGCCTCCTGCGTCTCCGCCTCCCGCTGATAATACCCCTTCATCACATGCGGGCCGCGGGTCAGAATTTCGCCGTCCTCGGCGATGGCGACCTCAAGGCCTGGCAACGGCTGGCCCACGCTGCCAAACTTGAGCGCCTCGAGGCGATTGGTGGAAATGACGGGCGAACTTTCCGTCAGGCCGTAGCCCTCCAGAATGATGATCCCGGCGGCGTAGAAGAACTCCGCGATCTCCTTGGCCAGCGGCGCGCTGCCGGAGACGAAGAATCGCAGCCGGCCGCCGAGCCGCTCGCGCAGTTTGTGAAAGACGAGCCGGTCAGCCACGCGGCACTGCCACTGGAGGATGGCCGGCACCGGCGCCCGCCGCAGCAGATACCCGGCCCGAGCGCGCCCGGCACCCATCCCCCACCAGAAGATCGTCCGCTTGATCGGCGAACCCTGATTGACCGTTTCGGTCACGCGATTGTAGAGCTTCTCGAAAAACCGTGGCACGCCCAGCATGATGGTCGGCCGCACCTCCCGCATGTTTTCAGGCACCGTGTCCATCGACTCGGCATAGGCGATGCAGGCCCCTTGCCGGATCATCAAATAGAGACCCACCGTCCGCTCGAAGACGTGGGAGATCGGCAGAAATGACAGGTGAACGTCGTTGGCATTGATGGGGACGACGTCGGCGCAAGCGGCGGTGTTCGATAGAAAATTGCGGTGGGTCAGCATGACCCCCTTGGGCTCTCCGGTCGTGCCTGACGTGTAGATGATCGTCGCCAGATCCTCCGCCGTCCGTGAGCGCAGTCGTTCCGCGATCAATCCGGGCGTGCGGGCCAGCTGGTCGGCTCCACGCGAGAGATAGTAGCTCAGCGACTGGCAGCGGGATGCTCGAGGCGGTTCGATGAAGCAGCCGATGAGATGCGCTGGAGCCGGCGTGCCGGCGGGCATCGAGCTCACCTTGGCCAGCTGGTCGGCCGTGGAGACAAACAGCGTGTTCGCGCCGCTGTCCGTCAGGATGTAGGCCAGGGTCGCCGGTGTTTCCGTCGGGTAGACCGGAACGGTGACGCCGCCGGCGGTCTGAATCGCCAGGTCGGCCGTCGCCCACTCCTCCCGGTTCTCCGAGAGAATCGCCACCCGGTCGCCCGGGGCGATCCCCATCTCCACCAGGGCGGCCGCCAGCTGGCGCACCCGATCGCCCCACGCCAACCAGGAGATGTCCTGGTAGCCGCCGAGCGCCTTCACCTTGAGCGCGCAGCGCACGCCCGCGCGCTCGACCTGCTCAAAGAAGAGCTGCGGAATGGTTTCGGGCATCTCAGGCGGTGACTACATTTTGCTGACGACCGTGGACGAAGCCTTCGATGTTCGCCACCGTCGTTTCCAGGATACGCTGGAGGGCCTCGCGGCTGTCGAAAGCGATGTGCGGTGTGATGACCACATTTTCCCGGTGCAGGAGGATGTGGTTCTGCAGCGCAGTCACGAGCTTCTCCTTTGGAAACTCCTGCTCAAGCAGCTGCCGCTCCTCCTTGACCAGCTCCTCCCCTTCTAACACATCCAGGCCGGCGCCTCCGATTGAGCCGCGGTCGAGCCCCCAGACCAGCGCCTCGGTGTCAACGAGCCCGCCGCGCGCGGTGTTGATGAGCAGCGCGCCGCGTTTCATCTTGGCGATCATCGCCTGGTCGATCAGATGGTGCGTGGCTTTGGTATAGGGCACATGGAGGGTGACGATATCCGACCGGCGCAGCAACTCCTCCAACGGCGCGTACTCAAAACCGAGCACGTCGCGCAGAAACGGCTGCCGTCGCGTGTCCGTCGCCAAGACCTCCATCCCGAAGCCCTTGGCCATCTTGATGACATGCAGGCCGATGTGGCCGGCGCCGATGACGCCGAGGGTCTTGCCCTTCAAATCAAAGCCCTGGAGGCCGGCCAGCGAAAAATCGGCTTTCATCGTCTTCACGTAGGCCTTGTGAATGTTGCGGGAGAGCGACAGGATGAGGGCGAAGGTGTGCTCCGCGACGGTATTCTCGCCGTAGGAGGGCACATTGGCGACCGTGATGTGCCGACGTCGGCAGAAACCCAGATCAATATGGTCGGTGCCTGTCGAGCGCGTGGCCACACAGGCGATGGAGGGGAGTTTGCGCAGCAGCTCTGCCGTGAGGCGGGAATAGATGAAGACGGACACGATCGCGGAGCCCTTGGCCTTGGAGAGCTGCGCGCTGCTCAGACGCTCCGTGAAGAACCGGACGGCATAGCCCTTCAGGTGGCGGGCCAGATACTGCCGCTCCCAGTCCGCGGTTTCAAAACAGGCGATCGTGGGACGGGCGGCCATGGGCGGCCTCTACCGGTCTTGGAATTTTGGCTGGCGCTTTTCGAGAAAGGCCTTCAGGCCTTCCTGCATATCCAAGGTGGCGCACACCTTGCCGAACTGCTGGACTTCAAAGGCCAGCCCCTGAGCCAGTGGCATGGCGAGGCTGGCGCGGATGGCTTCCATGCAGAGCCGCACCGCGACCTGGCCTTTGGAGGCGATCTTCTTCGCCAGGTCCCTGGCATGCTTGATGACCTCTTCCTGCGGGACGACGCGGTTGACCAGGCCGATCCGCAGCGCCTCGGCCGCATTGATCAGATCGCCGGTGAGGATGAGCTCGGTCGCCTTCGACGGCCCGACCATCCGTGGCAGCCGCTGGGTCCCGCCGAATCCCGGCATGATGCCGAGACTGATCTCCGGCTGGCCGAAGCGGGCCCGGTCGCCGGCGATGCGCATGTGGCACGCCATCGCCAGTTCGTTGCCGCCGCCCAGGCAGACGCCGTTGATGGCGGCGATGACCGGTTTGGACGACTGTTCGATCTTGTCGAGCACGCGCTGGCCGCCCTGCGCCGCAGCCTGCCCGTCCTGCGGCGAGCCGATGTTCGCGATTTCCTTGATTTCGGCGCCGGCCACAAACGCCAGCGACCCGCCGCCCGTGATGACGACCACCTTGACCGCGACGTCCTGCTGCAGCTGCGTGAGCGCCTGATCCAACTCCATCATCGTGTCCCGGCTGAGGCTGTTCACCGGTGGATGGTCGATGGTCAGGACCGCAACGCCCTCCTCCGTGGCGACTTTGATGTTGGGCATCAACACTCCTTTATCCGTAGGTGAAGAACCCCTTGCCGCTCCGCTTGCCCAGATGGCCGGCGGCGACTCTACGCTTCAGCAGCGGGGCGGGCCAAAAGCGGTCACCGAACTGCTTGGTGAATTCCTGCAACTGGCTCAGCACTGTGTCGAGCCCCACCTCATCCGCATAGTGCAGAATCCCCCCCTTGCTCTGGGGGAAGCCCACGCCGGCGATCATGGCCAGGTCGATATCCGAAGCCGAGGCGACATGCTCCTCGAGGCACAGAATCGCCTCATTGATCATCGGCAGCAGCAGGCGCAGGGCCGAAAAGGGCGTCCGGGTTCGTGCGGTCTCGCGCTGCACCTCGGCCACGGCGCCTTGCAAGAAGGTGTCAGGCTGGCCCGCCTGCTCGCCGTACTGATAAAATCCCGCGCCGCTCTTGACCCCCAGCCGCTTCGCTGTGAAGATCTTCTCCCACAGCGCTGCGGGTTGCATCCGGCGGCCATAGGCATCGAGCAGCACGAAGACCACGTCGTGGCAGACATCGAGTCCCAGCGTATCCACCAGGGTGAAGGGACCCAGCGGCAGCCCGAACTCGGTCATCGCCTGATCGATCTCCTTGAGCGTCGCGGCGCCCTCTTGGAGACAGAAGGCCGCCTCGTTGAGGTACGGCATCAGCAGGCGGTTGACGAGAAAACCGGCGCACTCGGTGACCTTGATGGGCAGCTTGCGCAGATTCTCCGCAAAGCCGATGATGTCGGTTAGCGTCTCCTCGGAGGTGTCGAGGCCGGGGATGACTTCGACGAGCTTCATGACATGGGCCGGATAGAAGAAGTGCATGCCGATCACCTTCTGCGGCCGTTTGGTGGATGCGCCCAGCTCGGAGATGGACAACGCCGAGGTGTTTGTGGCCAGCATCGCGCTGGGCGGCGTCGCGGCATCCAGGTCACGGAACACGGCCTTCTTCAAGTCCATGCGCTCCGGCACCGCCTCGATGACCAGATCGACATCCTGAAAGCCGTCGTACGCCGTGGTCGTCGAGACCAGGGCCAGCTTGGCTTCCATCTCCGGCTGCGACATCTTCCCGCGGTCCACCCGACGCTGGTAGATCTTCCGGATGTTCTCCATGCCCTTCTCAACATACGCCGGCTTGACGTCCTTGAGCACGACCGGGATGCCGGCAAACGAAATCGCCTGTGCGATTTCGGAGCCCATCGCTCCGGCCCCCACGACCGCGGCCTTATAGATGTACATCGTTATTTGCGCTCCACGATGAGCGCGGCGCCCTGGCCGCCACCCACGCACAGCATCGCCAGGCCGAGTGACAGGTTGCGCCGCTTCATCTCATGCAACAGCGTCACGACGAGGCGCGTCCCACTCGCCCCCACCGGATGGCCGAGGGCAATCGCCCCCCCGTTGACATTCGTGATTTCGCGGTTGAACTTCAAGACGCGCGCCACCGCAAGGTACTGGGCGGCGAAGGCCTCGTTCTCCTCGATGAGCTGGATGTCCGACAATTGCAGCCCGGCCCGCTTGAGGGCGACCGGCACCGCCAGCGTCGGGCCCAACCCCATCCGCTCCGGCTCGAGGCCGGCGAAGCCGTAGGCGCGGACGTACCCGAGCGGCGCGAGTCCCAGGCTCTTGGCGCGCTCCGACGACATCATCAGCACGCACGCGGCGCCATCGGCGTTGGTGCAGGCGTTGCCCGGGGTCACGGTCCCGTGCTCTTTGAAGACGGTGGGATACTGGGCCAGGAGCTGCTCGGTCAGCCCGATGTTCGGCCCTTCATCCTGCGTGATCGTTTCGGGCGGCACCGGCTTGCCGCGGGCCTTTTTCTCAACGGTGACCGGGATGATCTCGTCCTTGAACCGGCCCTCCCGCGTGGCGCGGAAGGCGCGCGAATGGCTGAGGACCGCAAACTTGTCCTGCTCCTCGCGCGTGATCTTGAACTCTTCCACGAGATTCTCGGCCGTCAGGCCCATCAGCTGGCCGCAGATCGGGTCGGTCAGGCCCTCCCAGACCGCGTCGATCATCGTCGAGTGGCGCAGGAATTTGCCAAACCGCAGGTCGCGATTGACGAAGGGGGCCATGCTCATCGATTCGGTGCCGCCGGCCACGATGACGTCGCTGTCGCCGACCTGAATCGACTGATAGCCGTTCACGATCGCCTGCAGGCCGGAGGCGCAGTTGCGCTGGACGGTGAATCCCGGCACCGCCTTCGGGATGCCGGCGAGCAGCGCAATCACGCGGGCGATATTCGGCGCGTCAGAGTATTGCCCGACACAGCCGAAGATCACCTCGTTGATCGCTGCCGGGTCGATCCGGGCGCGTTCCACGAGGGCCCGCACCACCGTCCGGCCTAACTGCTGCGCCGGCACGGTGCGCAGCGAGCCGCCAAACAGCCCCTGCGGCGTGCGCACACCGTCGATGATGACCACCTCTCTGCCCATCGTCTCAGGACTCCTGACCGTCCTCGGTATCGTAACAAGCCGCCTGCGCCTTGTCAAACACCACAGGCCTGCTCACGCGATCAGCTCACGGATGCGCGGCAGCATCTGCTCCGTCACCTGTTCGCCGCGCTGGATAAACTTGTCGGGATGGTAGAACTCCATCCAGTCCGCGTCGGGCAGGGTCGGCCGAATCGTCACATCCGCCTCCTGGCAGGCAACCTCCGCAATCTCATGCTCCATCATCTGCATGGAGCGCACGAGGACGTCCAAAATGGATGGCGAGATCCCCCGCATCACCTGATGCTTAAGCCAGTGCGCCGCCCGGACGGGAAAGGAGCGTTGGGAGAGCTGCCGCTCCTCTTCCTGATGCGCCTTGCGCCGCTCGCGCACATACCGCGCCGTCTCGGCCGACGTGGGAAAGCAATTGATGGCGATCACCCGACGGGCCCCGGCCTTGCGCAGCACGCTCACCGGCACCGGGTTGACCACCCCCCCGTCGGCCAGCACATCATCGAGGCGTTGCACCGGGTAGAAGACGCCCGGAATGGCGATCGAGGCCCGCACCGCATCGATCAGCCGGCCTTCCTCAAATACCACCTGCTCGCGCGTCCAGGGGTTGGAGGCGATGATCTTCAACGGCACCCACGTATCGGCGAAGGTTTTCGTGCCCAAATCCTTGCGCAGAAATTGCATGACGCCGTGGCCGCGCTGGAAGCCTTGCAACGGCAGGAGAAATCCTATATCGAGCAGGGAGAGCAGATTGGCCGGATGTTGAAACCGGCGGGCCAGGGCTTCCAGATCGCGGGCCGACCTGCCCGACGTCCACATCGCGGCGATGAGCGCGCCCATGCTGGTGCCGGCGACGATGTCGATGGGAATCTTTTCCCGTTCGAGCACCTTGAGGACGCCGATATGCGCGAGACCGAGGGCGGCGCCGCTCCCGAGGGCGAGACCGACCTGCACGTTGCCGACGGCGCGGGCCAGACGGCGGACCTTGACCGCAAAGAGCGAGGTCGGCTGGTCCAGCATCGCCTGCAGCCCTTCCGGCTGGACCGCCGCATCCAAGGCCGAGATGCGTGGCATGACGTAGGCGATGGGATGCTCTAACAGCGCTTCTTCGTCGGCCAGGGTCGTCTCGGTTTCGGTGCTGCCGCGCAGATTCACGACGATCTTAATCTTCTCCGCGGCCTGGGCCACCGCCCCATCCAGCCGGCCGTACAAGGCCTGGGTCCGCAGCAGGTGCTCCCGCTGCGTGTCGGTGACCAGATAGATGATGTCGGACTGGGTCAGGGCCTTGAAGACGGCCGAGTCCACCTCCGTCGGCAAATCGATCAGGACGTACGCGACGCTATCGGTGAGGTACGTCAGCAACGGCGCCACCAACCGCTCCTCCGCCTCCTGGCCGATGGTGTGGCCGACGCTGAGGAGCTTGAAGCCAAAGTTGGTGGGCTGCATCTCCTGCTCGATGACGCCGCCGCTGAACAGCAGATTGGGATCCTGCGTCTTGAGCGCCGGCCGTGTGGGATGGCGCATCCAGGCGGCGATCTCGCCGCCCTGCGGGCTCATGTCGAGAAGGACGACTTCGCGGTGCGTCTCCCGCCGCAGACTCGCCGCGAGGCTCACGGCGAAGAGCGTCCGCCCCACCTCCTTGGCCGCGCTGTAGACGGCAATGATCGTACCCTCGCTGAATTCGCCGGACCGGCCCTCCTTGCTGCGCAACCGCTTCGACAGCACCCGGCTCAGATACAGCACCAGGGCCGGGATCCGGTTGATCACCTCTTCAAAATCGGCCTTGGCCAGCTCCAGCACGAGGGCGTCATTCTGTGCCTTCACCGTCGCCGAGTGCGTCTCCCCGGTCAGCAGGGAGATCTCGCCAAAGGAATCTCCCTTGTGCAGGAAGGTGTAGACCTTCTCGCGGCCGTCGGATTGCGTGAAGACCTTGAGCCGTCCGGATACGACGATGTAGAGCGCGTCCGCCTGGTCCCCTTCGCGGTAGATCACCTCTTCCTTTTTGAACTCCACGAGGCGGGTCGCCTTGGCGACGATCTCCAATTGCGCATCGTTGAGCGAGGCGAAGAGCTCAATGCGTCGCAGGAGCTGGATCTTGTCGTGCGGGCCGGGCAGGGAGGCTTCCGTCATCGCGTACGGGTCCGAATGATGCGCCGCAGGCGGACGGGGTCGTTGGTGCACACACCGTCCACGCCCCACCCTAACAACTGCCGCATGCGGCGCGAGGCATCAACCGTCCACGGATGGACCCGCAGGCCCAGCGCATGACAGTCACGCACGAGCCGCGGAGTCACCAACGACCAGTGCGGATGGAAGGCGGCGGCCCGCAACCGCCGGGCCGCCCGGAGGGCGACGGCAGGATGCCGGCTGCAGAGGACGGCGAGCGGGATGGTGGCGTGGAGCGCGCGACACGCCCTCAGCGCCTGCAGGTCGAACGAGGCGAGCACGACCGACGAGAGCGCCCGGCCGCGTCGCAGCACAGCGAGGAGCTGCGAGGCCAGGCGCCGGGCATGGCCTGCTCTGGGTTTGAGCTCGATGTGAAGCGTGGCGCGTCCGTGCACGAGTCGCAGGACCTCCGTCAGGGTGGGGATGCGCGTGCCCCGATAGGCCGGCGCAAACCACACACCGGCATCCAGCGCGGAGAGCTGCCGCCGTGTGTGGCGATGCACCCAACCGCCGCCGTTCGTGGTGCGCTCCAACCGTTCATCATGCACCACCACCACCCGCTCGTCCCGGGTCAGCCGCACATCCAACTCAATCGCATCCGCCCCGTCGCGGAGGGCCCGGTGGAAGGCGGGCAGCGTGTTTTCAGGCGCCGACCTTGAGGCGCCACGGTGCGCGATACAGAGAGGACGCCGCATATCCTGCGAATCATACCACGAATGGCGCGCCGCTCGCAAGGTGACGATCAAGGAAAGCGATGATCTTGCGTTCATACGCCTCCCGGTACCGTTCCTGCATCTGCATGTGATCGGCGCTGGCCATCCGCCAGAAGGCCTTCGGTCCGCGCCAGGCCTGACAGATGGCCCAAGCCTCGGCGACCGGCACCGAACGGTCCGCGTCGCCATGAATCAGGAAGAGCGGCCGCGGCTCCGTGGATGGAATGGCTGTGAGCGGATCAAAACGCTCCAGCGGCAGTCGCAGCCGCCACGCCACGCCCAGGCAGGCCAGATGGCCGAACGGCCAATCCGGCAGGCGGCGGACGCGGCGGAAGTACCGTCGGATGAGCGGCCCGACATGGGCGTAGGTCGAATCGACGATGGCGGCGCGCAGTCGTGTCGTCTGCGCCAGCGTCAGCAGCGCCACCGCGGCGCCCATCGAATAGCCGAGCACACCGACGGGCAGCGCGCCGAAGACCGGGTCTCGCTGCAGCTGTTCCAGGAGCCGCAGCAGGTCCTTGACCTCATCCCTGCCCCAGGTGCACGCCCGGCCGGGATGCTCCCCGTGCCCCCGCAGATCCCAGAGGATCACGGCATAGCCGGCGCGCACCAGCGGCTGCGCCACCGGCACCGCCTGGATCTTCGAGCCCCAGTAGCCATGGCAGGTAATCAGCAGTCCCTTGGGCTGCGGCGGATGGATGAGCCAGTACGGAAGGGGAAAGCCATCGTGGGTGTGCACGGTCCGCGCTTCGACCGTGCCCGCCCATCCTTCAGCAGGCAGCGGCGATCCAGAACGGTTGGGATGGAGAATCCGGTAGGAAGCGTAGGTAGTCCACCACCACAGATAGAGCGCCGCGCCGGCTCCGGCGACCCACCAGAGGCTCACGCGGGCGACTCATCGACAAACGCCGTCAGCGTGTCGCGATCCGCGGAGGCCAGTTCGGTGAAGAAGATGGCGATCCGGTACGGCGGACCGTTGTCCCCGGGAACCGCGGCGGCTTCGGCACGCACCACCACGCCAGCGCAGCTCACCCGCACCGGTTCCGGCCCACGATGACCGCCGGGCAGAATGAGTACAATCTGCACCTTGGTCATCACCGGCACGCGCTTCGTGACCCGGCAGTACACGCCGGCGACACTCAGGTCGATCGATTCTGCGGTGAGTTCCTCCGTCCCGAGCCCGATGCGGACGGGCACGGTGCGCAGGATTCGCCGTGATCTGCGCCGCTCCGGACGAAGGTCGGCCATGCTACCCTGGCGGCCAGCGCATGGCGCGGCCGCCCAAGAGATGCAGATGCAGGTGGTCGACGGTCTGCCCGGCCTGTGGCCCGCAGTTGATGACGAGCCGGTAGCCGTCCTGCAGCTGCAGTTGCTGGGCTAACCGGTTCGCGGCCAGCAGGAGCCCACCGAGCAATGCGGCGTGGCCCGTCGAGGCATCCGAGACGCGGGCCAGATGCTCACGGGGAATGATGACGAGGTGGGTGGGCGCTTGCGGATGGATGTCCTTGAACGCGACGAGCGCCGGCTCCTCCAGGACGATGGCGGCCGGCACATCGTGCTGTGCGATGCGGCAAAAGAGACACGCGGATGACGTCATGCCGGCCTACGCCGCGGCTCCCCCTTGGGCCTTCTCCGCCTGGGCAGCCACCGCATCCTTCCAACAGCGCTTGGTGCAGAAATATTTGCCGTTGCGGAAATACCACGCCTTGCGGCTCAGCCGCTTGTTACATTGGGCACAGTTCGTGGGACGCTGCGCCTTGGCCGCCGGCACCGCCGCAGCGGCACCCGCCGGCGCTGGAGCGGGCGCAGCCGCCTGTTCATCAGCCATGCTTCACCTCCCTACGGGTGGGTACCACATGGTTCACGAGCGGAAACGCGTTTTCTCGACGCTGAATGTGTCGTATCATATCATGGCCGTCGGAACGGGTCAAGGCTTTCCCCCCTGCGCACAATATTTTCATCCTGGCTTGACAGGCCCCCGCTTCCATGGTATGCTTTGAGGGAAGCGCTTCCAGGAAGCGCTATCGCGCGCGGCGTCTTGGCCGCGTAGTACCCAGGGGTGCATGCCGTGGTCACTGAACGCCGTCGCCATCCTCGCCTCTTCTCGCATTTGCCGCTGCGCTACCACCATAAGGGCACGTCCCAGTACGCCGATACGCTCACCAAGGATGTCAGCGTGAGCGGCGTCCGGTTCATCTCCCATGAATTCTTCCCCACCGCCTCGGAATTCCTCGTCGAGGTGCCTCTGTTCCGGGCCAGCCATCCGCTCCAGACGCTCGGCCGGGTCGCCTGGAGCCAGAAGATCGCCCACAGCGACCTCTACGAAATCGGGATGGAATTTACCCAGCTTCCCGACGAGCACCGCAAGCTCCTCAACGCCTTCCTCGACAACGCCCTCGCCCACGTGCTGCCGACGTAGTCCATGGAGGATATTTCCAAGTTCCTCGAGACGCTCGAGCGTGTCCGGGCGAAAGACCGGCGCTATGCGCTGGAAGCCTACTCCTTCGTCATGGCCGCTTTGCATGCCCTGCTCGACCGCCTCGGTGAAGCGCGTCATGTGAGCGGCGCTGAGCTCTCCGCGCAGGTGCGCGACTATGCCATCGATCAGTACGGCCCGCTCGCCCGCAGCGTGCTCGACAACTGGGGCATCCGGTCGACCGATGATATCGGTGAGATCGTCTTCAACATGGTCGATGCGGGACTGCTCCGCAAGACCCCTGAGGACCGCAAAGAGGATTTCGCCGGCGTCTTCGACTTCAAACAAGCCTTCGACCAAAACTACCCGTACGTCAAGTAAATAATCACGTTACAGATACCATTGTAACATTATATAAATAAAAGGTTTAACTATGCCTCAGAGGCTGGAAATGGCCATTTGACCTTTAGCGCTGCAGATTTGAGATAATTTTTTTCCATAACTGATTGTTGTTAGATGTGATAGATAACTTCACCTTGCAATTTTAGTCCTGATATGCTATAGTTGCTATTGGAGTGTCTGGTAGACCCAGACTAGGGCGTGGTACGCCACTGGGTGAGGGGCAGGGCAAGGCCAGGCATTCGTGTTGAACCCCTCAAGGAGGTTGGTGGGTACAGGTAACCCCACAACCCACAGGAGCTTCTTGAAGGAGGTGAAACACCATGAAGGACCGTCACTTGGATATCGTGTTAGGCATGGTGGTCGGTGCGGTCATCGGGCTGTTTTTCCCGCTCGAGGGCTACCGGCTTCCCTTGATCCTCGTCGCGCTCTATCTGGGCGTTCGACGGCTGGTACCCGCTCGCTAACCGATAGCGGGAACCTGAACTCTGCCAGGCTGCCCTGCGTCCCGTAGGGCAGCCTGGTTTTTTTGGAGATTATCATTGACGGCTCGCGGGGTGCGCCGCTATAATGGCTCCGATATCGTCGTCGGAGGCTTCCGTGTCGCGGTTCCCGTGGGTCGATCCTCAACAAGCGCAAGACCGGCTTCTCGGCGTGGTCATCGGGTTGACCGTGGCCCTGGTGTGGCACTGGGTCATTCGCCTGTGACGCTTCCTCCGCCGCGAAGCGGTTCCCGGGGGAGGCGCGCGTGGCGGACCGATATTTCGACCTGCAGCGAAACCGTTCGACCTCGGCCACCGGCTATCTGACCCAGTGTTTGCTGGAGTCGCGGCTCCAGATGGGGCTGCCGTCGGCCGGTGAAGCCTGTGACGAAGACGTCACCGTCTACCTCGCTCATCTGCTGGCCTCGATCACCGACCCCCAATTCCTGAGCCTGTGCGAGCAGTACGTCTCCCCGCGGGATCAGGATGTCTTCCACGCCGCGGAACAGGCCAAGGATGACCTGTATCTGAAATACCTGCTCTACCGGACCAATGCAGACCATCTGCTGGTCAGCCTGGGCCTGTTCCACAATCTCGGCAATGCCTCGCCCCATTGGTTCGTGCGCGATCGTGGCTGCCACACCGGCCACGGCAAAACCTACTACCAGTTCGCCGCCACGTACCACCGCCAGCTCAGCCACAAACTCAGCGCCACGAGCGCGGTGCTGGGCAAACTCTCCTCACGGTTCGAGATCTATTCGGACCTGCTCACGCATACGCGCGAGACCTATTTCCAGTTCCGCGAACGCACGACCACCGCCGATGTTGACCGGCTGTTGGGTGACGTGGATCTCCAGCAGCTGCAAGACGAGCTGCTCGACTGTTATTCGGCCTGGCTCAAAAGCCCCACACCGGACCTCAAGGAGCGGCTGGGTGCTCTGGTCCAGGCGCTTTCCCGTCGCGATCCGGAGTTCCGCCGCGATACCTTCCCGCTCTGATTTTCCTTCTTGACGCTATCAAGGCCGTGCTATAATGGCGCCAACGAGGGCCAGGGATGTATCTGCAATTCTTCGGACTGCGCGAAAATCCCTTCAGTGTCACGGCCGATCCCGCCTTCCTCTACCTCACCCCCAATCATCGCGAAGCGCTGACCTCCCTGGTCTACGGCATCAAGGAGCGCAAAGGCTTCATCGAGATCACCGGCGAGATCGGCACCGGCAAGACCACGCTGTGCCGTGCGCTGCTGCGGGAGCTCGACAGCAACATCAAGACGGCCTTTGTCATCAACCCGGACCTGCCCGAGCTGCAGATTCTCCAGTCGATCCTCCAGGATTTCGGCCTGACGCCTCGCCAGCGCAGTTCGAAGCTGGCCCTGCTCCAGCAACTCAACGCGTTCATGCTCGAGCAGTTGATGATCGGCAACAATACGGTCGTCATCATCGATGAGGCGCAGAACCTCTCTCATCGATTGCTGGAGTCGCTGCGACTGCTCTCGAATCTCGAGACCGATAAGGAGAAGCTGCTGCAGCTCGTGTTAGTGGGCCAGCCGGAGCTGCGGGACAAATTGAAGGTGCCTGAGCTGGCCCAACTGCGGCAGCGCATCGCGGTCCGGTTTCACATCCCGCCGCTGGCGCGTGACGAGTTGCGGCCCTATCTGGAGCATCGGCTGCAGGTCGCTGGTTCGGATGGGAGCCTGACGATCACCGATGAGGCGCTGGAGGAGATCTTTCGCTACTCGGGCGGAACGCCCAGGCTGATCAATGTTTTATGCGATAAGACCCTGCTCGCCTGTTATGCGCAGCAGGTGCGGGTCCTCTCGGATGAGATCGTGCGGCGCAGCGTCGAAGAACTGGAAGGCAAGGTGACAGTCCAGTGACCCATTCGATGCTTCGACTCGGCTCCGCCTCGCTCAGCATCGTGGTGAGCGAGCCGCAGCGAGTCGAATCCACGACGCGCTCCTCACTCCGTTCGTCGCTCGCTCAGGGTCATGGTGAGCGACCGAAGGGAGTCGAACCATGACCCATCGGGAGTCGAACCATGAGCATCATTGAGG
>JACQRC010000088.1 GCA_016206665.1 Candidatus Omnitrophota bacterium | reverse complement strand
CCGACTCGGACTACGACCGCGAGAAGCTCCAGGAGCGGCTGGCCAAGCTCGCGGGCGGGGTGGCCCAGATCAACGTGGGCGCCGCGACCGAGACCGAGATGAAGGAGAAGAAGGCCCGCGTCGAGGATGCGCTGCATGCGACCCGCGCGGCCGTCGAAGAGGGCATCGTCCCCGGCGGTGGGGTGGCGTTAGTGCGCTGCATCCCGGCCCTCGATAAACTGAATCTGAAGGGCGATGAAGCGACGGGTGTTGAGATTGTCAAGCGCGCGCTCGAAGAGCCGCTGCGCATGCTGGTCCAGAACGCCGGTCACGAAGGCTCGGTCGTCGTCCAGGAGGTCAAGGGCAAGTCCGGCAACACCGGCTTCGACTGCGAGGCGGAGAAGTATGTCGACATGTTCTCAGCCGGGATCATCGACCCGACCAAGGTCACCCGTTCCGCCCTCCAGAACGCCGCCTCGATCGCGGCGTTGCTGCTGACGACCGAAGCGATCGTCACCGAGATTCCGGAGAAGGAAAAGGCGCCGGCCGGCGGGCCTCCGCACGGTGGCGGCGGCTACGGCGGCGGGGAGTTTTAACCATGCCGACGAAAACTGCGGAATGGAAAGCCACCAGCCTCAAGCCGATCGGCGACAAGGTGATCGTGGAGCCGCTGGAGAGCGGTGAGCGGACCAAGGGCGGCATCTACCTGCCTGACACGGCCAAAGAGAAGCCGCAGGAGGGCAAGGTGATCGCCGTCGGTTCCGGTAAGACGTTAGACAATGGCAGAACGGTCGCCCCGGAGGTCAAAGCCGGCGACCGCATCATCTACAGCAAGTTCTCCGGGAATGAAGTGCGGATTGACGACCAGGAGTACCTGATCGTCAACGCCGACGACATCCTGGCGATTATCAAATGAGATGCCCACGCTGGCCGAGCGAACCTCGGCCAGCGTGCGTGAGTGAGGCGGCCCCTGCGGAAACGACCTTCCGCAGGGGCTGTTGTTTTATTGACAATCCCTGCATGGGTGGGTAGGATAGCCTCCACTTAGAAGAAAGGCCAAAGGCAAAAGGAAAAAGTCAAAAGTACAAGTCAAAAGGCAAAATTTTAGACGTCGTGAATACGTCAACGCTTTTGACTTTTACCTTGCACTTTTACCTTTTGCCTTTTGAATTTTGCCTTAATAGATGAGGAGACGCCATGGCTGAATGGATTGGGATTGGGCGGCGCGCCCGGCGCTGCTATGGCTTCGATGAGATCGCGCTCGTGCCCGGCTCCATCACGATCAATCCCCCCGAAGTGGACACCTCCTGGCAGCTCGACGGCAAACGGTTTCCCGTGCCGATCATGGCTTCTGCCATGGACGGCGTATCCGACGTCAAATTTGCCATCGCCATGGGCAGGCTGGGCGGCCTCGCTGTCCTGAATCTCGAGGGCGTCCAAACACGCTACGAGCATCCGGAGGAGGTCCTCGACCAGATCGCCAAGGCCTCCGATGAGGAAGCCACCAAACTCCTCCAAAAACTCTACGAACAACCCATCAACGAAAGTCTGATCTCCAAACGCATCGGGGAGATCAAGCAGGCGAAGGTGCCGTGCGCGGTCAGCGCGATTCCGCAGAAGGCGGTGCGCTACGGCGCCATCGCCCAGGAGGCGGGCTGCGACCTCTTTCTCGTGCAATCGACCGTCGTCACCGTGCGCCATTTGGCCAAGGCGTACCAGGCCCTCGACTTTGTCGCCTTCCACAAGCAAATGAAGATCCCGGTCATCGTCGGCAACACCGTCTCGTATGAGACGACGCTGGAGCTGATGGAGACCGGTCCCTCGGCCATGCTGATCGGCATCGGCCCGGGCGCCGCCTGCACCACGCGCGGCGTGTTGGGTATCGGTGTGCCGCAGGTGACCGCCACCATCGATGCGAGCGCGGCGCGGGATTTCTTTTTCAAGAAGACCGGCAAATATGTGCCCATCATCACGGATGGCGGCATGCGCACCGGCGGCGACATCTGCAAGGCCTTCGCCTGCGGGTCGGACGCCGTGATGGTCGGCTCGGCCTTCGCGCGCGCCAAGGAAGCGCCCGGCCGCGGTTACCACTGGGGAATGGCGACACCGCACTCGAATCTGCCGCGCGGCACGCGGATTCATGTCGGCACGACCGGCAGCCTGGAGGAAATCCTCTTCGGGCCGGCCCGCCTCGACGACGGCTCGCAGAATCTGATGGGAGCGCTCCAGACCTGCATGGGCAACGTGGGCGCCAAAACGATCCGGGATCTCCAGTTGACGGAATTGATCATCGCCCCCTCGATCCAAACCGAAGGCAAGCTCTTTCAGCGCACCCAGCGGGTGGGAATGGGGAAGTAGTGAGGCGCATCCTCTTGTTGGCGCTGGCTGTCGCGGCGGCCGTGACGTTGTCGTCAACGGCTGCGGCCGAGCGCAAGGTCGCCTTGGAGTGGTACAAGCAGTTCTTTCCCCCAGGACTCTTCTATGAAACCACGCTCCACCACGATGGGCCGGGCATCAATCAGGACTACATTGAGCTGCGGCGCACCTGGATCGGTGATTTCCTGACCCGGCGTGAGCAGCTGGCCTCGACCAATCAAGTGCTGCTGCTCATCGATGGCGAGGCCTATAGCCTGACACCAAACGCCAAGCAGGCCCTGCACTATGACCGGCGCCTCTTCGATGAGCCGGTGCCGGAGAGGCTGATGGACACGTACAGCCCGCTCTTCACCCCCGAGGACGTGACGCGGCTGGGGCGCAAACTGTCGCCCGCCGGCTCGCGGACCTTCGAGGGCAGAGACTATGCCGTCTACACCCATCGCGAGCGTGGCGCGCAGTGGGAGTTCTGGTTCTCCGCCGGCGACCGGCGCCTGAAGCGCGTCATGTGGGAGTCACGCGCGCCGGGCACCGAGATCGTCCACATCGAAACCTTCACCCGGGCCGAGATCCATACGACCCAACCAGCCTCGCTGTTCGTGGTCCCCAAGGGGTACGCGGTCACCGAGATGACGCCGCCGGATGTGCCGGCGGCGGCCACAGCCGGCGAGCCGGCCGCCACCCCTTAGTAGCCGCATCCCCGGCGCAGCCGTCCGGGAGCCATCGCATGTCGGATGAACTGATCCTGATTCTCGATTACGGTTCGCAGTACACCCAGCTCATCGCCCGCCGGGTGCGGGAGCTCTCCGTCTTTTGCCGCATCGCCCCGCCTACGCTGTCCATCGATGAGATTCGCCGCCTCGCCCCATCGGGGCTGATTCTGTCCGGCGGACCGGCCAGCGTCTATGATGCCCGCGCCCCCCAGGCCGACGCTCGGCTCTTCCATCTCGGCGTGCCCACCCTGGGCATCTGCTACGGCATGCAACTCATGGCGCAGCAATTGGGAGGCCATGTGACCGCCGCCACCGAACGCGAATACGGCAAGTCGGTCGTGCGGATCGACGCGGCCGATGCGCTCTTCAACGGCTCACCGCGACGGTTTGTCGGATGGATGAGCCACGGGGACAGCGTCACGAAGCCGCCGCCGGGCTTTCGCGCGCTCGCCCACACGGACTCGACACCCATCGCCGTCATGGGCGATCCCGGCCGCAAGCTGTACGGGTTGCAGTTCCACCCTGAGGTCGCTCACACCGAAGGCGGCGCGGTCCTCCTCAAGAACTTCCTCTACAACGTCTGCGGCTGCACCGGGCAATGGACGATGCAGTCCTTCATCGAAGCGAGTGTCGAGCAGATCCGCAGCCGTGTGGGCACGGCGAAGGTGGTGTTAGGCTTGAGCGGCGGCGTCGATTCATCGGTCGCCGCCCTGTTAGTGCATCAGGCCATCGGCGACCAGCTGACCTGCATCTTCATCGACAACGGCCTGCTGCGGAAGGGCGAGCGGGAAGAGGTCATCGGCACCTTTGTCGGCAAGTTCCACTTTGTGGTCGACGCGGTCGATGCCGGAGGCCGATTCCTCGACCGGCTGCGCGGGGTGACGGATCCGGAGCAGAAGCGCAAGATCATCGGCGAGGTCTTCGTGCGCGTGTTCGAGGAGGAAGCGAAGAAGATCCGCGGGGCCGCGTTGCTCGCGCAGGGCACGCTCTATCCCGATGTGATCGAGAGCCGCTCCGTCTTCGGCGGGCCGTCGGCCACCATCAAGACGCATCACAACGTCGGCGGGCTCCCGCAGGAGATGCAGCTGCAACTGCTCGAACCGCTGAAGGAGCTGTTCAAGGATGAGGTGCGCGCCGTCGGGAAACTGTTAGGCCTGCCGGAGGCGATCCTCGGCCGCCACCCCTTCCCGGGACCTGGGCTGGCGGTCCGGATCCTGGGCGAGATCACTGAAGAACGGCTGAGGATGCTGCAGGAGGCTGACAGGCGCTTCATCGAGGAGCTGCGTCGCAGCGGCTGGTACGACCAGGTGTGGCAGGCCTTCGCCGTGCTGCTGCCGGTCAAGAGTGTTGGCGTCATGGGGGATGAGCGGACCTACGAGCACACGATCGTCCTGCGGGCCGTCACCAGCGTTGACGGCATGACCGCCGACTGGGCCCGCCTGCCGGCGGAGCTGCTCGAGCGCGTCTCCAACCGGATCATCAATGAAGTCAAAGGGGTGAACCGGGTCGTGTACGACATCAGCTCCAAACCCCCCGCGACGATCGAATGGGAATAGCGCCACTCAACCTGCGACTTGCGTTTTGGCCGAGGCCGTTCTATACTCAGTAGCATCATTCCTACGCGTAACGTAGGACCCAGGACGGCACGATGAGCTCCCTTCACTCTGATTTCGTTCATCTCCACCTCCACACCCAATACTCCCTCCTCGATGGCGCCTGCCGCATTCCCGAGCTCGTCCAGAAAGCGGTGGAACTGCGGATGCCGGCGCTGGCGATGACCGACCACGGCAATCTCTTCGGCGCGATCGAGTTCTACGAGACCTGCATGAAGGCGGGCATCAAGCCGATCATCGGCGTGGAAATCTACGTCGCTCCGCGCAGCCGGTTCGACCGCACCGCGACCGGGGATGGCAAAGAGCCGACCCAGCACATGACCTTGCTGGCGCGCGATGAAGAGGGGTACCGGAACCTCCTCAAGCTGGTCACCCTCGGCTACCTGGAAGGCTTCTACTACAAGCCCCGCATCGACAAGGAGAGCCTCGCCCAGCATGCCAAGGGGTTGTTCGGATTGTCCGGCTGCCTGCGCGGCGTGGTCAACGTGCATCTGATGCAGGACCAGCACGAGCAGGCGCGGCGCGCGGCCGGCGAGTTCGCCGAGATCCTGGGCCGCGACAACTTCTATCTGGAACTCCACGACCACGGCATGCCGGCTGAAACGAAGGTGCGCGAAGCGCTGCTCGCGCTCGGCCGTGAGTTGGCCCTGCCCATCGTCGCCACCAACGACGTCCACTATCTGCTCAAGGAGCACTGGAAGGCGCACGACGCGCTCATCGCCATCCAGACCCAGACGACACTCGACAATCCGAACCGGATGCGCTACGAGCCGGGGGAGTTCTACCTCAAATCGGCCGAGGAGATGAAGGAGCGGTTCCGCGAGCATCCCGAGGCGATCGCCCATACCCTCCTCATCGCCGAGCGGTGCAATTTGGAGCTCGACTTCAAACAGGCCCACATGCCCCGGTTCGACCCGCCGGCGGAGCAGACGCAGGCGGCCTACCTCCATGACCTGTGCCAGGCCGGCCTCAAAGAGCGATACGGCAACACGGTTGAGTATGCCGCGCTCCAGCGCCTCGAACAGGAGCTCAAGGTCATCGAGGGCGCCGGCTACACCAGTTATTTCCTGATCGTCTGGGACTTCGTCCATTTTGCGAAGTCGCGCGGCATTCCCGTGGGCCCGGGGCGCGGCTCGGCCGCAGGCAGCCTCGTCAGTTACGCCCTCGGCATCACCGACATCGATCCGCTGAAGTACGGTCTCATCTTCGAGCGGTTTTTGAACCCGCAACGCGTCTCGCTGCCGGATATCGACATCGACTTCTGCTTCGAGCGGCGGGATGAGGTCATCGACTACGTCGTGAAGAAGTATGGCGCCGACCACGTGGCGCAGATCATCACCTTCGGCACGATGCAGGCGCGCGCCGTGGTGCGCGACGTGGGCCGGGTCATGAGCATTTCGTATGGCGAAGTGGACAAGATTGCCAAGATGATCCCGTTCGCCCTCGACATGACCCTGAACCGGGCGCTGGGTGAGGTCCCGGAGCTGGCCCGGCTCTACAAAGACAATGCCACCATCACCCAGCTCATCGACATCTCCCGCGTCCTCGAAGGCCTGACGCGCCACGCCTCGACGCATGCGGCCGGCATCGCCATCGCCGACTTGCCGCTCACCGCCTACATGCCGCTCTTCAAGACCTCAGACGGGCAGATCACCACCGGCTTCCACATGAACTCGCTCGAGCACATCAAGATTTTGAAGATCGACCTGTTAGGACTGCGCACCCTGACGGTGATCGATGAGACCCTCAAGCTCCTCCAGACCACGCGCGCTCTGAAGCTCAACATCGATACGATCCCCCTCGATGATCCGGCGACCTACGCGCTGCTGGCAAGCGCCGAGACCACGGGAGTGTTCCAACTGGAAAGCAGCGGCATGCGCGATCTGCTCAAGAAATTGCAGCCCACCCAATTCGAGGACCTCGTCGCCCTGCTGGCGCTCTACCGACCTGGGCCCATCGGCTCCGGCATGCTTGACGACTTCATCAAACGCAAGCAAGGCGCGCAGCGCTTCACCTACGACCATCCCGCGCTTGAGCCGATCCTCAAGGAGACGCACGGCATCCTGGTCTACCAGGAGCAGGTCATGCACATCGCCAATGAGCTGGCCGGTTTCAGCCTCGCCCGGGCCGATTTGCTGCGGCGCGCGATGGGGAAGAAAATTGCCGAGGTCATGGAGCGGGAGCGGCAGGGCTTCCTCGACGGCTGCGTGAAGCAGGGCGTGGCCAAGCGCGTCGCCGAGAAGACTTTTGCCCTCATGGAGCACTTCGCCGGCTACGGCTTCAACAAGAGCCACTCCACCGCGTATGCCATGATCTCGTACCGCACCGCGTATCTCAAGGCGAACTACGCCCTCGAATTCATGACGGCGTTGCTGACGAGCGAGCTGGGCAACACCGACAAGGTCGTCGCCTATGTCGAGGAGGCCCAGCGGCTGGGCTTCTCCGTGAACCCGCCGGACGTCAACAGCAGCTTCGCCATCTTCACCGTCGCTGATGAGCGGACGACCCCTTCGACTCGCCCCGCCGTGGCGGGGCTCGCTCAGGGCAAGTGCTGAGCTTGTCGAAGCACGAGCGCAGCGAGTCGAATCCACGATCCGCTTCGGCCTGGCCGCGATCAAGAATGTCGGGCGCAGCGCCATCGAAGCGGTCGTGGCCGCGCGCAGGCTCGGCGGCTCCTTCAAGAGTCTGTTCGATTTCTGCGAGCGGCTCGACAGTCGGCTCGTCAACCGCAAGGTCATCGAAAGCCTCATTAAATCAGGCACCATGGACAACTTGGGCGCGCACCGGGCACAGTTGATGGCTCAGTTGGAGCGGGCGATGGAGGTGGCCAGCACCGCGCAGGCCGACCGGTCGACCGGCCAGCTCTCGCTGTTCGACACGCTGCCGGAGGACAGCTCATTGCATCCGGCCCAGGCGGAGGGCCCAGCGGTCCGAGAATGGCCGGAGCATCAACGGCTCCTGTATGAAAAGGAGCTGTTAGGCTTCTACATCAGCGGCCATCCGCTCGCCCGGTACGCAGCGCTCATCGCCACCTACGCCAACACCACGACCGCGGACCTGGCCGGCCGAGCCTCCGATAGCGCACTCATCATCGGGGGCCTGCTGACCAAGGTCAAGCACACGATCACCAAGCGCACGAATGAGGCGATGGCCATCTGCGTGCTGGAGGATATGCAGGGGGGGGTGGAGATGCTCGTCTTTCCCAAGGCCTTCCCCGAAGCCTCCAAGCATCTGCGGCCCAACGCCATCGTCTTTGTCCGGGGCACCGTGAGCCTGCGCGACGAGGCGCCACGGCTGATCGCCGAGGAAGTGATTCCGGCCGAGCAGGCCAAGTTGAAGTTTGCCAAAATCTTGGAACTCAGCGTGGCCAGCCCGGAGGTGGAGGAGACCTTTCTGCGTGAGCTCCAGGTCCTGCTGGCGAAATCTCCCGGCAACCTGCCCGTGTATCTCACCATGTTGTCGCCTGAGCAGCGCGAGCCGGTCCGTCTCATGCTGGGCCGCCGGTTTGCCGTGGCCCCCAGCCCCTCCCTCGTCGCCTCGCTGGAAGCCCTCCTGGGACCAGGCAGCGTCCAAGTGAAATAACTTGACAGCGTAACTGCCATCTGCTACGTTACTTAGCGAATTTCTCATGGCTGCGACGGAGCCCAACTGATGACGAAAAAGGACATTGTCCTCAAGATCGCCAACGAGACCGGCGTCAAGCAGGTGGATGTCAAGAAGGTGGTCCAGCGCACCCTCGACCACATCGTTGCCAGCCTCGAGCGGGGCGAAACCATTGAGCTGCGCAACTTTGGCGTCTTCAAGGTACGCCAGCGCCGCGGCCGGCTCGGCCGCAATCCGCGCACGGGCCAGGAAGTTCCGGTCCCACCCAAGAAGGTCGTCGTCTTCAAACCGGGCCTCATGATGAAGGCCCAGATCAAATAGGTCCGCACATCCTCAGCCTCCGTCGCTGACGGTGATCCTTCCATGAGCCCCACCACAACCATCCAGGCCCTCCGCGGGACCGCCGATATCCTGCCCGGTGAGAGTGTCCAGTGGCAAACGCTCGAAGCCGCCAGCCGAGCGCTCTTCGCCCGGTACCATTACCAGGAGATTCGCACGCCGCTGTTGGAAGAGGTCAGCCTCTTTCAGCGAACGGTGGGGGAGACGACCGACATCGTGCAGAAGGAGATGTACGTCTTCGAGGACCGGGGCGGACGAGCCATCGCCCTGCGGCCTGAGGCCACCGCCTCGGTGGTCCGCGCCTATCTGGAGCACCACCTCGACAAGACCGCGCCCTTCAGCAAACTCTACTATCTCGGAGCCATGTTCCGGGCCGAGCGGCCCCAAGCCGGGCGGCTGCGGCAGTTTCACCAGGTGGGCGTGGAGGCGCTGGGCACCGAGAGCGCGTTTGTCGATGCCGAGGTGATCGCCCTGCTCGATCATCTGTTGCGCGAGTGGGGGATCACCGGCCATCGCATCGGCGTTGCGACGCTGGGCTGCCGGAAGGATAAAGACGCCAGCGCCGCGGCGCTGCGCAAGCGCCTGACCCCGCTGACGCAACAGCTCTGCGACGATTGCCGGCAACGGCTCAGTCGCAACGTCTTCCGCGTCCTCGACTGCAAGGTCGACCGGTGCCGAGCGCTCGCGTGGGAGGGGGGCGCGGTCCTCACCGTCTGCGCCGAGTGCCGGCGCCATTTTGACACGGTGAAGACGCTGCTGAAGCGCAGCGGCGTCGGATACGACGACACGCAGCAGTTTGTCCGCGGCCTCGACTACTACACCCGCACCGTCTTTGAGGTCGCCCACGATGCGCTCGGCGCCAAGGACGTGTTAGGCGCCGGCGGGCGGTATGACCATCTCATCGAGGAGCTGGGCGGGCCGCATCTGGGCGCGGTCGGTTTCGCGATCGGCATCGAGCGGAGCCTGATGGCGCGCCAGCATCACCAGGCGGCAGCGGCCCCGCCGGCTTCGCGAGGCTTCGCCAAGCGGGCGGGGCGGGCGGGCGGTGTCTTTGTCGTCACCATCGGCGAGGCCTCGCAACAGCCAGGCTGGGATCTGGTCGCACGGTTGCGGCGCGACGGTGTTGTGGCCGAGTGGGACCCGGAGAGCAAATCGCTGAAGAGCCAGATGCGCACCGCGGACCGCCTCGGGTTCCGCCATGTGGCTCTGTTAGGGGCAGCCGAGTTACAGGATCACGCCGTCACCTTGAAAGACCTGGGCACCGGTTCGCAGGAACGGATTCCGGTAGACCGACTGGCCGCGCGCCTCAACACGGCGGTGGTGGGGTGACACGTACCCACAGCTGTGGCGGGTTACGTGAGGAGCACGCCGGCCAGACGGCCACGCTGTGCGGGTGGGTCCACCGGCGTCGCGACCACGGGCAGCTCATCTTCATCGACGTGCGCGATCGCGAGGGCATGACCCAGGTCCTCTTCCGCAAGATCCCGGGGGCCGATGAGCTGCGCAGCGAGGATGTGATCACCGTCACCGGCGAGGTGAAGCGCCGGTCGGCGGCGACCGAGAATCCGAAGATGGCCACCGGCAAGGTGGAGCTCTTGGCCCGGTCGCTCGCCATCCTCAACCACAGCCAGACGCCGCCGTTCGAGATCGCGGATGTGACTGAGGTGGGCGAGGAGACGCGCCTCATCTACCGGTATCTGGATCTGCGCCGGCCGTCGGCCTACGCGAAGCTGGCCGCCCGCCACCGCGTCATGAAGCTCATACGGAATTTTCTGGACGCGCACGGCTTTCTCGAAGTCGAAACGCCATTGCTCACCAAGTCGACACCGGAGGGCGCCCGCGACTATCTCGTGCCCTCACGGCTGAATCCAGGACAGTGCTATGCCCTGCCGCAGTCGCCCCAATTGTTCAAGCAGTTGCTGATGGTCGGCGGCATCGAGCGATATTTTCAGATCGCGCGCTGTTTCCGCGATGAGGACTTGCGGGCCGACCGCCAGCCGGAATTCACCCAGCTGGACCTGGAGATCTCCTTCACGGACGAAGCCGAGATTTTAGGGCTGTGTGAGGAGTTGGTCGCGCACGTCATTCAACAGGTGACCGGTGCGGCCGTGAGTTACCCGTTCCCTCGGTTGACCCATGCTGAAGCGCTGGCGCAATACCAGACCGACAAGCCGGATTTGCGCCCCGACAAAAGTCGGGGCGCCGGCCTGGCGCTGCTGTGGGTCACCGATTTTCCGTGGTTCCATTACAGCCAAACCGAGCAACGCTGGGAGGCCGAGCACCATCCCTTCACCGCGCCGCAGGAGCAGGACCTGCCGCTGCTCGAGGGCCAGGAGCTGGGTCGGGTTCGGGCGCGCGCGTATGACCTGGTCTTAAACGGCACCGAGCTGGGCAGCGGCAGCATCCGTATTCATCAGGCGGCGCTGCAACGAAAGATGTTAGGGCTGCTCGGCATGCCGGAGCAGGAGATGGAGAACCGCTTCGGTTTTTTGCTGCGCGCGCTCGATTATGGCGCGCCGCCGCACGGCGGCTTCGCCATCGGGTTGGACCGGTTGATGGCCATGTTGACGGGCGCGGAGAGCATTCGCGACGTCATCGCATTTCCCAAGACACAGAAGGCGGCCTGTCCCGTGACGGGCGCGCCGGCGTCGGTGAGTGAAACGCAACTGCGGGAACTGGGATTGCAGCTTCGACAACAGGAGGCGCGGTGATGACACGACGCAATTTGACGATGGGCCTCATGATGACCTTGGCAGGCTGGACGCTCGGCGGATGCCGCACCTCGCTGCATCAGACGACGATGGAGCGCGTCGACCAGGATTTGCATCAGGGCAACCGGGGCTATCTGGTGGGCACAGCACCGCCGGTGGCCGACCGCAGCGCCTCCCGGGAGCTGTATGAGCTGGAAATTGACCTGCCTGCCCCGCGCGCGGCGGGGCGGGCCGGACGCGTGAAGCGCGGCGCTGCGACCGGTGCGGTGGCGCCCTTCACCGGCGAGGCGCCGGCTCCAGCCTCCTCCATGTTTCCCTGGCCATCCACGCCGGCGCCGGCCCCTGTGAGCAGCTACCGGGTGCGGAAGGGCGATTCGCTCTGGAAGATCGCGAACCGTCCGGAGATTTACGGCGACGGGAACCAGTGGCGCGCCATCTACGAAGCCAACCGCGAGAAGATTCCGGACCCCAATCACCTCCGAGCCGGTCTCGTCCTGAAGATCCCGCCGGCTCCTGATGGCTCGCGACCCCGCCGGATGCGCCACGGAGACACGTACAAGAAGTAACCATGGAGAAAACGCTCAAGCTCCATAACGACGACGAGGCGCGCAACCTGTTCGGCCGCCACGACGAGCACCTCACACGCGTCGAGGAGGCGCTGGGCGTGCGGATCGTGGCCCGCGGCGAGGACTTGACGATCAGCGGGGAGGAGCCGCCGGTCACCAAGGCGGCCCGCGTCCTCAACGAGCTGCTGACGATTGCGCGCTCCGGAGCGCCTGTGCGCCGCCAGGAGTTAGAGTACGCGCTCAAGGCCGTGCAGACGCTGGCGACCGGTCCGCCGCCGTTGCAGGCCGAGCAAATTGCGGTCCCCTCCAAGCACCGGTTCATCGCCCCGCGCACGCCGGGGCAGAGGCGGTATGTTGAGGCGATCCGCACCCACGATATCGTCTTCGGCATCGGCCCGGCCGGCACCGGGAAAACCCATTTGGCCATGGCCATGGCGGTCTCCGCCCTGACGAAAGGCGAGGTGTCGCGCATCGTGCTGACGCGGCCGGCGGTGGAGGCCGGGGAGAGCCTCGGCTATCTGCCGGGCGATCTCACCGAGAAGATCACGCCCTACCTGCGGCCGCTCTACGACGCCCTCTATGACATGATGGAAATCGACAAGATCCAGCGCTTCGTCCAGCGGGGGATCATCGAAGTGGCACCCCTCGCCTACATGCGCGGCCGGACGCTGAATGACTCCTTCATCATCCTGGATGAGGCGCAGAACTCCACCTCCGAGCAGATGAAGATGTTTCTCACGCGGCTGGGATTCGATTCGAAGACCGTGATCACCGGCGATGTCACGCAGGTCGACCTGCCCTCCGACCGGCTCTCAGGCCTCATCCAGGCCCAGCAGCTGCTCCGGCCGATCCAGGGCATCGCCTTCATCGAGTTCTCCGGCGAGGATGTGGTTCGCCACGAGCTGGTGCAGGAGATCATCCGCGCCTACGAGACCCGCGGCAACCACGCATGAAAATCCTCATCGCCGATTTGCAGCGCACGCTGCGCGTTGACCCGCGTTGGGTCGCCCGGGTGGCCCGTAGGGCTGCGGCCGTGGCCGGGCTGCCCGCCGGGGCCGGCGAGCTGTCGGTCGCCTTCGTCGACGCGCGCCGGATGGCGCGCCTGAACCGTCGGTACACCGGCCACCGCGGTTCCACGGATGTGCTCGCCTTTGACCTCACCGATGAAGCTCGCAGCCGTCGGCCGTGGTTGGGACAGGTGGTGCTCTGTCCCTCCGTGGCTCGGCGGGTCTGCCGGCGCTACGGCCACACGCCGCTCCAGGAGCTGGCCCTCTATCTCATTCACGGCATCTTGCATCTGGCCGGGTACGAAGACCACGAACGGACCAAGCGCCGGCGCATGGAAGCGGTCCAGCGCCGGCTCCTCAAGGAGTTGATGCCCCGATGACGAGCAAACGTGACCGCGCCGCGCGCACACCCGCCTTGCTGACGCGCTTCCGCAATAACTTCATCGCGGGCCTCCTGGTCGTCCTGCCGCTGTGGCTGACAGGGTGGATCCTGCTCTGGATCATGGCGACCCTGAACGCCAAGATCCTCGTGCCGACGGCCGGCGCGGTCAGTTTCGTTCTGCCCTTCTTGAGCCGGTACCAACTGCTGCTCATCACGCGCCTGATCATCCTGGTCCTGCTGGTCGGCGGCATTACGGCGGTGGGTTTCGGCGCGCGCAGCCTCGTGCTCGGCGGCGTGCTCAGCTTTCTCGACCAGCTCCTGAAGCGCGCGCCCTTCATCAACAAAATTTACGTGACCATCAAGGAAATGGCGAACGCCCTGTTAGGGCATTCGAAGGGCTTCTTTCAGCGTGTCGTGTTGGTCGAATGGCCGCGCAAGGGGCTGTACACGCCGGCCTTCGTCATGCGCGACGCGCAGGGCGAGCTGAAACGCGCCTCGACCGAGGAGCTGGTGATCGTGCTCATTCCCACGCCGCCCAATCCGGCGACGGGACCGGTGCTGATGATTCCGAAACGCGATACCATCCCGGTGGATATGTCGATTGAAGAGGCGCTGAAGTTCATCGTCTCCATGGGCACGGTCCTGCCGGAGCCCAAAGGTCGAGCCCACCGAGAGCTCCCGTAAGTGGCGATTCAGCGGACGCGGGCCCTGGTCCTGCGCCGGCAGGATTTCGGCGACACCAGCCTCATCATCGTGGCCTTCAGCCGGGAGTTCGGCAAGCTGCACGGCCTCATCAAAGGCATCAAGGCCGATTACCGTCGGTACGGCAGCCGCCTGGAGCCGTTGGGCCTCAACGACCTCGTCTTCTACGAAAAACGCCAGACGAGCCTCCAGCTGATCAGCCAGTGCGACCTCGTCGAGTCCTTTCCGGTGCTGCGCGAACGGCTGGCTGCCTTGACCACCGCGCTCTACTGGGCGGAGTTAGTCGACGCGGTGACCTCATTGCATGACCCCAACCACGAATTGTTTCAACTGCTCGTGGATGCGCTCGGCTCCCTGGGACCGATCGAAGATGTGCAGCGGTTGTCGCGGCTGTTCGAGGTGAAGGTGCTCGCCACCTCAGGCTTCTTTCCCCGCCTCGAAGATTGCGTGGGCTGCCGCGCCGTGCTGCCCACGACCGTGGTACCCACCCGTAGGGAGGCGCGCCTGAGCGCGCGGCAGGGCGGGCTGCTGTGCGGCCGCTGCGGAGCAAAAGAACCGCTGGCCCCGCTCATCACGCGCGGGACCATCGCCACCATCCGGCAGATGGGGCGGGAGTCGTGGCCGGCGCTGCTGCGGCTGCAGTTTACGGCGATCACCCGCGAGGAGTTGGCCACGGTGCTGCAGGAGTTCCTGGGATTCCACATCGACAAGCGGTTCCGAAGCCTCGAGGTTTCGATGGAGCCGGTGGGGCCTGTCCGGCGATGACGACGAAGACGCTGAGCTTTCAGGGTTTGATCCACCGGCTCAACGAATTCTGGATGGCGCGCGGCTGCGCCATCCTCCAACCCTACGACATCGAGATGGGGGCGGGCACTTTTCATCCGGCCACCTTCTTTGGCGCCTTGGGCCCCCGGCCGTGGCGCGCGGCCTATGTGCAGCCGTCGCGGCGCCCCACCGACGGCCGGTATGCGCAGAATCCCCTGCGGGCGCAGCGCTACTATCAATACCAGGTCATCCTCAAACCCTCGCCGGATGATGTCTTGCAGCAGTACCTCGACAGCCTCGAGGCGGTCGGCATCCGGGTGGCCGACCATGACCTGCGGTTTGTCGAGGATGACTGGGAATCGCCGACGCTGGGCGCGTGGGGGCTGGGCTGGGAGGTCTGGCTCGACAGCCTGGAGGTCACCCAGTTTACCTACTTCCAGCAGGTGGGGGGGCTGGACCTCAACCCCATCTCCTGCGAGCTCACCTACGGGCTCGAGCGCATCTGCAT